>LUZK01000116.1 GCA_001603595.1 Bacteroidales bacterium Bact_19
GTTTACAGGGACTTCTTGAATTTAAAAACTTCAATAGCATATGAAAACCCAATAAAACGTTGTTGGAAAACTTCGTTAAATTTTTATATTGAGGATTTTGCAATTCCTTACTGATAGAATAAAAAGATTATAATTCTGAATTAATTTTTAGAAGTTCATCAATATATTCTCTTGTATTTGAAAGACGAGGAATTTTGTTTTGTCCACCGAGTTTTCCTTTCTGTTGAAGCCATTTATAAAAAGTGTTTGTTTTTGCTATAATAATGTCGGGCGGTCCTAGAGTGATGTCATTAGTACGTTTGGCTTCGTAATCAGAATTAAGTTCTTTGATTTTTTTGTCGAGAGAAAATCTGAATAATTCCAAATCATTAGGAGGGGTTAAAAATTCAATTAAATATTGATGAGCTCCTTGAGAACTTTTTTCATAAAAAATAGGAGCTGCTGTATATTCTTTAATTTCGGCGTTTGTCATAGAACTTGCGTATGCTAAAGCTGTTTGAACATTGTCAATAATAATTTCTTCTCCAAAGGCGTTAATGTAGTGTTTTGTTCTTCCGGTGATTTTAATTCTATATGGATTGGTTGACGTAAAAGATACGGTATCTCCAATAACATATCTCCAAAGACCACCGTTTGTTGATATTACTAGAACATAGTTTATGTTGGGTTTAACCTGCTCTAGTGGTACAGCAAAATAATTGTTGTTTAGATAATCTGAAAGCTCAATAAATTCAAAAAATATTCCGTAATCTAGCATCAGAAGCATTCCTTTATCTATTCCATCAGTTGATTGAGAGAATTCATCCTGAATTGCAAAAAAACCTTCAGATGCGTTATAAGTCTCAAGATAGGTCATTGATTTTGAGGGAATTAGTGTTTCAAATGTTTTTCTATAAGGAACAAAAGAAACCCCACCATGAACAAATAATTCAAGATTTGGCCAAACCTCAAGAATATTTGATTTTTTGGTATATTCTAATAAACGTTTTAACAATACTAATAACCATGAAGGTACTCCTATGATATTTGTCACGTTTTTATTATGAGAAATTTCAACAATTTTGTTAAGTTTAGTTTCCCAATCTTGGATAAGGGCAATTTCTGCGGGTGGAATTCTGTTCAGATAAGTCCATAAAGGTAAATTTTTTATTATAACAGCAGATAAATCTCCAAAATAAGAATTCTCGTTGAGAGTATTAATACTTGTGCTACCACCAATTGCAAGCGATTTCCCCAAAAAAATACTTGATTCGGGGAATTTGTCGGTGTACATTATAAAAATATCCTTTCCACTCCGAAAGTGACATTCTTCGAGAGATTCTTTTGTTATTGGAATAAATTTGCTTTTGTCCGAAGTTGTTCCGCTCGATTTAGCAAACCATTTTGTTTCTCCCGGCCACAGAACATTTTGTTGTCCTTCAAAAGATTTTTGAATAAAAGGTTTTATTTCTTCATAAGAGCGAACAGGTACATTCTTAATAAAGTCGTCATAAGATTTTATTTTGTCAAATCCGTGTAATCTACCAAATTCAGTGTCTTGAGCATAATTGATTAAATTCTTCAGTACATTATATTGGACAATATGAGGATTCCTTCTAAAGGAATCTATCTCTGCCAGACGATTGTAATTAACAATAGAAACTATGGAATTTATTATTGTCATAAATGCAAAATAAACAAAAAATATTATCTTTCGCAAAAATATTATTATATGGGAATATTTGATATAATAATTTGTTTAGTGCTTGTATATTCTGCATACAAAGGATTTAAGAACGGACTTGTAAAGGAATTGGCAATTAATTTTGCTTTAATTGCAGGAGTATTTATTGCCGTGAGATTTTCGGATATGATGGCTTCTCTATTATCTAATTCTGGAAAAATTGCTAAAGAATACATTCCTCTGGTATCATTCGTGGTTGTATTTGTGGCAGTGATAATTTTAATTTATGTTTTCGCACATGTTTTTGATAAACTTATGAATAAAATAAAACTTCAATGGTTAAACAAAACCGGTGGGGTTGTTTTTGCATTATTAAAAATTTCAATTATAATTGGGGGATTGTTTTTTATTTTTAAAAGTTTTAATAACAGACTGGAAATCATTGCTCCTGAAAAATTGAATAACTCAATTATTTTTAAATTTCTCCTCAGAGTTTTTGAATATATTTTTCCATATGCTAAAAATCTAAAGGATATAGTGCATTTTTAATGTTCGGCAATTTTGTTTATTTTTGTGAAATTATTTGATTACGATGCGTGGTAGTAAAATTTTTAAATGGTTTGGTAAAAAATTTCAGATAGTCTTTTATCACGGACATTCTTATGATGTATTAAATAAACTGAGATTAAACAGATTAGGACTAATTTTGTTATTGTTTTTGCTTTTTGCTTTTTTTTATGCAATAAATTCATTGCTAATTGTTTATACACCATTAAAGAGGCTTGTCCCCGGATATCCAAATGCGGAAACACGAAAGTTAATAATGGAAAATGCAATCAGATTAGACAGTCTGGAAGCAGAATTAGATAAAAGAGATATATACATAAATGTTATCAGAGATGCTCTTTTAAATGATGTGCCAATAGATGAAGAATATGCAGTTTCTCCATCAATACTTTCCGAAGAACAAATAAAGAATTTTAATAATCCCATAAAACCACGCGAAAAAATCGAAGACCTAAGTAATTATATCAGAATTCCGAGTCGTATTCCGGATTTGTATCCACCTTCAAAAGGAATGATTATAAACCCTTATAATCCTGAACAAAGGCATTTTGGTATAGATATAGCCAGTACAACAGATTCTGATATTTTTTCAGTTTATACCGGTATTGTAGTATTGGCTGAATATAATATTGAAAACGGTTATACAATAATAATTCAGCATAAACAAGGATTTATAAGTGTTTATAAACATCTGGCTCAAATTTTTGTTAGAGCTGGAGACATGGTTTCAACCGGTAGTTTGATAGGAAAATATGGTAACAGTGGTGAATATACAACCGGACCTCATTTACACTTTGAATTATGGGATAAAGCTCGTTCGTTAAATCCTGAAGATTATATTGTTTTCTGATGAATAAGCGAAAAAGAATAGCAATACTCGGCTCAACAGGCTCTATTGGGACTCAAGCTTTGGATATTATCAGAGATTATCCCGATAAGTTCCATGTTGAAGTGCTTGTAGCAAATACTAATATAGAGTTATTGGCCAGGCAGGCAATTGATTTTGAACCTAATTTTGTTGTTATAGGTGATAAATCCAGATTTCAAAAGTTAAAAGAACTGTTGGCAGATTATCCTGTGAAAATATATGCAGGACCCGAAGCTGTGGAGCAAGTTTCAGCTCTTGATTGTGTTGATATCGTTCTTGCTGCAATGGTTGGCTTTTCGGGATTTATCCCTACTTTGCGTGCTGCTCGGGCCGGAAAAACTATAGCTTTAGCAAACAAAGAAACACTTGTTGTTGGTGGTCATATAATTACTGAAGAAATTCAAAAGAATCGTGCTCAAATAATTCCTGTTGATTCTGAACATTCTGCAATATACCAGTGCCTTGTAGGAGAAGATATTAAGACAGTGGATAAACTGATTCTTACAGCATCAGGAGGTCCTTTCAGAGGTAAAGACAAAAACTTTATCAAGGAGGTTACTCCAGAAATGGCACTTAAACACCCCAATTGGGATATGGGCAGCAAAGTTACTATTGATTCTGCCAGTTTAATGAATAAAGGTCTCGAAGTAATAGAAGCTCATTGGTTGTTTGGAATTGATGTTGACCATATCGAGGTGGTGATTCATCCCCAATCAGTGATTCATTCGATGGTGGAGTTTAAAGATGGCAGCATTAAGGCTCAAATGGGAGTGCCAAATATGAGAATCCCAATTCAGTATGCACTCGATTTCCCAGAAAGAAGTTTTTCGGCTAAAAACAGATTTTTATTTACTGATTATCCTAATTTAAGTTTTGAAAAACCAGACCTCGAAACTTTTCGAAATTTAGCTATAGCTTATGAGTGTATTCGTAAGGGAGGCAATGCCCCTTGTATTATGAATGCCGCAAATGAAGTGGCCGTAGAATTGTTTCTAACAAAAAAAATCAGATTTACTCAGATTTCAGACCTAATTGAAGAAACTCTCCAAAACGTTGAGTTTTTCTCCGACCCAAATATCGAAGAATGTGTATATACCGACAACATTTCAAGAATTAAATTGTTGGAATTATCTAAAAAATTTATAAGATGAACGGAATTGTAATGGCAGGACAATTAATATTGTCGCTCTCGATTTTAGTGTTGATTCATGAGTTTGGACACTATATCGCATGTAGAATTTTTAAAATCAGAGTAACTAAATTTTTTATCTTCTTTGACGCCGGTTTCAAAATCTGGAGTAAAAAAATCGGCGAAACAGAATATGGAATCGGGTGGCTACCACTTGGCGGATATGTTAAAATTGCCGGCATGATTGATGAATCCCTCGATACAAAACAGATGAAAGAAGAACCCAAAGAATGGGAATTCCGCTCAAAACCAGCATGGCAAAGACTAATTGTAATGCTGGCCGGAGTATTTATGAATGTCGTCGCAGCTATTATTATTCTTACTTTCTCTCATCTTATTTACACAAAAGACTATCTTCCGGTTGATAATGTAAAAGAAGGAATTTATGCTTATCCTTATGCCAGAGAAATAGGTTTTCAGTCAGGAGATAAAATAAGAAAAATAAACAAAAAAGATGTTCTTAGATACGAAGATGTTTTTTCGTTTGACTTGTATTTCGCTAAGACAGTAACAGTTGAACGTAATGGCTCTCTTGTCGAAATTCAAATGCCGGAGAATCTTTATTCTTATCTGAAAAAGGGTGATGAATTTATTGCTCTCCACAACTTTGTTTTTAAGGTTGATAGTCTTGTAAACGGTATGCCTGCTCAATTGGCTGGAATTAAACCCGGTGCTAAAATTCTGGAAATAAATAGTCAACCCGTAAGCTCTTTTGGAGCTTTCAGAGAAATCTTGATGCAAAATAAAAATCAGGAACTTAAATTTATCGTTGACAATTCCGGGAAAATTGATACACTCAAGATTCAGGTTGATAGCTTAGGAAAAATCGGTGTTTATACGCCAATACCAAAGTATGAAATGAAAAATTATAATTTGATAACCGCTTTTAAATACGGATGGAAAGATGCTTTTACTTCTCTTACAGCAAACTTAAAAGGATTCTCATTAATATTTAAAGGACAGGAAAAAGCCTCAGAAAGTTTACAAGGCCCTATTGGAATAGCAAAAGTTTACGGACCAGTTTGGGATTGGGCTAAATTCTGGAGATTAACCGGAATAATTAGCATGATACTTGCTTTTATGAATTTACTACCCATTCCTGCTCTTGATGGAGGTCATGCACTGTTTACTGTTTTTGAATTAATTACCGGCAAAAAACTTCCGGATAAGTTTATGGAAGTTGTACAGGTTATTGGGATGGTAATACTGTTACTGCTAATGGTTTTTGTAATTGGTAATGACATAATTAAATTGTTTAAATAATTATGAGTAAACTGTCATTAAAAATACTTACAATAAATGTTTTATTATTTTCTTTTCTACCTTTTGCTATCAAAGCTCAAATCGAATTGGATTTTAAAAGTGCAAAATTTAATCGAAAAAAAACTGTTTTAGTCGTTCCTTTTGACCCAAGAATTTATAATAATGATGCAACCTCATTAATTCTTAAAAACGATAAAATGACCCACGATGAATTGATGCAATATTTTAGATATCAATTCAATCTACAACTTGTAAATTCCTTAATTGACTCCTGTAATGTAGTAAGTTTATTTACTGATAATACACGTGTTGATCAGCAGGATATTGATAATCTTTATTCAATAATCTCTTATGAATGGAAAATAGCCCAACCCAATCGTCCAGAAAATCCTGAAAGTCAGAAAAAAAAGAATTATTTCGAACGTAAAAAAGAAGAAAAAGAACAACAAAAACGCAAACAAGAATTGGAAAATTCCCGAACAAGAATTCAAAATGGTGAAATTGTAGTTAAGCCCGTTCGCAAAGACGACCATTATCTTCATATTGTTTTTCATCAAACCGAAGTACTCGAAGAAATTGCCCGAAGACGACAAATTGATTATTTTATTTTTATTAATCAATTTGAAATCAAAGGAATATACGGCGACCCTTACATAGCCGGAAATCCAAAAGCTGAAAGAATTTTTAATGTGCATTTCAGTATATACAACTCTAAAGGCAATTTTATTCACGGAAGCTACGGACAAACAAAAATTCCATTTAACTTAGATGATAAAGACGAAATCGTTCGTAATTATTTTCCCGAAGTAATTCGACAAATAATTTTTAATTTAAGATTTAATTGATATTCAAAAATGTATAAACTTGTTTTTGCCACTAACAACAAGCATAAATTACAAGAGATTTCTGATATAATCGGAGACAAGTTTTTAATTGTAAGCCTAGGAGAAATCAGATGTTTTGAGGAAATTCCCGAAGATTTTACAAGTCTCGAGGAAAATGCTCTTCAGAAAGCAAAGTATGTATATGAAAAATATGGATATAGTTGTTTTGCTGATGATACCGGCCTTGAAGTTTTTGCACTAAACGGTGAACCCGGAGTGTTTTCTGCCAGATATGCCGGACCGGAGTGTAATTCTTTAAATAATATTGCTAAATTGCTCGACAACTTAAAAAATATCGAAGACCGAAGAGCCAGATTCAGAACTGTAATTGCTTTGATTATAGATGGTGAAAAGTTTTTCTTCGAAGGAATTGTTAATGGACATATAGGATTTACTCCTAAAGGTAATAACGGATTTGGGTACGACCCCGTCTTTATCCCCGAAAAATTCGACAAAACTTTTGCAGAACTCAACTCTGACGAAAAAAATTCAATATCACACAGAGCAGTGGCGGTGCGTAAATTAATTGATTTTTTAAATGATTTTCTTGATAAGAATGAGCAATAAATTTTATTAACTTTTGTTATTTAATGATGTTAACTATCTAACTTTTTATGTTAAGAATGAATATATTAAGCGTGTTTATCCTGGTTTTCTCCGTTTTATCATTCGGACAGGTTGCTGTCGGCCAGTGGCAGGACCATCTCCCTTACAGTCATGGAACCAGAGTTGTTCAAGCCGGAAATTATGTTTATATGGTTACTAACGTTGGATTGATGCGTTACAACCTTCAAAATGCTGAAGTTGAAAAACTTTCAAAAATAAATGGACTTAGTGATGTTGGAGTTTTATCAATTGCATATCATAAAAATCTAAACACTGTAGTAATTGGCTATAAAAGTGGAAACATTGATTTAATTTCGGGAAATCAGATTTATAATATCAGCGATATAAAACGCAAGAGCATGAGTTCCGACAAAGCTATTTATTCAATTAGCGTTTGGGAAAATAATGTGCTTTTAGGTTGTGGATTTGGTATTGTAGTGCTCGATATTCAACGAAAAGAAATCAAAGAAACTTGGTTTATAGGTAATCAAGGAACAGATGTAAAAGTAAATGCTCTCGATAATGACGGAAACTACGTTTATGCTGCTACCGACGAAGGCATATACCGCGGGAAACTCTCTGATAATCTGGTGGATTTTTCTTTTTGGGAAATTATTACAAATAATGTTCCTGCTAACCTCAATTGGATGAAAAATGCAAGGTATAATACCTTGAAAATTTTCAATAACAAACTTGTTGTAAATTACGATTTCCCTAACCAAAACAACAGAGATACAATAATTGTATTCAATGGGGATGCCTGGTCTTACCTGAATAATACAGTAAATGATGTAAATTCTATTGATGCTAATAATAATATTCTTGTAGTTTCTGCAGAATATTTTGTAAAAATTTATGATACAGCTTTAAACGAAATACGTCACATTTGGAAATATTTTTTACCCTCAGGAGATGTAGGACCAAGACCAAACTCTTGTTTTATAAATGATAATGATGAAATTTGGATTGCTGATAAAAATTCGGGATTAGTTCATAATCCGGTTAGTTGGAAATATACTAATGTTAAAATTATTGGTCCTTCAAACTACAATACATTTTATATGTCTGCAATAAATTCAGATTTAATAGCTGTAGCAGGAGCAATGAATTTATCTTGGGGTCCTTTGTGGAGAAATCCTGAATTTTACATTTATAAAGATAATGCGTGGAATAATTATTCTCACGTAAATTTTCCGGAAATTTCTTATGTCCGTGATTTAGTGAGAGTGATTTATGACCCCAAAGACCCCACAAGATATTTTATTGGCTCGTGGGTGCATGGTTTGTTGGAATTTAGAAATAATCAATTATATAAAATTCATAACACTTCAAACTCAACTTTAGCTGCTGTTCCTGGAATTGACTATATCAGAATTGGAGGAATGGCATTCGATGATAACGGAAATCTTTGGGTTACTAACTCTCTCACAAGCCCTCAGTTTCACGTACTTTCTCGAAATGGGAACTGGACAGCAATTGACTTTGGATCACTTTTAAGTAATTATAATATCGGACAAATAATTATTACACGTACAAACAAAAAATGGGTTATTTTGCCTCAAGGAGTAGGATTGTTTGTTTTCGACGATAACGGCACTCCCGGTGATAAAACCGACGATAAATTTAAAAAACTAAGTATTATTGATGAAACCGGTCAGGTAATTAGTAACGAAGTTTATTCAATCGCTGAGGATAAAAACGGATATATTTGGGTTGGAACAAATAAAGGCGTTGCCGTCTATTATAATCCCGATGATGTTTTCGATTCCCCGAATTTTTCTGCTCGCCAAATTAAAATTCCTCGTAATGACGGCACCGACAATGCCGATATCTTGCTTGCAAACGAACTCGTTACGGCAATAAAAGTTGACGGAGCTAATAAAAAATGGTTTGGAACTCAATCCGGAGGAGTATATTATACCAGTAGCGACGGAGTTCAACAGATATATCATTTTACTACCGAGAACTCCCCTTTGCTATCAAATACTATTGTTTGTATGGAAATAATTCCTAAAACCGGAGAAGTATTTTTCGGCACAAGCAGTGGTCTGATTTCATACCGAAATATTGCAACTGAAGGTTCCGAAGACTACACAGGAGTTTATGTATTCCCAAATCCCGTTCATCCTGATTATGATGGCCCGATTACAATTACCGGATTGGTAGCCGGTTCTTATGTGAAAATAACCGATATATCGGGAAATCTCGTCTTTGAAACTCGCTCCGAAGGCGGTCAAGCTGTTTGGTATGGAAAAGACTTAAACGGAAATAAAGTTAAAACCGGAGTATATCTAGTTTTCTCTTCAAATGAATCCGGCTCCAAAACTGATGTTACCAAAATTTTATTTATAAATTAAACCATGCTCGTAAAAACAGAAGCCATACTTATAAATAAAATAAAATATTCCGATAATTCCATTATTGTTTCACTTTTTACGAGTGAATTAGGAAAAATTTCAGCTATAGTCAGACTTAGTCATAAATCAAAATCAAATCTTAAGCCTGCATTGTTTTTTCATCTTAATATTATTACCACCGAAATAAATTTTAAAAATACTATAGAGGTACAAAATCTAAAATACTGCGAATCAAATTATATACTGGCAGATTTATGTTCCGACATAAATAAAATTGCAATTTCCCAATTTATCGCCGAAATCTTATTTAAAACTATTCGAGAGCAAAGCCCAAACCAGAATCTTTTTGAGTTCTTGAAAAATTATATACTCCAACTTAATGAAACTAAAAATAATGTAAGCAATTTTCATTTGAATTTTTTGAGAGATTTTGCGGATTTGGAAGGATTTAAAATTTATAATAATTTTTCTAAAGAAGTACCATATTTTAATTTCATAGAAGGAATGTTCTTCCCAATATTTTTTTCGGATGAAGAATCTCTTGATTATCAACATTCTGAATTGCTTCATAATTTTTTAAAATCAAATTCTACCGAAAATCCAATAAAGATTAATTATCAGCATAGGAAAGAATTGATAAATATTTTTATGAAATATTATCAGAATCATTTTGCGGGATTTAAAGAATTGAAAACTCTGAAAGTTCTCGAAGATTTGTTCTCTTAATTCATAAAATACCAAACAATTTTTTGTTTATAACAGGAAAATTTACAGTTATGCTTCCAAATGATGCAAAAAAACGAGCTATTGATGGAATTTCCGAACCTTCAAAGTCTAAAATTTTTGCCTGTGAAGAATTCTCGAAAATAATATGGTTAAGCAAAAATGTCATAGCATTGGTTTCTTTTCCCTTTTTCGAACTTACAGGGATTAAATTATAAATTCTGTTTTTATATTCCGGAAAAAATCCTGCGGCAACAATATTGGATTCTTTATCTAGAACCGCTTTTAAAAAATTTTCTCCTAAATTAACTTCAACTGCTTCAATAATTTTTTGTAAAAGTTCAAATTTTTGTTTTAGTATTTTTACTTCAGAGTTTGCTTTTACAAAATTTATAAACTCATTAACTGATAAACTTTTCACCAATAAATTATTAGAAGCCGCTTTTTTTAAATTACGCTTACAATTGTTACGATATGATTTACGTAATGTTTCATAACTGTTTTCAAGATTCAGAATGTAATTTTTTCTGAAAATGGTGAAATTTTCTTTTGGCGTAGTTTCATTAAATTGTATGTAGTATCTTTTGTAAGGAATTGAACTAATGAAAAAATTTGTTGTTTCATTGTCAGGAATAACTTTTCCGAAAATTCCGAGTTGTTGAGTAAAGTAAGGTTGGATAATGTATTTTATACCTATTTTCTGCTTAGTTGCAATCGGCATCAAAAAGTTGAAAGTTTCGTCCGCAAGTAATTCCCATCCCGGATTCACAACATCCAGATACCAAGAACAGGAATATAAATTGCCATACGGAGATTCTGAAAGAATTTTGTCATAAATACTACGGTCAATATTTTTATTTTTAAAATGTAGAATTTTCACTTAACAAAAATTAACTTGTAAAGTTATATAAAAAATGATGATGAATTTTAAAAATTATTATCTTACACAAAATTTTAATTATGAAGCAAATTTTATTAGTACTGTTTTTTCTGTTGTCCTTTAATTTCTTAAATGCTCAGCCACAACATCAATGGGAATGTAATTCCAATGATTTTAGTTTTTCTATGAGAGCTTATGGTAGAGTTTTTCTCAATACAGGATATTTTGCAAGTCATCCCGAATTCAGACTTGGAGCTTTTTATAATGGACAATGCAGAGGAATTGCCAAAGCTCAAGGTGGAGGCTGTACTTACGACACTTTTAACCTTATCCTTCACAGTAATCAGGAAGAAGGCGAATTAATCGAGTTTATTCTCCTTACCCCCGACAGTGTCGAAATTCCATTGTCAAATAAAATTTATTTTAGAAATAATACATTAGTAGGCTCAGATGTTGTACCTTTTATCTGGATGGAAACCGAGGTTTATACTTCTGCCGAAATTCTTTATTTCAGATTTGTTGAATCTTGGCAACAAGCTGTCATTGACATAAATACTAAAAGTGTTTTAATTAAAATAGAACCTTACCTTTATTTGAATAATCTTGTGGCATCTTTTGACCTTGCTCCGGGAGCTGTTGCTTTTATAAACGAAGTACAACAAATTTCGGGAATTACTGAAAATGATTTCACAAATCCTGTTATATATAATATTCTAGGTGTTGATAATAATATCGAAGATTGGACAGTATATGTTGATTATTTGCCAACAAATATTTTAGATATTTATTCTAAAACATTTTCTCTCGTAATCTCTGATAATAGCATTATATTGAATTCAGAAAAGCCCGGTGTACTTTATATCTATGGAACAGATTCAAAGCTGCTTGATGTTTATAATTTCCAAAATGGCTTAAATATTTTTCCGGCAGACTATATAGGAATAATATTTTATCAAGCAAAAACAGATACAGAAAAATTTTTTGGTAAATTACTGTTTGGTTTGTAATTTGCAAATGTTTTTGCAAAAAGCATTTTGAAATCATCAGTAAGAAATATTGTTGTTATAATTTCATTTCTTTTTGCTAATGAGTTGTTGGGACAGCAATTCAAAATAATTACTTTTGAAGAAGACCCTAACGATTTAAGTGCACTTGTTAATCCTCGTTATAATGTTAATGATGAAAAATGTGCATTAATTAAAGTTTATACAAATTTGGATGCACTATTTTTTGAAACTCGCCTAGGTGTGGAAGGGGATATTGTTGAAAAAAAATCAGAATACTGGATTTATGTTTCGCCCAAAGAAAAAATGCTGAAATTTATTAAGAAAGGTTATATCCCGCATGAATATTTTTTTCCTGTTATAATTAAGCCTGCAACAGTTTATAAACTCGTATTAACTGGAGATGGAATTAATTTCCCCGAAAATGAAAATGTTACTTCCGAGTTTGTGGTTTTTGAATCTGAACCTTCAGGAGCATCCGTTTTTATAAATGATAAATATAGAGGCGCAACTCCGCTTACTATTCCTTTATTTTGCGGAAAATATATTTGTAAATTTGAAAAACCTCAGTATAAAACGCGTGAACTGGAAATCATTGTAAAAGCAGGTGAAACTCTTATTGTAAACGAAAAACTTGAAGAACTAGATATTTATGGTAATATCTCTGTTTCGTCAAATAGCTTTGCCGAAATTTTTATTGACAAAGTTCCCGTCGGAAAAGGAAAATTTTCATCTAAAATTATTGAAGGACTGCATATAATTGAAATTAAAGCAGATGGGTACAAACCTTTTTACAAGGAAATTTATGTTGTTGTCGGGAAAAACTACACAATCTCTCAACAACTTGAGCCTCTGACTGGAGTAATTTCTGTACAATCAAAACCTTATGGAGCTTCTATTTTTATTGATGGAGAATTTTACGGTACAACACCAAAATTTATTAGAAATATACCTGTCGGACAGCGACTTTTAACTCTGGAATTAGAAAATTATGTTACTGTTTCGGATAGTGTTTTAGTAGAATACGATAAAAGCAAAGAGTTTTTTTACGAATTAAAACCGGGACGAAAATTTAAGTTAACAACAACTCCTTCCAATGCTTCGGTTTATGTTAACAATGTTTTAATAGGTAATACTCCTATTGAATTTTATCTCGACTACTCAAAACAAAATCGTATAAGAATCATTAAAGAAGGCTATCATATAGTGTTCGACGAAATACCACCAATGTCTCAATTGAGTGAAAAGTTTTATAAGCTCGAGAGAAAATCCAAAGGTATAGTTATAAATAAAACCATAAATCTTAATAAACTTAAAAGCAAAGATTATTTAAAAAAACGAACTGTTTTGGGTTTTGGGATTTCAGGTTTTTCAAAATCTCCCGGAGGTATAGGAGCTAATGCGTATATGAATTTTAACGAGAAAAAAAAATGGGGCTTTTATGCAAATATTGGATACCAAAACAACTTATACTCAAATTTCTACTTAAATGAACAAAATGTTGATTTTTTCAGGTACTCTGCAGGTTTAAATTATAATATTTGGCTAAGAAGTTTTGCTGTCATTGAACTTTTTGCCGGATTAGGGCAGGAGTATGCATCCGAATTATTATGGAATCCTAATTTTACACAAGCATATTATTACTATCCTGATTTGATTTATTCTAATTTTATTAATTTAGGTAGCAGATTGGGTATCAGAATTATTAAAAATATTGAAATATTTGGAGGAGTAAATTATTTTGATTTCATGGGAAGTCTATACGACAAAATGAACATTCCTGTGTCGATTGGCATAAATACCCCTTCATACAAAGACTTATTTCCGGACCGCAACGGCATTAACTACGAAGTAGGTATCAGATTAGTTTTTTATTAAGAAGAATTAATGTCAAATTATCCAAAATCTTATTCTAACCAAGGTAATTCAAAAATTTATACAATCTGTTGATAGTTTCTTCTTTTCCAATAATTTCTGTGATATCAAAAACATGGGGGCCTTTGCCTTCGCCTACGAGTGCTAATCTAAAGGCAGGCATTACCTGTCCGAACCCAAGTTGTGTTTTTTCCAGCCAGCTTTTTACTGCATTTTCGGTATGGGTAGAACTAAAATCCTGCGTGTTTTCAAGTATTTCAATAAGTTTTCTTAATATTTCAGGGGTATTTTCTTTAACAGCTTTTTTGAAAAACTTTTCTTCGTATGTTTCAGGTTGTTTGAAAAAGTAAATTCCTTCGCTAATAATGTCTTTCACAAAGTTAACTCTCTCTTTTATAAGGTTGCAAATTTTGGGAAGAGTTTCAATATTATAGTTTAAATTTTCTTCTTTGAGCTTTGGTTCAACCATTTTAGCGAGTTCTTCGCCATCTTTTTTCATAATATATTGATGATTAAACCACTTTGCTTTATCAGGATCGAAACGGCTGCCACTTTTTCCGACTCTTTCAATCGAAAACGTCTCAATCAGTTCGTCCATGCTAAAGATTTCTTGTTCTGTACCTGGATTCCAGCCTAAAAGAGCTAGCATATTAATAACAGCTTCTGGCAAGTATCCATCTTCGCGGTATCCTCTGAATATTTCATCTCCGTTATTCCATTCTAATGGGAAAACGGGAAATCCCATTTGGTCACCGTCGCGTTTGCTCAATTTCCCCTTGCCGTTTGGCTTGAGAATTAGAGGTAAATGAGCAAATTTAGGTGCTTCCCACTCAAATGCTCTGTATAATAAAACGTGCAAAGGCAGGGATGGTAACCATTCTTCGCCTCTGATAACATGTGTTATTTTCATCAAATGGTCATCAACAATGTTTGCAAGATGATATGTAGGTAATCCGTCAGCTTTCATCAATACTTTGTCGTCTAGCTCATTTGAATTAAATTTTACATTATCTCTTATTTCGTCATAAACTTCAATAATTTCGTTTTTGGGGATTAAAAATCTTACAACATATGGTACTCCTGAATTTATCAATTTTTGAGTTTCATCCTGACCTAAAGTAAGAGAGTTTTTGAGACTTTTGCGTGTAATGTAATTATAGGTGAAGGTTTGTCCTTTTGATTCGTATTCTTTCCTGAGAGCTTCTAATTCTTCCGGAGTGTCAAAAGCTATGTATGCTTTCCCTTTATCCAATAATATTTTGCAAAATTTTTCGTAAATATCTTTTCGTTCACTTTGTCTGTATGGACCATAATTTCCACCTTCTCGTATGCCTTCATCAAATTTTATTCCCAGCCATTCGAGAGAATCCATAATATATTCTTCTGCTCCCTGTACATATCTTGTTTGGTCTGTATCTTCGATTCGTAGAATAAAAGTGCCGGCATTTTTTTTTGCAAATAAATAATTAAATAAAGCTGTTCTTACTCCTCCAATGTGTAAAGGTCCTGTGGGACTTGGTGCAAATCTTACTCTTACCATATAAAAAATTTTTATGCAAAAATACAAAAATACTCAGGCAGGTAAAATTTTATTCAAATATTGAAATTATAATTTTTAAACTTAGTATCTTCGCAAAACTTATGTGCGATGATTTTATCATAATTTCCGGTCCTTGTAGTGCCGAATCGGAGGAACAGGTTTTGCAAACTGCTTTGGAACTAAAGCAATTTGTAAATCCTACCTTTTTCAGAGCCGGAATCTGGAAACCTAGAACTCGTCCCGGAACTTTCGAAGGAATTGGCGATGAAGCAGTAAAATGGCTGGCAAAAGTTGTGAATATAACAGGAATACCTGTAATTACCGAAGCAGGCTCTGCACAACACGTAAAAATTCTTTTAGAAAATAATATTAAAAACTTCTGGATAGGAGCACGAACTGTTGCAAATCCTTTTTCTGTGCAGGAAATTGCTGATGCTTGCGAAGATAAAGAGGTTAATGTTTTTATAAAAAATCCCATTTATCCCGATATTGAACTCTGGACAGGTGCTATAGAGAGATTTTTAAATAAAGGTATTTCTGAGGTAGCTGCAATTCATCGTGGTTTTTATCCTTTTAGAAAAACTCAGCTTAGGAATATTCCTGATTGGGAAATTCCCATTGAACTTGCCAGAAGATTTCCAAACCTTAAAATTATTACCGACCCCAGCCATATTGCGGGAAATAAAATCTACATTAAAGAAATTTGCCAAAAAGCAATAGACCTTAATTTTTGTGGAATTATGGTCGAAACCCATTATCGTCCAGAATCTGCCAGGAGCGATAAAGGACAACAAATCACTCCTAAAGAGTTTAAAGAAATCTTAGATTCTCTTACGTATAGAAATATTTCTTCAACAAATATTGACTTTAAATCCGAACTAAATAATTTACGAGAGAAAATAGATGTTATTGATTTTCAGCTTATTGATATGCTCGAACACAGGTTTAAATTGGTTGATGAAATTGGGAAACTAAAGAAAAAGCATAATGTAAAAATTTTGCAACTCGACAGGTGGAAATCTATGGTGGAATCACGTCTTAAATACGTATGTGATGAGTCCATATCACGCGAATTTTTGTTGAAACTTCTACAGATGATTCACAAAGAATCTATAAAAAGACAAAACGATATTTTCAGAAACGAAGATTGATTATTTATTAGTTCGATTTTCAATATCCCAGTCTAATTCGTGATTCCAATTAGCTCGAAGTTCATATTCATCTTGCAAAAACACAACTTTTTCGGGTTGTTTTAGTTGAGTGTAATCTCCAGTATCCCATTTCCCGTTTTTATTTTCGTCTATAATTACTCTTATCCGATATTTCGATGGTTTTAAGAATTCGAATATTGCAGTCCCTTCATTTGATATTGCTTCATAAATAACTTTATCGGAGAGTAATAATTGTACTATATACTGTTTGTCTTTATCTGCAAAAAATAATTTTAAATTAGAATATTCCGCCGACGAAATTGTTGTGAAACTTAGTTCAGCTTGAGTGTTAATATCTCCATAAACATTTTTACAAAATCCATCCTCAAGAAGAATCTTATAATCCGTTTTTTCGAGAAAGGATGAGGTTATGATTACGTTTTGAGGATTTAAGCTGTCAATTTTTGCTTCAAATTTGGTGTTTATATAAACAGTATCGGTTCTGAATTTTAATTTTAATTTTTCTTTTTCAATGATTTTAATTGGTGTTTCAAAAAATAATTTTAAATCCTGATGCGGTTCTTTTGATTTATTAACTTTTGGAGAAAAGTCTTTCATTATAAAATTTTTGTTTGGATTTCTAAAAACGAGGGTATCTATAATTAAACTGTCATTAAAATCCGGGTCACGGAATTGAAGGATAGTTTCAATATTTTTTTCGAACAAATCGTCGTTTTGTATCCAGATAATTATAGTATCTGGATTATTTTTATTCGGAATTATAATAGCATTAGTGTCTTCAATTACATTAAGAGAATAAAAACTTTCAAGCGGTTTGTTGAAAACAAGTTCTATTTTGTTTCGATAAATACGTTTTGAAGATTTTACTGATTGAAGTTGTTTCTCCGAAGAAAAAAGACGAAGAATAATATCTGATGGTTGATAAATAACTTTTTTAGAAGCACTGTCAAAAACTGCGGTTGGAGTAATTATGCTATCGTAAAAAGCTATCATCTCGTTTGGTAAGTCATAAATATAGTTGAAGTTTATATCTTTTAAAGCATATAATCTATATTGATTTTGCTTTAAGAATGGAACGGTAAAGTTGCCATTTTTGTCAGTTTTTGTAATAAATTCAGGTTTAAAAGAAGTTATTGCTGTATCTGATAAATTTGTGTGTAATAATATCCATATGTCTTCGGCTGTTTTTAAGGAGAGAGCATCAACAACTTTGCCTGAAATCATAAGTGAGTCTATAATATTTCCGGTGCTGAAAGCATAAATGAAGCTGTTGATTGCATTGTTTTCGTTAATATCGGCAATAGCGTCATTGAAGTTGATTAGATATGTTGTGTTTTCTGAAAGTGTGTTTGGATCAAAAAAAATTTTAATGCTTTTTCCACTTAATTTGATTTGTGGTTCAGGATTTATTGGAGGTGAAATAATTAATTTTTGATTTAAACTGTTTAATTTAATAAACTCATCAAATTTCAAAACAACTTTTTGCTGGTTGAAATTTGTGCTGCCATTGTTTGGAATAGCATATATAAGTTTTGGTTGTTCTGTGTCTTTGGGACCGCCTGTAAGTGGCACTTGTTTTGCACACGAAAATAAAAATGAAATAAAAGTGACAACTCCGGCAAAAATTTTGAAAAAATTTGAAACGCTATTTGTTGTAATATTTTGTAACATTGCTTTTTTATATTTGACAAAGATAGAATTTTTTATATAGAGAATAAAATTTCACAAAATGGTAATTGCAAAATTATTGTAACCATTTTGAAAGCAGCCCCATTACCTGGTCAATCTGAGATTTTTGCAAAGTTTTTATTCTTGTTGCGTGCGTTCCTCTCGGACTTATTATTTTAATAACATTTTGATTATTCCCAATATCTGGGGCCGAGGCAGTCCACGGATCAAATTCACCATAAATAAGAATTGTATTTTTTGCTTTTTGTTTTACGAAGTTTTCCAGATCAATAGCTGTTTGAGGATAAAAATCAACATTCATGTTTTTTGGTAAAAACACTTTTTTAAAATATCCTTTTGCCGATTGTACATGAATAAGGAATTTTTTTAATGATTCTGTATCATAGCCATAATATCCTAGCTCTCTTGCAGCCTGATAATAAAAAGGGAAAGTCTCTTTACTACCTTCGATGGAGAAATAATCAGGATGCGAAACAGCTAATAAATGCTGGAATAGAACATAATCCTGTGATTTCTTTGAAGGGATTTTTGTTACATCTCCAACCCATTGCCAAAATGCAAATTCATATTCAAGGATACAAAATTCGTAAACTTCTTCAAGTGGAATATAGTAATTGAGTTTTTGATTTTTTACAAATGCCTCAAACATCGGTAAAATCTTATCTCTTCTTTTAAGCATTTCGATCTGATATTCCAGAACCTTTCGTCGTTCTTTTTTAGTAGCTACATTTTTGAGAAATATTTCGTGACGACCGTCTTCTAATGCCCTGGCTACAGGAGCTACATAAGCAACTGTAATATCAACGTCTTTGGGAAAATACATCTGATACAATAAGGCAGTTTGCCCGCCTTTGCTGATACCTGTGGCTATCCATTGGGTTTTGTATATTTGTTTGAAGGCTTCTCTGATTTTGTGATGATCTTCTGCAGCCTGACTTGTGGTTAAGTAAGTCCAATCAAGATTGTCCGGAACTGATTTTCCGAAAAATCTATGCTCCACACAAATCTGATTGGCCATTAAAAGATCGCTTAATTCGTTAATGTAATTGGGCTTTGATGCATATTCAGCACTGTAGCCTTCTGTAACAAAAACAACAGGACTGTTATAGGATTTATGTGATACGAAAACTCTTTGTTTAAAAGTTCCTGCTTCCGGTAATGAATGATCTAATGGTTGCTCGAAAAAAACAAGATATTTTTCCGAAAAGAAATCAACGGTATTTAGTTTTTCTACCGAAACAACTCCTGGTAATGAACGTAACCTCGATTCAAATTCGGATGCAAAAACGCTCGAAATAACTAATAAAAAAACAAATACAAACAAAAAAATCCTTCTCATAACTTATCAAAATTCTTGTCGCAAGATAATATTTTATTGATACTTTAAAATTTGATTTTTGTTAAAACTTTTTAATTTTATACTTCATTAAAGGATAATTCTAAAATTTAGAGGGAATAATATTTTTGGAGCATGAAAGCAATTGATTGATATAAATTTTCATTTTTAAAAATGTTGTTATTTTTAAATCAATAATCAAACTAAATGTTTAAAAATCCTAATGTAATGTTATTAATCAGAATATTGTTACATGCAGTCTTTGAAACTTTCCTGACGCTCGGAAATCTACACTTTTAAATTGCTTTATACGGATTGAAAAATAGTTTAAAATGAAAAGTCGTAAGTGTTAAATTTTATTAAGATATCGTCATAAAATTTTAATTTTGCATTATGAAACAATTAACTGAAAAAATATTTTCCGGAAATCCTGCATTTATTGAAGTTGAAAATTATTATAGAAATTCGGATTTTGTTTATGTGAATATTCAAGGTCTTTCAGGTTCGAGTTCTGCTTTTTTGGTGTCTGAATTATATAATAAAAACAGGAAATTAACTTGTATAATATGTAATGATAAGGAACAAGCTTCTTATTTTTATGATGATGTTGTGAATATACTGGGTCAAGATCAGGTATTGTTTTATCCCAGTTCATACAAACGTTCTGTTGAGTATTTGCGAACTGATAAAAGTAACATAGTTCTCAAAACAGAAGTTTTAAATAAACTGCTTTATAAGAAGAAACCATATATTATAGTTACATATCCCGGGGCAATTATAGAAAAGGTTGTTACAAATAAAACACTTAAAACAAACACTCTCGAAATTGGCGAAGGCGAAAGCCTTTCTATGGATTTCGTAATTGAGGTACTTAATGAATATGGTTTTAATCGTGCCGATTTTGTTTATGAACCGGGCACTTTTGCAGTTAGAGGCAGCATTATTGACGTGTTTTCGTATGGTAACGAAAAACCTTATCGAATTGATTTTTTTGGAGACGAAATAGAATCAATAAGGATTTTCGATCCTGAAACACAATTGTCTGAAAAAAAAGAAAAAAGAATTCGGATAGTTCCTGATTTAAGCGGTAAAAATCACGAAGACCAACTAATATCTTTTTTAGAATATGTTGGTGAAAATTGTAGGATTTTTCTTGAAAATTCTCAGTTAATTAAAGATAGAATTCAAAAGGTTTATTCTACCGCTTTACAAAGATTCGAGGAAAATCAGAATTTTGATTTTGATGAGGATTTAATGCTTTTGGATCCAAAAAAAAATTTGATTGATGCCGATTCATTTTTAAAAAACCTAAATAATTATTCTGTTTTTGAGTTTGATAATCCCGTTGTATTGAAGGATGCAAAAACTGTAAAATTTAATTTTAATCCGCATCCGGTTTTTAATAAACAATTCGAATTGTTTATTAACTTTTTGAAAGAATTTCGTGAAAACAATTATGAAATTTATCTGCTTTGCAATAATCAAAAGCAACTTGAGCGATTAGTTTCTATTTTGCAGGATCTCGGAGAAAATAATAATATGTTTATTCCGATTATAAATGCAGTAAACAAAGGTTTTATAGATAATTATAATCGAGTTGTAGTATTAACCGATCATCAAATTTTTGAAAGATATCATCGTTACAAAACAAAAACTATTTCACGCGGAGATGCACTTACAATAAATGATTTAAGTGAGCTAAAACCCGGCGATTATGTAGTTCATGTTGACAATGGTATTGGGAAATTTGGAGGTTTACAAAAAATAGAGGTTAATGGTAAAATACAGGAAGCAGTAAGCATCATTTATGATTGCAATGATATTCTTTATGTAAACATTCACTCTTTACACAGAATTTCTAAATACAGAGATAAGGATGGGGAACCTCCGAAAATTTATCGTTTAGGATCAGGTTATTGGCAAAAATTAAAATCAAGAACAAAGAAAAACATCAAGGATATAGCTCGGGATTTGATTTTATTGTATGCTAAGCGTCTCGAGCAAAAAGGTTTTGCTTTTTCTCCCGATTCGTATTTGCAATACGAACTTGAATCATCTTTTATGTACGAAGATACTCCCGACCAAATAAAAACTATGGAAAGCATCAAAAAAGATATGGAATCCGATGTCCCGATGGATAGATTGGTTTGTGGAGATGTTGGCTTTGGAAAAACAGAGCTTGCCATTCGTGCTGCGTTCAAAGCTGTTACCGATGGGAAACAAGTTGCAGTGCTTGTCCCTACCACGATTTTAGCATTACAACATTATCAGACTTTTAGTGAGCGTCTTAATAAATTTCCTGTAACAGTTGCTCAGATAAGTCGGTTAAAATCGGCATCAGAAAACAAAAATACACTTCAGCTTTTAAAAGAAGGTAAAATAGATATTATTATTGGTACTCATCGTCTTGTAAGTAAAGATGTAGAATTTAAAGACCTCGGTTTGTTAATTATCGATGAGGAACAAAAATTTGGGGTTGCAGTTAAAGAGAAACTTAAACAAATTAAAATAAATGTTGATACCTTAACTCTCACTGCTACTCCAATACCGCGAACCTTGCAATTTTCGCTTATGGGAGCAAGAGATTTGTCTGTAATCAACACTCCACCACCAAACCGACAACCAATAATTACTGAATTGCACGCTTTTAACACCGAAATAATTAAAGAAGCAATTTATTATGAAATATCTCGAAATGGGCAGGTTTTTTTTGTAAATAACCGAATTGATAATATTTACGAGATACAGAGGCTGATTGCTAAATTGTGTCCGGAAGTTAAAACTGTTGTTGCTCACGGACAAATGGAAGGCGAGAAACTCGAAAAAATTATACTCGAGTTTATGCGTGGGGATTATGATGTGCTCATAAGCACTGCAATTATTGAAAATGGGGTTGATATTCCGAATGTAAACACAATAATAATAAATAATGCAAATAATTTTGGATTAAGTGATTTGCACCAGCTCAGAGGTCGGGTAGGACGCAGTAACCGAAAAGCCTTTTGCTATTTGCTTGCCCCACCGTTAAGCTCTTTAACTCCCGATGCACGACGCAGACTTAAGGCCATTGAAGAATTCAGTGATTTAGGAAGCGGTTTGAATATTGCTTTGCAAGACCTCGATATTCGTGGAGCAGGTAATATTCTTGGCAGCGAACAATCGGGGTTCATTACAGAAATTGGTTATGAAACTTATACCAAAATTCTTAATGAAGCTATTGAAGAACTGAAAGAAGAAGAATTTAGAGAATTATTCAGTTCCGGGAAGGAAGCTCAGCAAAGCTATATTCCTAATTTTGACTGTCAAATTGAAACAGATCTTAATGCAAGAATTCCGGATTATTATGTTTCAGTTACTTCTGAACGCATAAAACTTTATAAACAAATTGATGAACTCAAAAATCAAAAAGAATTAGAAGAGTTTATTTCAAAAATTACAGATCGTTTCGGCGAACCTCCCGAAGAAACTTTACAACTATTCGATATTGTTAAAATAAAATGGTTGGCTCAAAAAATAGGATTTGAAAAATTGGTACTTAAAAACGAAACTTTTATCGGATATTTTCCTTTAGATCAACAATCTGTGTATTATTCATCAAAAATTTTTGCTGCTATTATTATGTATGTTCAGAAATTTCCAAAAAATTTCATATTTAAAGAGATAAATTCTAAGTTGACATTAAGGTTAAATTATATTAATAACATTAAAGCATTGCATGACAAGTTGCAAAAAATTGTTGATTTTATGGATGATTATGTTCTGAAAACCGAAAATGTTAATTAGAAATTATATTTAAAAGAATTATTGCATAATAATCATTTTATTCTACAAAAATAAAAAATAATTCAAGATATAAATATTATACAATAGTTGTTTATTTTGAGGCTAAAGTTTAATATTAGCTCATAAAAGGGTCTTGTTTTTATATTTGTTTTGATGAAAAAAACTCTTTAATAAAAAATAAATTTAATAAAATGTTGAAATATTAAAATTTTTTATTATTTTTGCTTCGGCTAAAGAGTTCAATTATAGATGTACAAAAAATGTTAAAAAAATCTTACTTGTTTTTGATTAGTTCTATTATTGTATTATGTTGTGGAACAAAGCTTTTTTCGCAACCTAAAAAATATTATGTTAACGATGGTTCTACATTAGGTGATATTTATTGTACAGCGGTTGGTAACAATTCGGGTGCTGACAGAGGAAAATCTCCCGGAACTCCTGCGCGTACTGTACAATATATAATTGATACTTATACTCTTGGTGCAGGTGATACTGTTTTTATAGACACCGGTCTTTATAACACTACAAGTTTGTATGGAACAACTTATGAATATAGCATTTCAATTAGTAGTTCAGATCAAGGTAGTTCCTCTGCATATCTGGTTTTTAAAGGAGCTGGAAAAGATAATACTAAATTTCAATCACCAACAACAACCTCCGTTAACGTAATTTCTATTAATGGATCTGATTATGTTGTTTTTCAAAATCTTTCTGTTGAAAATAGATATAGTGGATATTGCGTTATTTTTTACGGAACTAGCAGAACCGAATACAATATAATAAAAAACTGTGAAATAAAATATTCAGGAATAAGTTCAAACTCTGATGCTATATATTTAAACGGAGATGTTCAAAACTGTATTATAGAGAATAATTATATTGAACATATTGGCGACGGAACGAAAGCTGCAATTAACATTTACGGCACTTCTGCTACACCTCCTAAAAACAATATCTTCAGAAACAATACAATATATTCTCCCGGCAGGTGTATTAGAGTTTTTGCAAACACAACCACAAGTACATACTTTCCTGAAAATAATAGATTTGAAAAAAATAAAATCGAAAATAATAGCTCAAGTGCGATAATTTCAATTCAAAGAGCGAAAAATACCGAAATAACTAAAAATACAATCATTCAAGGGAATAATGGAGATATGATCAATACATCTGATAATGTAACGGGGCTAAAAATTGTGAATAATTTTTTCATAAATAATAACGACAATCCTTCAGGAATACCTGCTGCTATAAGTGTTTCTGCTGCTGCACCGGAAATAGATATATATTTTAACTCAATATACATGAAAAGAGGATATGGCTTTTATGGCAGTGCAAATAATGCTTACTCAAATATCAGGTTGAAAAATAATATAATCAGCATTGGAGATGAATTTTGCCAAGCGGGTGATTGTTTTTGTATTTATAAACAAACCGGAATATTTGCCTCTTCGGATTTTAACTTATTTTACACTAATGCTTCCAATGACATAGTATATGATTCAGGATCAAAGGCCTATTTTAACTCTATAGAGGATTGGCAATTAGCAAGTCATTCAAATGATAATTCTGATGATGCTAATTCCATACAAGAAGATCCTTTATTTATAAATCCCTCCACAAACGACTTGAGGATCTATTTCAGCTCTCCTGCTTCAGGAAGTGGAGTTCAATTAACAGGAATATCCGATGATATTTTAAATAATTCAAGACCAGACTCTCCATCTATTGGTGCATTCGAAGCTAACAGTTTATTACCGGTCGTTTTAGTTGATTTCGGTGCCTCATGTTTTACCTCTCATGCACCATTGCCTCTCGTCTCATGGACTACTGCCGCCGAAATCAACAACGACCATTTTATCTTAGAAAAATCTTGTGATTTGAAAAATTTTACAATAGTTGCAAAAATTCCCGGAAAAGGTTTTTCAAATCAATTGAATAAATACAGTTTTATAGACGATACAGAACCTTGCGAAAAAAATTATTACAGGCTTAGTCAGGTTGATTTTGATGGAACTGAGCATAGATTCAAAATCATTTATGTAGATTGTGGAAGTAAAATATTGGATGTTGAATTTTATTTGTTGGCAAATCCAGTTATTGAAAAATTAGAAATTAATTCAAATACAAATTTAAACGGAGAAATTTTGTTTCAAGTTTACGATTATAACGGAAAACAAATAAAAAATTTAACGACAACAGTGTTCAGTCAAAACACGATATCATTGGATGTAAATGAATTGTCAGCTGGAATTTATATTCTAAAAATTTTGTATCAGAATAAATTATATAATCTAAAATTTTTTATAAATCGTACGTAACGAACAATAAATTACAGTTCAAAATTATTTAGGAGTAAAAATTATTTGCTTATTATTTTTTGTTCATTATCTGCAAAATAATTTTTTATATTTACCGCGTAAATAACATATAAGTTTTTAGTTATGGCTTTAGGATTTGATGCAGTAATATTCGATCTCGATGGCGTTATTACCGACACAGCTTCTGTTCATTGTTCGGCATGGAAACAAACTTTTGATGAAGTGCTGGAAAAATATTATCAAGAGAAAAACATTTCTGATTATAAATTTTTTGATCCTGAAAAAGATTATCTTTTGTATGTTGATGGTAAACCTCGGTACGACGGGGTTCAATCTTTTTTTGAATCAAGGGGCATAGAATTCCCTTATGGCAATCCTGAAGACTCTCCCGAAGAACTAACTATTTGCGGAATTGGTAATAAAAAGAATGTTTTGTTTAATAAAATTCTACAGGAAAGAGGTGCCGATGTTTTTGAAAGTACTGTTGAACTTATCAAGCAATTAAAATCTCAAGATATAAAGATTGGCGTTGCCAGTAGCAGTAAAAATTGTATGGCTATTTTAAAGAGAGCAGGATTAGATCATCTTTTTGAAGTTTTTGTTGATGGGATAGTTTCAGAAAAAGAATATTTAAAAGGGAAACCTGCTCCGGATATTTTTATAAATGCATGCGATAAACTTGGAGTTGATTATTACAGAACTGCCATAGTAGAAGATGCCGTGAGTGGCGTTGCAGCAGGTAAAGAAGGAAATTTTGGACTCATTATCGGTATTGCCAGACATGATAATTCGCGTGAATTGAGAATAAATGGTGCTGATATTGTTGTGAGTGATCTTTCCGAGATTGACATCAAAACAATTCAGACATGGTTTGAGGCTGGATTGAAAGAAGATGGCTGGTGCCTAAAATATTTTGATTTTGATCCCGCAAAGGAAAAAAGCAGAGAATCCCTTTTGACTGTTGGAAACGGATTTTTTGCAAGTCGTGGTAATTTCTGCGAAGAGAAAGCTTCTCAATTTCATTATCCCGGAACATATATGGCAGGTGTTTATAATAAATTACCTTCGCAAGTTCAGGATAAAATTGTTTTTAATGAAGACCTCGTAAATTGTCCAAATTGGTTATATACTACCTTTAAAATCGATGGCGAAGATTTTGTCAATTCTAACGAAATAAAAATTCTCGATATAGAGCGAAACCTTGACATGAAAAAAGGAATTCTTTCAGGGTGGGCTTTAATCGAAGATAAAAAAGGCAGACGTACGATGATTGAATCAGTACGTTTTATAAGTATGTTCGACCGAAATGTAGCCGGTATAGAATATAGTGTTACTCCTTTAAATTATTCTGCAAAAATTACTATTAAAACCGGAATTGACGGCAATCTGATTAACGATGGTGTTGAACGTTACAGACAACTTAACCAGCAACATCTTGACAAAGCACAAACAGGACGCGAAGGTAATGTTATATGGTTAAAAACCTCAACCACACAATCAAAAATAAATATCGAAGTTGCTGCTAAACTATTTTCAAGTTTGGAAAACTATTATTTTGAAACTGTAGAAACTGAATCCGAAATAAATGCATATTTCGTTTCTGATGTAAAAGAGAATAAGGATTTTGTTGTCAGAAAAATAGTAGCATACAATAATAGTTTAAATCCGGTTAAAATTGATGTCATCGAAAAAGCAAAAAGTTTTGAATTGTTATCCGACGAAATAAATAAATCTGTTGAAGAGTGGAAAAAAATATGGGAAGAGGCAGATATAAGTATCAACGGAGACAGATTAGCACAGAAGTTATTAAGGCTGCATATATATCATACGATGATATCCGCATCAAAGCATATATGTGATCTTGATGTAAGTATTGGGGCAAGAGGATTACACGGTGAAGCATATCGCGGGCATATTTTCTGGGATGAATTGTTTATATTACCGTTTTATAATATTCATTTCCCTGAAATTACCAGATCTATGCTGATGTATCGATACAGGCGACTTGATGCAGCCAGAAAATATGCTGCAGATAATGGTTACAGCGGAGCTATGTTTCCATGGCAAAGCGGAAGTACAGGTGAAGAAGAAACGCAAGAACTTCACTTAAATCCTAAATCAGGGAAATGGGGCCCCGATTACAGTCGTAATCAACGTCATGTTTCTCTGGCAATAGCATACAATATTATAAGATATCATCAGGCTACCAATGATAATGAATTTATAAAAAAATACGGTATGGAGATGCTTGTCGAAATTTGTAGATTTTTTGTTTCGGCATGTAAATATTCCGCAAAAGATTTCCGTTATCATACCGAGAATATGATGGGGCCAGATGAATTTCACGAAAAAGCTGAATACAGCGATGAGAGGGGGGGGCTTAGGGACAATGCCTACACTAACGTAATGCTCGCATGGACATTGAGTCAAACGCTTAACCTGTATTATAAATATAGAAATATAAAACCATGTGAACATTGTCCTTCTGAGGAGGAATTGAAAAGATGGAAAGATATCAGCGAGAACTTGAATGTTAATATTAGCGAAGAAGGAATAATAGAACAGTTTGACGGATATTTTAATTTAAAAGAATTGGATTGGGAATATTACAGACAGAAGTATGGTAATATCTATCGTATGGATAGAATTTTGAAAGCCGAAGGTGATGATCCTGATAAGTATAAACTTTCAAAACAAGCTGATGTACTGATGATTTTCTATAATCTTAGTGATAAAGAAGTAAACGAAACATTTGTGCAATTGGGATATGAATTAAGTAAAGATTATCTCGAAAAGAATTTTTATTATTACTTAAAAAGGACTTCACATGGAAGCACCTTAAGCAGAATTGTTCATGCTTATGTCGCCAATAAACTCGAATTGTATGATATAGCCGAAAAATTTTATCGGGAAGCTTTGATGAGTGATTATATTGATATTCAGGGAGGAACAACAGCAGAAGGGATACACTCGGGAGTTATGGCTGCAACTGTTATGTATTTCTTAAATGTATATGCTGGAATAGAATTTAAGTCTAAAGTACTTTCTATTAATCCAAAGTTACCGGAAAAATTAGAAAGACTAAAAGTAAGATTTATTTATCGAGGAGTTTCTTATAATCTAATTATTAATAGAGATTCATTTAATATTAAAACCTCTAATGATGTAGGTGTCAGCATTCTAAATACTCCTTGTGTAATAGAAAAAGATGAATGGTGGAATATTGACTTGCCATTAGAAGAATAATTATCTTAAAAAAAACTTTTGTTCGTGAATTTTCAAGAATTACGTGTGAATAAATTCTTGCTAAAGGTATTGGATGAATTGGAATTTGTTTATCCGACTCCAATTCAGAAAAAAACTTTTCGCAGAATTACTGCCGGCAAAGACGTTGTTGGTATTGCTCCAACTGGCACCGGTAAAACCTTTGCCTATCTTTTACCTCTATTGGGCATGCTTGAATTTTCTAAAGAAAAGCATCCGCGAGCATTAATAGTGCTTCCTACTCGTGAGTTAGTTCTGCAGGTAAAAGAAGAGGCTTTAAAGCTTTGTAAATACAAAAGTTTACGAATCAAGGATGTTTATGGTGGAGCTAATATTAAAACACAAATTGAAAATTTAAATGATGGCGGCGTAGATATCATAGTTGGTACCCCCGTCCGTATTTTTGATATTGCTGTTACAGGTGTTATACGTTTTAGTAATATTAAGAAATTAGTTATTGATGAAGTTGATGAACTTCTAAGTCTTGGTTTTAGACCACAACTCGAACAAATTCTGGATATTTTACCGCAAAAGCGGCAAAATATCATGTTTTCCTCAACTCTTGATCAGGATATAGAGCAATTTATTAATAGATATTTTATTGAACCTGAAATTATAAAAATCGAAGATGAAAATCCTCCGATAGAAAGAATAAAACATTTGCTTTATGAGGTTCCAAATATTAATACTAAAATTGAACTTCTGAAATTTTTACTTTCTAAAAATGAGTTTCGTAAAACATTGATTTTTGTTTCAGGTAAAAAACTTGCAGACTATACTTATGAAAAACTTAGGGAAGAAGGTTTTGATAATATTGGAGTTCTGCATTCAAACAAGGCACAAAATAACAGATTTAACACAATAAAATTATTTGAGAAGGGTAAAATTAAGGCACTTATAGCAACAGATGTTGTATCAAGGGGTTTGGATTTTAAAGAAGTTAGTCATGTAATTCATCTTTCAGTTCCCGACTCTTATAACGATTTTATACATCGCGTAGGGCGTACAGGCAGGGCAGGAGCAGGAGGAACAGAAGTTTTAATGATTAGTTCTCTAGAAAAGCAACCTGAATTTATTTCTGATATTCCTTTTGAAAAGATAGAAATTCCGGATGGAATTCTCGTTTCAACAGTTTTACTTGAAGAAGAAAAACAACTTAATCAACAGAAGAATCCTGTAAAAGTTCCCGATATTAAAAAAGGAGGTGGGGCTTTTCATGAAGCTGGATTGAAAAAGAAAAGAATTCATAAAAGAAAAAAATAATCCCGACAGTTCATTTTTATTAAAGATTTGTCGGGAAAATATGGTAGATAAAAGTTTAGTTTTATCAGATATAAATAAAGATCAATTCTAAACAGTTAAAATTTCTTTTTCCTTAGCGGCTATAATTGTATCAACTTTTTTGATATAATCTTCATGCATTTTATGGACTTTATCTTCACCGTCTTTGGCTAGGTCTTCACTTAAACCTTCTTTTTTTAGTTTTTTAATTTCTTCGATAGTGTCGCGTCGGGTATTACGAATTGCAATTTTTGCTGTTTCACCAAGGCTTTTTATTTGTTTAACCAATTGTTTACGGCGTTCTTCGGTTAAAGGTGGTACAAGAATTCTTATAACCTCACCATTGTTTTGGGGATTAAAACCTAAATTAGCAGCAAGAATAGCTTTTTCAATTGCAGAAATAGCGGATTTGTCCCAAGGTTGAATAAAAATTGTTTTTGCATCCGGAACCGAAACGTTTGCTATTTGTGATAAAGGAGACATTACACCATAGTATTCAACCTTGACAGAATCAAGCATTCCGGGATTTGCTTTTCCTGCTCTGACTTTTGATAATTCTTTTTCTAAATGTTGAAGAGCTCCAACCATTCCTTCTTTAGCGGTATCAATGTATAATTCAAGTTCTTCCATAAATTTTCAATATTTTAGTTTATAATTTTTGTCCCAATATTTTCACTATTCAAAACTTTTAATAAATTTCCTTTTTTATCCATATTAAAAACCAAAATAGGCATATTATTTTCTTTACATAAAGTAAAAGATGTTAAGTCCATTACTTTAAGATTTTTATTGTAAACTTCATCAAAAGATATTAAATCGTATTTTTTTGCTGAAGGATCCTTTTCCGGATCTGCCGTATAAACTCCGTCAACGCGTGTACCTTTTAACAAAACATCGGCTTCTATTTCAATCGCTCTTAATGCAGAGGCAGTATCAGTTGAAAAATATGGATTTCCTGTACCTCCAGCGAAAATACAGATGTAACCTTGCTCAAAAGCTTCAATAATTTTTGTTTTTGAAAAACGTTCGCCAACGGATTCAATTGTTACAGCAGTGAAAAGTTTCACCTTTGCTCCAATTGATTCTAAAGCACTTTGAAGAGCCATGGCATTAATTACTGTAGCTAACATTCCCATCTGGTCGGCTTTTACCCTGTCGAATCCTTTAGCTTGACCTGATAATCCTCTAAAGATATTTCCTCCACCAATAACAATTCCAATTTCTGTTCCTAAATTAGCCGCTTCTTTAATTTGTTGGGCATAGTCTATTAAGACATTTTCGTCAAAACCCTGCTTTTTATTTCCGGCTAAAGATTCTCCACTTAATTTTAGCAATATCCTTTTGTATAATAACATCTTTACTGTGTTTTCCATAACAATATGCAAAAATAATAAATTTCATTCTTAATCAATCCAAAGAAAAAATATTTTCTGAAACTTTTATGGAATAGGCTTTGAGAATTAAAATCATTCGCTTTTTAATATTTTTACAAAACAAAAAAATATTATCTTTGAATTATCAATTTTATATTATGAAAGACGAAGAAAGGCTGATAAAACTAAAGAATATTTATGAAAAATATTTTGAACACCTTGAAGAAGATCTACAAATAGCAATCAGTACTCAGATTGATAATTTTGAAAAAATAAACTCGTTCTACAAATTGTATGAGGAGCAAAGAACACATCTTGAAAGTGAAGTTATAAAGTTGTTTACAAAGGCAAAAAAATATTTTCAGCATTATTTTATGGCATTGTCAATGGCAATTGACAGGGAAGAAATTCCAGAGAATGTTGCGGAATATTACGGATTGAGCTATCCTTTTGAAATCCCTGATACAAATGATTACGAAGAATTTCTTTTAAAAGCAAAAAATCTTTTTGAAGACGATCATAAAAGAATTTTAAACGGAGGTAAACACTTTACTAATCCTTCAATAGCTACAGTTAAGGTTTATGTTGAGAAATTTGAAGAAAAATATCTTGAATTTCAAAGTTTTATTAAAGCTAAAATTCCTAAAATTGAAAATATAGAAGCGATGAGACACACAACCGATAAGTTAATTTTTGAGATTACCGGAGAAAAAACAAATGAGACTAATCTTGTTGCAAAAAATGAAAAATCCCCAACTACATCATCTAATTGCCAATTAAGTTTAGATTTTGATGTCTAATTTTTTCAGCGGATAAATTGCAAATTAAGGATTTAATCAGAAACTTTTACATAGTTTAAAATGAATTATTGTGATTTCGATTAGCAAAAACATAATCTAAAAGGGATTCTGTAATTTTTTTGAAAAGTAGGGAGATATTATGTTAGGGAAAATTTTTTAAAAATATCAAAATTGTGTGAAAAATATTTTACCTTTGCAAAAAACTTTGATATTAA
>LUZK01000117.1 GCA_001603595.1 Bacteroidales bacterium Bact_19
CCATTTTTAATATCAAAGTTTTTTGCAAAGGTAAAATATTTTTCACACAATTTTGATATTTAAGATAAAATTAAAAAATTTTATCTTTCCCTTATCCTATTCAAAACAACTATTTCTCCTTTGTCGCTACCAATAAAAACTATATTATCTTTTCTTATAAAACAAGTATAGAAATCTTGTTTTGGCATATTTGATATTTCCATCCAATTTAAATCATTATTATACTTTAAAAATGCTATTCCTCCTAACCCAACAGCAATTTTAAATTCATCTCCAATGCTATGGTCGGTATATCCTTTTGAACTTAAATTAATTTCTTTAATCCAATTATTTCCTAAATCAGAACTTTTATATATTATCCCAGAATTTCCAAGTATATAAATTTCCCCATTTACAAACTCAACATCAACAAAATCGTCGGACCCCAAATCAACATACCTGTAAGTATTTCCACCATCTTCTGTTATTAAAGCAATACCATAACCGCAAATAATTCCCACATACTCGTTAATAAAGTGCATTGAATTAAACTGATTATCGTAAGAATCATGTATCCATGGATAATTTCCGGTTTCTGTTTTTGATAGAAGGCCTTTCTCAAAGTGCTCTCCTCCGGCAAGTATAATTTTTTTAGTATCTTTTACATAAACATCATTATAAGGAACTCTATATGCTTCGAAAGGAAAATTTGCAAATTTGTAAACTTGCCAAGACTCTCCTGCATTAAAGGAATTTACTAGTAACATACTGTCCCCACAAGCTAAAACTAAACTATCACTAACATAATAAAGATTACGAATGGACAGAGAATCGCAATTGTATTTTAATTGCCAGGTTTTTCCCCCATCAGTTGTTTTATAAATATAACCACTATTATTTTTATGACCTCCGCATAAAAAACCCAGTTCATTATTGATAAAAATAATCTTGTTTATTCTAAAATCACTATCTAACTTAATTTTTTCAATATTTAAACTTACTTGTTCTCGTCTATCATTTTCACAAGAATTAAAAAGAATAAAAAAAAATGTAAATAAAAATATATTTATCAGATATTTTAACCTTATATATATCATAACCTAATTTAGTAATAATAAGCTAAAAGCCATTATAATCATACCTGACAATACCCCGTAAGTCGGTAAATGATTATTTCCATATTTTTGAGCCCCCGGTATTAATTCATCAAGCGAGATAAATATCATTATCCCGGCAACTACGGCAAAAACAACACCCAAAACTAAATTACTAATAAAAGGTAAAAGTATCAAATATGCAGCCATTGCTCCTATTGGCTCTGCAAATCCCGAAAGAATAGACCATAATAAAGATTTTTTTCTTGATGCAGTTGCAAAAAACACAGGAATGGCAACAGCTATTCCTTCCGGAATATTATGTATTGCAACTGCAAAACCTACCGATAATCCAATATTTATATCTGAATATGCTGACATAAATGTTGCTATACCTTCAGGAAAATTGTGTATTGTTATAGAAATTGCTGTAATTACACCTATTCGTTTCAGCTTAAAATTTTGAATATCTACATTTAAACTTTCTATCATCTTTATTTCATGTGGATTCTCTGCCTCAGGAACAAGCATATCAATAAATAAAGACAATAAAACTCCGCAAAAAAAAGCTAAAACAACAATCCATTCATAATTTGGAACTTCACTTTCGACAAGAAATGTTTTAGCGTTTGGAATTAATTCCATAAATGAAATATATATCATAACTCCGGCTGATAAGCCAAGCGAAAATGATAAAAACTTTGTGTTGGTTTTTTTTGTGAAAAATGATAATAAACCGCCAATACCTGTTGACAATCCGGCTATTGTAGTTATTAGCAAAGCAATGAAAACATGGTCATTCATATTTTAGAAAGTTTTATAAATTAAATTTTTCCAGAACAGAGTATCAAAAGTTTGTTCAACCTTTTTTTCGATTTTATCGGGCAATTTAAAGAAAAAATCTATTCCTGAAAGTATTTCCAATTCATCAATGGAACAAGAATAAGAGTAAAGCGATTTTTTTTCGGCTTTTTGATTTGGTAAAACAAATCCTATTGCTTGAATGGTTGTATCTGAAACATATAAAATAGCTTTATAAAAATAATTCGGAACTACAATATTATTTTCTCCAATTACCTTATATTCACTTTTATTCAAATCTTTTAATATAGGACCTGTAACAACATAAATTTTGTTTAAAGTTTTTGTGTAATTTCTAACCTCTGCTTCTAATTGTTTCCATATTCCTCTGTTAAATTGAGGTATTTGAGGACTGACATTGCTAAAATAAAAACTTTCATGTAGAGAAATTTCATCAAAACTCATATCTGCTGCCGGAACCAAATGTCCTCTATCATATCCGGATTTTTCATAATCTTTGTTCGTTGCTGTTCCATTTTTTACTTTTGTATCCTCCATAAATTTATCATTTCTCGAATATTTGCTTTCTGTCATCTCCTTTTTTAAAACATATGCTACCCATTTTGACTGTTTATAATCATCATCAAAAACAAAACAGAAATAAGTATGACAAATTATTTCTTCATTTTTGAGAGTTCTCGGAATTTCAAGTTTGTGAATATCTTTTTTGAAAATTTGACTATGAATCTCAATATTGCCCAACAAAATAAATGTTAAGCAAAATATAATAAAAATCTTAAAACATTTATGCTCAATTTTCATTGATATTATTTTCAAAATTACCTGAATACTTCCTTATTGCACTTCCAACAATATCTTCAAATGCGACAAATGTAATGCACAATGATAAAGGAATTGTAAAAATTATTCCAAACCCAAATAAAAGTAATCCGGAAAAATTTATTAAATTCACTATTATTAAAAACCCAAAGACTTGCCACCAATATTTTGAAAAAATTTTTTGGCTTAATATCATTGCCGGCCAAAAATCATATCCTAAGAAAACCACAAAATATGGAGCAAAATAAAAGGAAACCCAAAGATAAATTCCCGGAATAATTAAAAATATTAATCCTAACACGACAATTATTCCAGAAAAAAAATTCAGAATTAACAAAGTTAAATAATATTTAATCCCATTAAAAAAATCAATAAATTTAGTAGTATTGCCTTTTAGAATTTCATTAGCAACCAATATTGTACCGGCAAAAAATATTGGATATAAAAAATTGCCTAATAGAATACTATAATTACTTGGAATAAGTCGAAAAAAGACATTTAATACAAAATATATTGAAAAAAATAATACAAAACCTCCTATATTCTTTCTGAAAATATTAAAACCATCACGCAAGTATTGCTCTGTTTTAAACTCATAGCCATTTAATATTAGAAGATTAAATATTTTATCATAATCATACATAAAATTTATTTTCGTGTTAATTCATTGAAAACTTTTTCTAAAGAAGTTTCCTGAACTTGTATTGATAATACAGGATTGTTATTTTTTACAGCAAAATCAAAAATTTCTTTTCTTAAGTCTTTTGAAATATCTGTTCGAACAAGATAAGTATTGAGTCCCAAAAACTCAATTTCCAGAATTCCTTGAATTTTCTTTAATTCTTCAATTGAAATTTTTTCAGAAAATTCAACTTTCAATTCAATTGAATTTTTATTAAAATTTTTATGAATATTTTCAGTTGTGTCGTCTGCAATAATTTTCCCATTACTTATTATTATTATTTTATCACATATAGCATCTACTTCTTGCATTATATGCGTAGATAACAAAACTGTTTTTTCTTTTCCTAACTCTTTTATTAAATTTCTAATTTCAATAATTTGGTTTGGATCAAGACCGGATGTTGGTTCATCAAGAATTAATATTTTAGGATCGTGAATTATTGCCTGAGCTAATCCAACTCTTTGTTTAAATCCTTTTGATAGAGCTCCTATTTTTTTTTCTATTTCCGGCTCCAATCCAGTTAATTGGATTATTTTATCAATGCGTTCAACTCTGTTTTTAATATTATAAAGACCGGCAACAAAATTCAAAAATTCTACAATATACATTTCATTATATAGTGGATTTTGTTCAGGTAAATATCCTATCAACTTTTTAACTTCTTTTTGATGTTCGAGGACATTAAGCCCATTTACATATACATCTCCTTCTGTAGGAGGAATAAATGAAGTTATAATTTTCATTAAAGTTGACTTTCCTGCACCGTTGGGTCCTAAAAAACCAACAATTTCTCCACTATTAACTTGAAAACTTACATTATCCAGTGCTTTCTGTTTGCCGTAAATTTTAGTTACATTATTTATTTTTATTGACATAATTTTATCAGTTATTTAGATACATTTTAAATTCATTAGCAAAGTCAATTTAAATGCAAAAAAACAAACTTTTTTAAAAATTTTTCGTCAAAATTAATAAAAAAGCATTGACAATAAAATTTTACCAATATGGAAACCAATATATCACATCAAGGAAATAGAGAGTTTCTAAAATTATTGATTAAAACAGAAACTACTCTGAAAATAATTGCAATAGTTTTTTTAACTTTAAGTTTCCAATTTATTGTTATAAACAAAACTAAGGCTCAGTCGGGGGTATGTAATCCCGGAGTTCCCTTTTTTAATGTTGACCTGTCCACAAATCCTGACATGACTTATATATCTCCTCCTGTTGTAAGAAATCAACTTTGTTGTAGCAGCAGTAATCCAGATAGATGTATAGAATTTAGTATTACTTTGCATCCTGATGCAATTGCTTTGAATTTTGAAATTGCCAGTGGAGCTGTTCCTCCCGGTTCGATGTATTATCAAATCAACTGCGGACCTCCAGTTCCTGTTGGTCAACCAATTTGTTTAACAGGCGGTGTAACATATACTCTTACATTTTGTAAACCGGGGAATAATGCTAATTCCTATGCAATTACATCAATTCCAAAGCCATCTGTTTCAGATCCTAACTTTGCCACTGAAACTTGTCCTGCTACTATTAATATTACAGGGATATTGCCTGGAACAGTCTCTATCACTGACATTTCAGGAGGTGGTGCTAATTTAGCATATTTAAGCTGCACAGATTGTTTGAATCCTATTGTAACACCATTTGGAAGTTTTCCTATTTACGCTGATTATGAAATTTGCGGAACACCAACGGGCTCTGCTTGTTTATCCGGAATAACATGGTGCGATACTGTCAGGGTTTATTTTTATGATACTTTGAGTGTAAGTGTTAATCCTAATCCGGCATTTTATTGCCTTAGTGATGGAGGCTTATTATTAACATCAAATGTTTCTAATGGAGTTCCTCCATATACTTATGAATGGTATAGCGGCCCTAATGGTACAGGTGTTTTACTAAGTACAGCCGAGAACTTATATGTCTCAAGCCCAGGAACTTATAGTTTGGTTGTTAATGATTCAATTTCTTACCAATGTGGAAATAAAACCGTTGATGTTATTGTTAATGCCTATCCAAATCCACTAATTAGTTTTACACCTAATAGCCCTTATATTTGTAGAGAAAGCTCTGTAGAAATAACTGCATCCGGAGCATTAACCTATAATTGGAGCCCTCCTGACGGATTATCATCCACAACAGGGGCAACAGTTTCAGCAAATCCTAATGTATCAACAACCTATACCGTTACCGGCACAGATATCCATGGTTGTACAAATACTGCAAACATTTTTGTTGAAGTTTGCGATGCTCCAGCAATAACGGCTTCCGGCGGTGGAGATATTTGTATTGGTCAAAGTCTTCAATTGTTTGCATCAGGAGCAATGTTTTATTCCTGGTCACCTACAGAAGGATTAAATGATCCAAATATTCCTAATCCTATAGCAAGCCCAAATGCAACTACACAATATGTGGTTACAGGTTTTGATGTTTCTTGCAATGTTATTGTAAACGGAGATTTTTCCCAAGGAAACACAGGATTTTATACAGCATACAATTATTCACCAAATTTAATCCCAGAAGGAAATTATTACATTGGAACAAATCCGCATGATTACCATCCAAATTTTGCTACTTGCGGAGACCATACAACTGGATCTGGTAATTTTATGATAGTTAATGGGAATAGAACTGCAAATCAGCCTGTTTGGTGCCAGGACATACATGTAATTCCAAATACAGACTATATTTTCGCAACTTGGATAACAAGTGTACATCCCGCAAATCCGGCTGTTTTACAATTCTCAATTAATGGGGTTCTATTAGGCAGTCCTTTTTCCGCTACCTCAACAGTTTGCCAATGGAACGAATTCTACGAAGTCTGGAATAGTGGATCTAACACTTCAATAACAATTTGCATCGTAAATCAAAATACCATAGCTAACGGAAATGATTTCGCTATTGATGATATTTATTTTGCACCGCTTTGTTCGTCTACTGATATTGTAACTGTAAATGTTCATGTACCTCCTGTTATTTCATTCAGTAATACCGGAGCATTCTGTGTTAACGATCCAAATACAAATATTATTGCTGACCCCTCAGGAGGAACCTGGTCAGGAACAGGAATTTTAGATCCAAATAATGGAACTTTTAGTCCCTCACTTGCAGGTCCGGGTGTCCATTCTGTAAATTATAGCTATAACGATGGTTTTTGCCAGGTTGACACAACAATAAACATTTCGGTAGATGCAATGCCTGATGCAACAATTACTCCCGTTGGTCCTTTCTGTCAGACTGATGCTGCTGTTGCTTTGAACGCTGCCACTCCCGGTGGTACTTGGGCAGGAACAGGTGTTGTCGGTAATACTTTCAATCCTGCTTTAGCAGGGCCGGGAGATCATCTAATCCAATACGTTGTTACTAACGGTGCTTGCTCCGATACTGACACCGAAACTATACATGTTGACTCTCAGGTTGATGCTACAATTACACCTATTGGACCTTTTTGCGAAACCGGAGTTTTAACATTTCTTGTAGCTGCTACTCCTGGTGGTACTTGGTCAGGTAATGGTATTATCGGTAATTCTTTCGACCCCGCTTTAGCAGGTCCCGGGGATCATTTAATCCAATACGTTGTTACTAACGGTGCTTGTTCCGATACTGACACCGAAACTATACATGTTGACTCTCAGGTTGATGCTACAATTACTCCCGCTGGCCCTTTCTGCCAAACTGATGCAGCAATTATACTGAACGCTGCTACTCCGGGTGGTACTTGGTCAGGAACAGGTATTGTCGGTAATACTTTCAATCCTGCTTTAGCAGGGCCGGGAGATCATCTAATCCAATACGTTGTTACTAACGGTGCTTGCTCCGATACTGACACCGAA
>LUZK01000118.1 GCA_001603595.1 Bacteroidales bacterium Bact_19
AATTTAATAGTATTGCCAAATTTATTATTTAAAAAGTTTCTTTATAAAGTAAATAGTTTTAATTTGTCTAATTTAAATATCTTAAGTTTCACGATGTCTTTAATGATTACAAAAATAAATAATATTTTCATAATCGATTAAGTATCTTTTCATGATTAAACAAATTTAGATATTTAGTGTGTTTTATTGATTTGTTGGTTTAATTTTATAATCTTTCGAAATTCAAAGTTCTCTATAACTAGGGATTACTAGTTGTAATGATAAGTTTATATACCAAAATAACTTCACTGTTATGTGTGAGATTGATGTAATAAACTCCACCAGGTAAATTGTTTGGTTGAAAAGTAATTTTATTTCCTGAAATATTTGTTATTTGTATTACTTGTTGGCCTAGACAATTGTAAACTGTCAATGTTGCGTTACCGAGAGTACTTTCTAATTGCAGAATAGTTTCAGATGATGATGATAATGGATTAGGGAAAAATTTTATATTTGTATTGTTTTTACCTTTCTCAATTAAATTAACGGGAAAAGAGAATGAGATACTATCAACAAAAATTTCATTACCTGGCATTATCAGTCCTCCAGGACCAACATCTCCTGCCATAATTTTGATTTCAAGAGTGTCAGGAATAGCTGTTAAATTATAATAATTAAAAGGAACAGATATTTGTGTGTAATTAGAGATAGAACTTTGCATATAGTACAATGCTTGTCCAACTAGTTCTCTAGAATAAGTTGTATTATTCCATTTTCTAAGTGTAGCAATAATATAAGCATTGCTTCCAGAAACTATAGTCCCTTTTACATAGGCTTGCATTGAGATAGGTCGTTCGGAATAAGCTATACCGGGATTATTCATATCAGGATTTCCGAGAAAAACATATCCGGCTAAAGTATCTAGTGTATTCGTTCCTAAAGGTGGGGGTAATGTAACGGTATCACTTATTAATCTTAGTGCATAATTTCCAGAATAAGTATCGGTAGTTTTAAATGACAATTCAGGTAATCCAAAATTATAAAAATTGTTAAAAGACGACCATTCATCAGGGTTCTCGTAAGGGCCTATTGTTACCCAGTTTTCAAAACTTGCATTTGGAATTTCAGTTTGTGCGATAATAGTGAGAGCAACTGTGTCAACTAATAAATAAGTTAAAAATAATTTTTTTGTTTTCATCTTATTGTTGTCAGTGATTATCGTGCTGACTCCGCACTTTTTAAATTATAATTTAAAAAAGTTCATCTTTTTAGTTAAACATAATTCTAAATAAGCCATAAAGTGATGTTTTATCTCTATATGTAAATTTAAGAAAAAATTATTAAATAACATAAAAATGATTAAAATATATATAAAAATTTATATAAAATGTTTCAAAAATCTGTCAAAACCAATGTATTTATTTTATTTTAGATTCTATTATCTTATACTTTATGAGATATTAAATTGATTTTTGTAGTATCAGACAAGAACAAATTTTGATTGTAAGCACTCAATTAAAAACAATGAATAGCATAAAAATAAAATTTTTTTGAAATGTGAATTTTTTGGAGTTATTTTTCTTAGAAATATTTGAAACGTTTTGGTTGTATGTTTTTGTTACCGATTGCGGAGCATTTCATTATAAATATACCACAAAAGTTGATGCTAGGTAGAATATCTAATTCACCACTGAACCCGCCATTGTGATAAATGTCTGTTACCTGCTTCCGTTCTTTTTTTGCCCTGCGAAAATGTTGTCTGTATTGGCATATATTATTTTTACTTTTTTCTCTTTCTCAAGTTTACTGTTTTCTTGAACGAAATAAATTAGCCTCTTACTCTGTCTTCCCATAAATCTATTCCAATAAACAATTACAATGTAGTCATAATTGTCCACCAAAAGTTTTGAAGTCTGCGATAATGGTTTTAAATATTTTATTTGTGTAGAAAGTGAAACAATACTATCAATTGGGGCTTGTTGCTTGGGTGGAAAAGTTGTCATTATTTCATTTCTGTCCCACTTTAAATTTGGAAAACCTCCTGTATAACAATTCACCTGAAATGATTTTAAATGTCCTGAATTTTCATAATAAAGTGCTTGTAATGGTTGGTAATGATTTTTTATTTGTGTTTTATATTTAGTCGAGTCAAGTGAGAAGAGATATAAAAAATAAGCTGTGTCAAGTTCGTAACAGTCAACATCTATAATATTAAATTTTTTGGCATATCGAAGAATAGTCTTTTCGTCAATAGTCTTTATTTTTTTCATTCCGTAAAGTCCTGTGAAAATTGAAGAACAACTTGTCAGTGCTAATGATAATGTTAAAGTAAAAAGTATCAATAATGATAAATGTCTATTCATTGTATGGTCTATTTACAGTTGCAGGTAAGTTTCAGCGGCAAGCTGCTTTTTCTATTATTTCTCTTCGTTGCAAAACCGCATTGTAAATTTAGAATATATTTACGAAACCTTCAAAAATTTTTTTTTACTTTTTTGAAATTGCAGCAAACTGCGGTATAAATAAAACGAATGTTTTTTGTTTTTGAATAATTTTTATGCTTTTTGAGGTCTGAGCAGTTTTTTTGTGTTTAATGAGAATTTTAAGCCTAAGTTTAGTTGGTTAGTTGGTTGATTAGTTAGTTTAGTTGGGAATTTTTTGTTTAGAAATTAGAAAAAATTTGCTTAATCCCATTAAATTATCATTAAAATAAATAATTTGTAGGATGCTCAAACAGCAATAAAGTAATATTTTAGTAATTATTCTTTTATGCTTAGTTCATTTTGAATAATCGGCCTCTTGAGAATAGTTCAAAAAGGTCAGCATATCCCCTTAACGCCAAAATAGGTCAAGCTTCATGCAAATATAACTTTTACTAACTCGCAAATTTTGTTAAAAACCTTGTTTCTTCAAAACATCAAGTAAAACTTTAGAGAAATGTTCATTATTTGCTTTGGTATACCTTACATCCGTAAATACTTGAGCCAATGTTTCTTTGTTGTTTTCCTTTACAAATTTTATGTATTCGGGATTGTTTTCTTTTACGCGATATAACTCATCAATTTCTTCGTCGGTGTAGTCCTGATATTTTTCTTTATGTACCACTGCTCTTTGCGGTAAGCGGTCGGTGAGTGGTGGGTTTTCGTCGGGATATCCCATTGCTACAGCAGTAATTGGAACAACACCTTCAGGTAAATTTAAAATATCAATAATTTTGTCGGGATTATAAATAGCAGTTCCCAGATAACAAATTCCACAACCATGATGCTCCGCTTCGAGGCAGGCATTTTGAGCTGCAATTACAGCATCAATGGCAGCAGTTAAAAACGACAAAAAATTATCATAACCAGGTTTTGCATTGCGAAGTCTGCACCATTTGTTGAAACGATTAAAATCAGCACAAAATGTTAATAAAACAGGGGCTTGCTTAACCATTGCCTGGTTAAAATGTGCCGGAGAAAGTTGTTCCTTTATTTCAGGGTCGGTTGTAACAACGATGCTATAAACTTGCATATTTCCCGTATTAGATGCTCTAATGGCAGCTTCTAGAATTTGGTTTAAAATATTTTCGGGAATAGGGTCGCTCTTAAACTTGCGAATACTGCGATGCTCAAATATTTCCTTTATCATATTTTTTTGCCGTAAAAATAATTATTTTTTTGATATTTCAATTTTAAATTCTGTGCCTATATTTACCTCGGTTGTAAAACTGATTTTTGCATTAATGTTCTTGAGCATACTTTTTATAATGCTGAGTCCGAGTCCCATACCTCCGGATTTTGTTGTAAAGTTTGGCTCAAAGATTTTTTCTCTCATTTCCTCTGGGATTCCTACTCCATTGTCTTTGACCGTAATGATATAATAATTTTCATTTTCCCGTAAACTAATTTCGATAATTCCGTTTTTCCCGAATGGAATTGCTTGTATGCTGTTTTTAATAAGATTGTTAAAAACTCTTATCAATTGTTCTCTATCTGCTAAAACAATGGGTTTTGAGTGTATGAGATTGTTTACTTTTATTTCTGTGTTGTCTTCGTGTGCGAAGAGCTGAACAGAATATTCCACAACTTCGGCAATATTTACTTCTTCGGTTTTAGGGGCAGGTAGCTTTGCAAAATTCGAAAATTCATTTGCTATTTCGGAAAGAACATCAATTTGTTCAATTAAAGTGCGGCAAACCTTTCGAAAGGTTTCCTCCCATTTTTCATCTTTATGGTCGTAAGCTCTTTCCAGATATTGAACACTTAACTTCATTGGCGTGAGTGGATTTTTAATTTCGTGAGCAATTTGTTTTGCCATTTCTCTCCATGCAAATTCTCTTTCTGATTGTGCTAATTTTATTGCTGATTCGCTAAGTTCGTCAATTTTACGGTTATATTCTCGTATCAAACCTCCCAATTCATCGTTTCGGGAATAATAAATTTTTTCGGCACTTTTTTTAATATCCATTGCTTTTATTCTCTCTTGAATCATCGAAAGCGGTCTGGTTAAATTACGCGAAATGAGGAATCCGGCGAGTATAGAGAACAAAATCAAAATCAAAAAAATGTTTGAAAAGGCTATGACAAAATTCGAAATTTCTTCTTTAAATTCGTTTTGTTTTGCAAAATACGGAAGATTCAAATATGCAATAACATCGTTGTTGAAATTTCTGAAAGGTATATATGCTGATAAATAATCAATATTGTCAATATTTTCATTAATTATTACAGCTCCCGATTTATTTACGATTAACTCTTCGTATGCTCTTATGTCCATATAACGACCCTTTAGGCCTTTATCAAACAGTTCTGTTCTCGAGCTTACCAATAAAACTCCATTAAGGTCAAAAACATTTATATCTGTATAAAAAACATTCGAAAACTTTATTAAAAGTGAATTCAAATATTCGGTGTCTTTATAATCCAGCGTGTCTCTATCTCCAATTTTGTGTTCAAGTTCAATTAGTACCGAATATATTTTATCTAAAACTGTTTCTTTTTGTTTTTGTTTATATCCATCAATTATGAACAATATCGAAATAGCTCCGGTAGCAAGCAAAGCAATAATCAACATCGAAATAAATGCTATTTGCGTTTTTTCTTTTAGACTTATTCCTTTGAAAATCCTTTTGTTTATCAATTTAAAAAAAATCCATGAAAAATTAAAAATAATGAATAAAAATGCAAGAATGTAGGTAAACGAAGCAAGTTCTTTACTATATTGAGTATCCGGTTTACTAACAATAATTAGGTTTTCGTTGTCGGGTCTGTATTTAAAATGCACATAGCCGTTTGCAGTGAAAACAGAATATTCTGCTGTATCAGAATCTTGTGAAATCAATGAAAACTGATATTTATAATCTCCTTTACTGGATATAAGTTTCCCTTTATGATATTTAGCATAATTGATTTTTCGGGTTGTTTTCTTAACAGTTTGTTTTTTGTCCAAAAGGAGTTCGGGATATCCCAGTCCTTCGCTGAAAATTTTTGAATCAGCCTCTATATAAATATTGAGTCTTTCACCATCGAAAAGTTTTGAGGCAATTTCTCCTAAATAACTTATTCTTCCGTTATGATTTTCGAGATAATAAAAATTTGTTCCCGGAATCACAATTCCATAATCTTTTATTTGTCTTTGAAAAAATTCATGACAGTTAATTTTGTTTGGCTCAAAGGGTAAAATCAAACTGTCTTTTTCGAGACATGCAGTAATTTGCAAGTCGTATTTATTAAAGTATCTTTTACTGCTGACAACGCCTTTGATGTAATTCTCTATTAACGGAATATCTTTATTTTTAATGTATTGCTCAAGTTTTGTGTCATATTTTAGTTGATTATAAATTTCTTTCAGAAAATATTCTGCATTTAGGTCTCGTTCCGAGGCAAGATTATATGTGATAACCTTATAACTTTCCAATTCTTTATTTGTAGAAATTCTGCTGAAATGTTCTGAAATTATTAAAGATGAAATAAAAACAAAAACAATTAAAGAAAAGTATGAAACTTTATGTTTTATTGCACTTATGCTTAGCCAAATCCATAAAAACATAAATAAAATTGAAAAAATCAAGATTTCGTTTTCTCCATAAATCTTTTTGAAAGTTAGATAAAATGCTCCAATGGTGAAAATTATTATAGTTGGAATAATTACTTTAAGTTTTAAATTTTGTCTTAATGAGAAAGCGATTTTATATGAAATTAAAATGAAAGATAAAATAACCACTCCAATAATGATTATTCCTAAAATCGAATAAATATCCAACAAAATGATGTTTTCAAAAGTAAAGGAGATTGAAGAGTTTATTACAATTCCTTTCAATATTTCGGAAATAAACAAGCTTAAAACGGCAAATAAAATTCCCATCCCGATACTCAATAAAACACTAAATATTGGATGGATTTTTCTAGAACTTTCGATTTTAAATTTTTTAAAAAAGAAAATTGAAAATAGCAGGAAAACGATAACGCTGAATAAATATTCGCCCAGCGAACTCAACCAAAATGATTGAGCAAAAATTTCGGGGCTGAACAATGCCCAATCTTTGAATCCTGAATATAAGCCGTATTTTAAACTGTAATATCTTGCAAAGGCTAAAACTATTAGGGTTAAAGGCAAAATATACAAACCTGATTTTGGCTTAATTTTAATAAATTGTGCAGAAAGTGAAAAAATCCATAAAACAAAAAACAGACTTGACAGCAAAATTAATATATGCTTTGCTCCAAATTCTTTCTTGGTGGGATTATTTTTATTTTTCAAGCCTAGATAAAAAGAAATATTGTGCTCAGGAATATTTATATATTTTGAGTTTTCAATAGGGTCGGTACTTAACATTATGTTTTTGTCAATGTCGAGAAGAGGATTAAATTCATTGACTAGTAATTCGTTTTCGATGGAATATTCTTTTTTGATCAAAAATATGCCGGCAGTATGAACATTTTCTTTTTCGTATGCATAACACAAATACCATCCGTTGTTTAGGTAAATCAAACTTTTATCGAAAAAATGAAAAGTAGTACTAGTAGGTAAAGGAATATTATTACTTGTCCAGTATTTTAAGTTGTTATCTTCGTAAACAAAAAAGCCACAGAATTTTTCATAATATACTTTTTCTTTTTGCTTAATATATTCAAAAAGACTGCCTTGTGATGTCAATGCTAATTCAGTAATTTTTTTTGACTCAGCCTGTAAAAATTCAAAGTTTGAGCTAAGAACTCTTTGTATTTTTTCCGGATTGATATTTTCCTCAGGAAGGGGTTCGTGATTATATTTGATGAAATATGCCGAAATACTGAAAATTGCAAAAAATAAAAACAAAATTCCGGAGACAGCAAATTTTTTTGCAAAAAATGATTTAATTTTTTCCGAAAGTTTTCTGATTTTAAGCCTGAATATTTTATTCATTGTGGTAAGGTTCATTGTTAATGATGGTAAAAGCTCTGTATAGTTGTTCTGCAAAAATAATACGTATTATTTGATGAGAAAAGGTCATTTTCGACATGGAACACATAAAATTGCATCGTTCATAAACAGATTTATCGAAACCATATGCTCCTCCGATGATAAACACTATATTTTTTAAAGATTGCGTAAATTTTTTATTTAAAAAATCTGCAAACTCTGTACTTTTGAATTCTGTGCCTTTTTCGTCGAGCAGAATAACGTAGTCGGTTTCAGTAATATTTTGAATTAATTGTTCCGCTTCTTTTTTTCGCACAATTTCCGGAGGAGTTTTTGCTGTTTTAGGAACATCTTTAACTACCTTCATTTCAAACTTCACATACCGATTGATTCTCTTGGCATAATCGTTAAATATTGATAAAAAAGCACCAGAATCAGTTTTGCCTACAACAATTAATTTAATGTTCATAAAAAAAATTTGAGTTAAAAATACTACTTTTTGTAAAAAAATTGTATATTGCGACACAAAATTTAAGCTTGGTTTGATTTTTGAAGAAATTAAAAAAACTTTTGAAATGAAAAAATTGAATTTGATAATGTTAGTGTTTTTTTTAGGTTTTGTAATTACGGTAAAATCAGCACTTTTGCCAATATTTAATATTCCGCCTAAAATTTTTGATGCAATAAAGGTTGGAAATGCTACAGAACTTGCAAAATATTTTAATTCCAGCATTGAATTGGTAGTTATAAATATTGACGACGTGTACAGTAAGCAGCAAGCCGAAAAAATTCTGAAAGATTTTTTTGATAAAAATAAAGTAAAAAATTTTAATGTTCTTCATCAAGGAGGCAAAGAATCTGCTCAATATGCTATTGGAAGTCTCGAAACTGTAAACGGCAAAACATATCGTGTTTACTTTTTGCTCAAAGGTTCCGGTTCAAATTTGCTAATTCATCAAATGCGTATAGAAGAAGAATAAAGATTTATGATTTCTGATTCATATCTTTTTCCTCTTATTGAGAGAGCTTTTGCCGAAGATATAGGCGATGGCGACCATACTTCATTAAGTTGTATTCCCCAAGATAATAAAGCTGAGGCTGTTTTGCTTGTTAAAGAAGATGGAATTATTGCCGGTGTTGACGTGGCAAAAAAAGTAGTTCATTATTACTCCCCAAAACTAAATCTCGAAACATTCATTGACGATGGTGTAAAAGTATCTAATGGAGATGTGGTTTTTAAACTTTCCGGACCACAGCGTGATATTCTTGCAGTGGAACGAACGATATTAAATTTTATGCAAAGGATGAGCGGTATAGCAACTCATACAAATCAATATGTTCAAAAGTTGCAAGGACTCAAAACTAAAGTTCTCGACACGAGAAAAACTACACCCGGCTTGCGTCTCATCGAAAAAGAAGCCGTGAAAATCGGTGGTGGCGAAAATCACCGAATAGGGCTTTACGATATGATAATGATCAAAGACAATCATATTGATTATGCAGGTGGTATAAGAAATGCTATTATTGCTGCAAACAAATATATCATAAAAAATAATCTTAACCTTAAAATTGAAATCGAAGTCAGAAATTTGGACGAATTACGACAAGTACTTGAAATAGGTAAGGTTCATAGAATTATGCTTGATAATTTTGATATTCCTGCAACCAAAAAAGCTGTGGACATGATCGGGGGTAAATATGAAACTGAGTCCAGCGGCGGTATTACACTTGATACTATTAGACAATATGCAGAGTGTGGAGTAGATTATGTTTCTGTTGGAGCTTTGACACATCATATCAAAAGTCTTGACTTAAGTCTAAAAGCTGTAAAAAAGTGATAAATAGAGTTAAGCAAATTATACAAAAAATCAATAATCATATTTTTCGCATAAGCGATAAAATAATACTTCCGGGTTTCAAGGGATTGTCATTATATGAACTGGGAAAAATCTTTTTTAAAGGGATTAGTAACGGGAACCTAACTATGAGGGCTTCAAGTGTGGCATTTAGTACTTTTATTGCAATTTTTCCTGCCATGATTTTTCTATTTTCTTTAATACCATTTATCCCTATAGAAGATTTTCATATGGAATTATTTTCATTGCTTGCTGATGTTTTGCCCGGAAATGCCTACGACTTGCTTCACGAAACTATCACTGACACAATTATGAATCAACGTACTTCGGTGTTGTCGGTGGGATTTTTCCTTACAATATTTTTTGCGTCTAATGGAATTATCTCGTTGGTAGAAGCCTTTAATTCTTCGTATCACAGCATCGAAACTCGCGGTATTATTGCAGTTCGAGTGCTTTCGTTAATTTTACTTTTTGTTTTGGTTTTGATTTTCATTATTTCTATTAGTCTTATTTCTATCGGAGATGATTTTTTTGTAAAATTTTTTATTGACCATCCTAAACTTGGTGAATATCAGTTTTTAAGATTTACAATCAGGGTTCTAAGGTATTTTATTGTTCTAGTTTTATATTTTCTTGGAATAGCTATTATGTATTATTATGCTCCGGCTAAAAATACGGGATTCAGATTTTTAAGTCCCGGAGCTGTAATGGCAACTTTCTTACAGGTTATTGGGGTTTTGCTGTTCACTTATTATGTAAATAATTTTTCACAATATAATAAACTATACGGGTCAATCGGAACCATTATCGTGATAATGATGCTTATTTATGTTTCGGCTTTAGCATTGATTTTAGGTTTTGAACTAAATGCCGCAATTTATTATGGTAAAAGAAAATAAAAAAATATAAAAAAAAAAATTGGATTAAAAATTTTGTTATTTTTGGAAATTGAGAAGAAAATTTTCCTGAAATGAAAAAAATAACTCTTTATTTGATTATTTTAGTTGTTGTTTTAACCATAAACAATGTTTTAGTTTATTCACAGCCGAACACTGCAGTTGATTTTACCGTTACAGATATTGACGGAAATACACATAACTTATATTCATATCTTGATGCAGGGAAATATGTTTACGTGTGCTTTTTCCTTACAACCTGCGGCGGCTGTATAGGTTCGGTTCCCGATATGAATAATATTTACCAAAAATTCGGATGCAATGAGTTTGAACTTATTATACTTGCAGTATTTGGTGGTAACCCTACAACTGATGCTGTACAACAATTTAGAACCGATCATGGGACTCAGTTTCCTTTGGTTAGTCCGGAAGGTGGATCAACGCCTGTTGTTTCATATTATGAAGTAACAGAATACCCCAAAAAAATAGTAATAACACCGGATAGAAGTGTAGTATGGAGTACAGATTATGATCTGACAAGTCCATATTCTGTTTCAGAATTGGGACCTCACTTGAATGCTTGCCCCGATCAATGGCCAATAGCAGATTTCTCAGGAGATCCTTTGGTAATACCTGTTAATTCAGGTGTAACTTTTACAGATTTGTCTCAAAATCCAATTCATGAATGGCTTTGGGAATTTCCGGGCGGAAATCCATCTCAGTTTAATGGTCCAAATCCTCCAATTGTTAATTATAATCAAGCCGGATTGTATAATGTTAAATTAACAGTCAGAAATGAGTATGGTAACACTAATGTTAAAACAAGAAATAATTACGTTTTTGTTTATAATCTTGCAGATACACTTCCGATAGCTGATTTTATTGCAGATCAGGTTATTGTTATAGCCGGAAACGCAGTTAATTTTACAGATTTGAGCTACGATTATCCCTTCGAGTGGCAATGGTCTTTTGAATCCGGAGTTCCGGCAACTTCAACTGTTCAAAATCCTCAACAAATCAGATATAATGTTGCAGGAGAATATGACGTTAAATTAATAGTGCGGAACTCTCAAGGATATGATACGATTTTAAAAGAAAATTACATAAAAGTCATTCCCGATGTAGGACCAAATCCTCCCATTGCAAATTTCAGAACAGCTTTTCGTCTGATCCAAAAGAATACAAAAGTATATTTTGATGACCTTTCAACAAATAATCCAATGACTTGGGCATGGTATTTTCCCGGAGGAGAACCTAATTATGTTAATACACAACTTCAACCTCAAGGTGTAATTTATGCAAACAGTGGCTTTTATGATGTTACATTAAATGTTTCAAACGTGAATGGCAGCAGCTCTTTAACAAAGCATGATTATGTTGTTGTTTATGAAAGTATTGTAGGGAAGATTTGCGATACTATCCAGAATGTAAAACAAAATGAACAACCCTATGCCATGCAGATTTATGGAATGAACGGTTATTACGGTGGTCATAATTCGGACAGAATTAACGGTTATGCTGATTTTTATGAATTTCATACTTTTAATAAAGTCTATGGAGTTATAGTTCCAATAATTAAGCTTTCTTACGGCAGCAATAACTCATATATAAGATTTGCAACCTGGGATGGAGTTGACGCCACTCCAACAACATTACTTGGTACTCAAAAAGTCTTTCTCAAAGACTTGAGAGAAAATTATTATCAAGTAATACTTTTCGATGAACCCCTTGATATTGACGGACCTTTTTATCTTGGCTATACTATTAATTATGCCGAAGGAGATAATTTTGTTGTTGGTTTGGTTCCTAATAGAGGTCATGGTGGACAAAATACGCTTTGGATAAGAAAGGACGGCATATGGAAAAGTTCTGTACAAGCCTATGATATTGCAACATCCACAGGAATTAGACCAATTACATGCTTAGTGGGAATTGAAGACGAAATTTTGGAAAATACCTATTCGGTTTATCCCAATCCATGTAATGACAAGCTATATATTACATCAGAAAACTACTTAAAAGCAGATGATTTAATTCAACTTGTGGATGTAAGCGGGAAAGTGGTTGTAAATATCTTACCCGAAGATTTGACTGATAAAATCGAAGTAAATACATCAGAAATTAAACCCGGCATATATTATTTGAGAATATACACTTCAGGAAAACTTATTCATAAAAAAATTAGTGTGAATAGGTAGTTTGATTTCTAATTGTCATTTTACTTTTTATTTCATCTTTATTCCTTTGATAGAGTTAGTTGTTTTATCATAGATGGAAAAAGCTTATTTGCATTTTTTGTTTGGACTTATCCTATGAAAATCTAAAAATTAAAAACTAATAACCTTTGTGTAGAATATTTTGTGAAATAAGGTTAAACGAATTGAGATGAGCATTTTTTTAAGTTAAAGAAATTCATATTCAAATTTATGTTGTTAAAAAAAATTCCAAAATATCATTAGAAATAGGAAGTGATTTAATTTAGATAGAATGATATTTTTCAGGAATTCATATTCAAATTTATGTTGTTAAATTTTATCTTTATAAAT
>LUZK01000027.1 GCA_001603595.1 Bacteroidales bacterium Bact_19
GTATAAAGCAAATACAAGCCACTCTGAAGTTTCGTCAATTATCGTTGTTTGAATTCCTCCATGAATAATATTTTTCCAACCGTCGAATTTGTGGTCGGGATTCCAGATGCAAAATAATTTTTTATCATCTAAATGAAAATTTAACTTTAATCCGTGTTCATTAAAAGGAGAACACCCGAAACATCCAAAATTTTTGTCTTTTTTTGCAAAGGCATTATTTATTTTTTTCATAATAATTAGAATAAAAAAGAGACCGTCTAAAAATCAGGGATTTGTCATTTAGAATCGAATAATTGACTGTTGTGTCATCTTTGTATACTAATAAAACAAATCTCTGAAATACTTTTTAGACGATCTCTTTTAAATTTTAAAATTTAGTAATTATAAATTGTGATTTTTGAACGATATTTTTTACCGTCAATTTTTATTTCAACTATATAAATACCCTGTTTTAGCGAATTTAAGTCAATTGTATTTTTAGTTGAATTTAAATTGGTTTTCAAAACTTCATTTCCTATGATATTTATTATGCTGAGTTCAGCATTAGTAGTTGGAATATTGATATTTAAGATGCCATTTGTTGGATTCGGATAAATTTGTATCATCGAAAGTACAGCATCGTCAATGTTTGAACAGTTGTTAACTGTAATATAATTATTCTTTGTTTGAGTATTTGATCCACTTCCATTTGAAACAGTCAAACTTACAGAATATGTTCCGGGAGTGTTGTAAACAACAGTTGGATTTTGTTGAGTACTACTGCTTGGCGTTCCACCCGGGAATGACCAGTTCCATGAAGTCGGATTATTAGTAGATTGATCAGTAAAATTTACAATACCTCCGGCACATAATACTGTTGGATTTCCGGTGAAATTTGCAGTAGGAGCACAATTGTTTACAGTAATGTAATTGTTTTTTGTCATGGTATTATTGCCACCTTGGTTCGAGACTGTGAGGCTTACATTATAAACGCCGGGAGTATTATAAGTAACAACCGGATTTTGTTGAGTACTTGTACTCGGTGTACCTCCCGGGAAAGACCATGACCATGATGTTGGATTATTTGTCGAAAGATCAGTGAAAGTTACCGATCCACCATTACATAAGCTGGTTGGAGTACCGCTGAAATTGGCTGTGGGAGGAGTTACTGCCGGTGAAGTATTTATTTTTATATCATCAATAAAGAATGCAAAAGCATCGTTAGAAACACACTGAATAGCTAAATATACATTCTGACCATTATAAGCATTCAGGTCATATGTGTATTGAGTCCAGGTAGTTGGAGCTTCAACATAAGAACCCGGAGATATTTTTATGAAGCTGCCAATATTGTTGTTTGTGGTCGAGATATAAACGTTAAATCTTTCAAGACCCCATTGATTTGTTACAGATTTTGCCCAAAAACTGAATGAAGAATTAGATTGAAGACTAATTTGTGGAGTTATAAACCAATCATTATTTGGTGGTGTGGTGGCTGAAAAACAAGCCCCATATTTGCTTCCTTGATTAGATGCCCATTCTCCCGTTGCTGCTGGTGTAGTAGCTGAAGGATTAAATGCTATATATGAACCTGTGTAACCTTCGTTAGTGAAATCATAGCTTTGTGATCCATAACTTGCTGAGCCATCACCATCGTAAGTAGTACATGGAGAAAATTGATCAACTACAAAATTAGTACATGCTTCAAAATCATAAGTGAATCCAGACCCAGGTGATACTACTGTAATATATCCGTTTTTGGTTTCAGTTGCATTCTGACTTCCTGTTGAAACCGTTAATGAAACATTGTAGACACCCGGAGTATTGTATGTAATTACAGGATTGGCCGATGTTGATGTAGAAGGTGTTCCTCCTTGGAATGTCCACGATCTTGAGGTAATTGTTCCTCCTGTTGATAAATCAGTGAAACTAACTGTTCCTCCAGCATTTAAGTACGTTGGTGTGCCACTGAAATTACATACCAAACCAACATCATTAGGATCATATAATTGACATTGAGTCGCAGAACCTGACGGATCAAGCCAAGGCTTTAATTGTAGATCGTTAGTTGTACCGTTTGCTGTCCAATGTGATGACATTTTTCCGTACAAGTCTGGTTGATTTGTTGCTGTACAATAAGAAGAACCTCCTGATAATGTTCCAATAATTAAACCATTATTATCAAAAATCGGAGAGCCTGAACTTCCACCTTCTGTTACACCATGTCCGTTGGCAGTTTGTGCCCAATAAACTCTCCAGTGTGCATTAGTCATGCCTCCCGACCAAGTAGCTGTTGATAATGCAGTAGTATAAGTCGAAATCTTTTTAATATCTCCACTTGGGTGGTGGATACTTACTCCAGAAGAACTTCCTACATTATTGTTTCGCCACCCATTGTACACAGCTCCTATGTTTTTTAAATTCAAAGCTGTTGTATTTAATTGCAATAATAAGAAGTCAGATCCTCCATCGATTGGACCTCTTGCTTTTTTTACACATCCAGTTATATTGTTTCCTGAAGGCTCTGATGTTGCTGTACATCCGGGACTCTCGTAGTTAAATCTGAAAATCCATTGATTCATGTTTGAAGCGCTAGCAGTACCTCCACAATGATCTGCAGTTAAAAAATAGGGTGTCCCATCTTGAGTTGTATTATTAACCAATGATCCAGTACAGTATCCTGCAGAATAGCCTTCAACTACATAAATTCTAGCTACCCCTTTTTGCTGTTTTCTCCAATTGTTGCCTTCCGAACAATTAACATTTACGTGGCAATCATCCGAAGCTCCATATCCTGTTCCTTTTCCGCTTCTATTATCGAATAAACTTTCACCACGATAAAAATATGAAAATGCACTAATTTTAATATGCGGTGGAATAGGATCTTTTACCATTCCATCTTCTGATTTTACTTTAGGTGCACTATATTCAATTATAGCTTCATTACCAAATAAAACTCCAATTGCATATTCAGCTCTCAAAGGATTATCTTCAGAAGTGTATGGGCCTAAAATTACACTATTATCCGGATTGTAAACAAAAAGTTTTGATCCAACCGGTAACTCGAAATAATCAAAATGTAAAACACATGATTTTGCTCCTTCAGATGAAATTCTCAATCTCCAAATATCTGTCCCGTCTGATAGCTTATCCCAGGTACCGGAGTTTTGTGGAGTTAAATCTACAGGTAACAAACGTGCTACCTTATACATCTGTCCATTTTTTTCATCAATTTCATCTTCTATTCTAATCAATTCCATTGATGGTGGTTCAACAAAAACATGATCTACATTATCAAGGTTTGATTTATCTTTAAAACTGTCGGGAAGTATCCCGGTGTTGATTTGAGCAAAAGTTGATATGCTCAACAATGAAAAAATAGATAGCAACAAATAGTAAATTCTCCTCATAAAAAGTTTATTTAAAAATTTAAAAACAATTCTTGAGACAAATATAAAAAAATTTTGGTTGCATTAAATTAATAAAATATATTATAATTGCAGAAAACATTTACATAAGATTTATGGATGATTTAATTCAAACTTCTGATGGATCATATACATTATTTTCAGAACGTTTTAATCAACATTTTCACAGCATTAATGGTGCAAAAACAGAATCACTACATATTTATATTAACCTAGGATTAAAAAATTTTAAAAATTCTAAAATTTCTATCCTAGAGATTGGGTATGGTACAGGATTAAATGCAATATTAACTTATTTGCACAATACCGATCTGAATAATCTAATTTTTTATCATGGAATTGATAATAATATTATTCCAAAACATAGTTTTGATAAAATTTTTTCTTTTATCACTAATAATGATGATGAAATTGAAAAGTTTTATTTATCAGGTACACAGGATGTTTATATCAGTGATGATTTTTTGCTGCATAAAGAATTAATTGACTTTAATAAATTTATTCCTACAAAAAATTACGATATTATTTATTTTGATGCTTTTTCTCCTGAAGTACAACCTGATATGTGGAGCTATGCTAATCTGGGAAAAATTATAAATTCACTAAATCAAGGTGGAATTTTTGTTACATATTGTGTTCAAGGCAAAATCAAACAAACATTAAGAGACTTTGGATTGAATGTAAAACGTTATCCTGGACCGCCTGGAAAAAGACATGTTTTACGTGCAACCAAAATTTGAAAAATTTAATTTATTGTTCCGAATTATAATTAAAAATTTTTATTTTTGAGTGCTTAACTTTTTTTATTAACCTTAAAAATTTTATTTATGAGAATTTTTAGTTTATATGTTTTTTTATTATTATTCTCAAGCTTGTTTTGCATAAATCAAGTTATGAGTCAAACAGTTAACCGTTTTTGGGTTGACGGCAGAATTTATTTTAAAATTAAGGACAATGCTACTTTAAATGTAGCAAACGACAAAGGAATAATCAATCCACGGGAAGTTTATTTCCTTCGCAATTTAGTTGACAAATATGGAATAACCGAAATGGTTATGCCGTTTATGTCTGCTAAAAGCGAAACAATTCAAAGAACATTTAGATTACATTTCGAAAATATTTTCGAAGTAGAAAATTTAATAAAGGAATTAAGCCGTCATCCGGACATTGAATATGCAGAGCCTGCCCCGTTATTTTTTATTTCGTTGATCCCGAATGATACTTATTATAATACAAATTTGAGTGGGGGACTTTTATATGGTTCAGCTAATTCATCCTGGCACTTAAATTTAATTAATGCTTCAGCCGCATGGGATGTAACAACAGGAGATCCCAATATAGTAGTTGCTGTTCTTGATAATGCTATCTGGATTGATCATCCAGATCTGCAAAATAAAGTTGTTCATGCTGTTGACCTTGGAAATGGTGATGATAATCCAAATCCTCCACAGGCAACTTATATATGGTCTCACGGAACGCATTCTGCTGGTTTAATTGCAGCCGAAACTAATAATGGTATTGGGATTGCTTCTATTGGATATAATGTTAGTTTAATGGCTATAAAGTTAGGAGATGATGCTAGTGACGGACAGGCAATGGCCGCTGGTTATGAAGGGATAATTTATGCTGCCGATCATGGTGCTGATGTTATAAATATGTCATGGGGTTCTCCTCAATTTTTTCAAACAATGCAAAATATCGTAAATTATGCATATAATAAAGGGTGTGTGATGGTAGGAGCAGCAGGTAATAATGGAAATGGGATGGAAACCCAAATGAATCCTGATATTCCGGTTAACTACGTTGGATATCCGGCGGCTCTTAATCATGTGATTGCAGTCGGATCATGTAATGTTGATGATAAAAAATCTGATTTTTCAAATTACGGAACCTGGATTGACGTTCTTTCTCCGGGAGGATATGCAACAAATGGAATTATGGGTATTGGAGCTTTTTCAGTATTAAGTACTACAGCTTCTCTTGCCGGAACTGTAACTCAGTCATTATCTGGGGAAGGTGGTGGTGCTGCTACTTTCGGTGTTTCCGGAAATTATGATATTATGCAAGGTACATCAATGGCTGCTCCAATTACTTCAGGTCTTTGTGCTTTAATGCTATCAGCTAATCCTAATCTTACTCCAGAAGAATTGACAAACATTTTAAAATCAACTTGTGTCAATGTTAATGCCCAAAATCCTAATTTTATTGACAGTATAGGAGCCGGTAGGATTGATGCTGCTGCTGCAGTAACAGCCGCGGCTGCTTCAGTATCTCCACTGGTTGCTAATTTTATGGCTGATAATGTTGTAATTAGTACGGAAGGTATTGTTAATTTTACAGACCTTTCTATAGGAAATCCAACTTCATGGTCATGGGTATTTGAAGGAGGAACACCAAGTAACAGTAATGAACAAAATCCCCAAAATATACAATACAATGAGCCTGGTATATATTCAGTGACTCTCACAGTTGGTGATGGAACAAATCAGGATACCGAAGTTAAAACCGCATTTATAATTGTTGGTCAAAGTGGTAGTATTGCTCAAAGTGGATGGATAGAGCAAAATACCAGATTTTCTTCACCATATAGAGGAGTTTTCCATACCAAAATTGTTGACCCAAATACAGTTTGGATTCTAACCTATGACGGAACAGGAGGTAGTATAACTCGTGATTTTGCTAGAACTACTGATGGTGGTGTTAACTGGATTCCGGGTACAATTGACATTCCAACAAATTATGCACCAGGGGATCTTTCTGCAGTTGATGGATTAAAAGCATGGATTACTGTATATGACGTTAATGGTGGTGGAAGAATTTACAAAACCGAAGATGGCGGGCAAACTTGGATTCATCAGGAATCGGCTTTATTTAACAATTCTGCAAGTTTTCCAAATGTAATTCACATGTTTAATGAAAATGAAGGCTATTGTCAAGGTGATCCGATTAATGGTGAATTCGAAATATATGTTACTTCCAATGGTGGTGATACTTGGACTTTAGTTTCGGGCAGCAACATTCCAAACCCACAGTCTGGCGAAATGGGATGGACTGGAGTTGCTGATGCTGTTGGTAATACTGTTTGGTTCGGTACAAATAAGGGCAGAATATATAAATCAACCGATAAAGGAAATACTTGGCAAGTATATAGTACTGGTCAGGCTAATGTAAGCCGTTTGTCATTTGCTGATGAAAATAATGGAGTAGCAATTTGTGCAGTTTATGACCAACAATCCGGACAACTTCAAAGCTGGAAAATGATTAAAACTAATAATGGTGGTGTAAATTGGTCAGAAATACCTGTTCAAAGTGCTTACTTATCTGATGTTTCTGCTGTCTCAGGTACCCCAGGAATGTATGTAGGTGTAAAAATTGCTCAAATCCCTGAACAAAATTTCTCCGCATATAGTCTTGATTATGGAACCACATGGACAATGATTGATGATTCAATTCAATATACAAATGTCCAAATGTATAACGCCAATATTGGATGGGCAGGAGGTTTTAACTGGGATCAAAATACGGGAGGTATTTATAAATGGGTTGGATTACCATCTTCGGATGAACCTTATTTTGTTTCTTCTCCTATTCTCGATGTAATTTCTCTCGAAAATTATGTTTACAATATCAATGCAGTCGATCCTAATAACCTCGCTCTCACAATTACCGCTACAGAAAAACCATCTTGGTTAAATATTGTTGATAATGGTAACGGTTCCGCTGTATTATCTGGAGTTGCTCCAACAATCCCGGGAATTACCGAAACCTATAATGTAACTCTTAGGGCTTCGAATGGAATGTATCATGCAGAACAACAATTTACTATTACTGTTCATACAAATAACACCACTCCTTATTTTGAAAATGAAGAAACAATTTTAAATCATGTCCAATATATCCCATTTGAGTATGAAATTATTGCACATGATGATGACAACGACCAAATCACATTAACTGCAATAACTTTGCCTTCATGGGCAAATTTTGTTAATAACGGAGATGGAACAGGTTTGATTACCGGCACTCCAACTTCAACAAGTTCACTTGGCTATCAATTTGTTATTAAAGCTGCGGATCAACTCTTCGAAACAACTTATACTTTCCGAGTAAAAGTAACTGCCAATGGAGCACCATATTTCGTATCTCAACCGGTTACATCTGCAACCCAGAATGTTAGTTATGTTTATAATATTGCTGCTGAAGATCCGGAAAATGAAATAATAACCATTACAGCAACTGTTATTCCTGAATGGCTTACTCTTGTTGATAATGGTGATGGTACAGCAATTCTAGCAGGTACTCCGTCCGAAGCTCCTGTGGCAGGTTATGCCGTAACTTTAAATGTTACAGATTCTCACAACTCTGCAGAACAATCTTTTGTGATAGATGTTACACCTAATTTAGTTGATGATTTTGGTTACGGAGTTGTAAAAATTTATCCTAATCCTGTTTCAGATGTCTTAATAGTTACAAATTCTCAAAACTGTAAATACGAAATTTCTGATATTACAGGTAGAGTTTTAAAAGTAGGGTTTATTTACGAACCTGAATATAAAATAGACATTTCTGAATTATCTAATGCTCAATTGATTATTAAACTATCAAATGAACAAAAAGTTCTTGTTGTGAAAGTTTTGAAGATGTAATCTGTTTGTTGATATAATTTTACACCTCAAAAGTATTATAGTTTTTGATTTATTGTAAAAAAAATACAGCAATAGACACAAAATCTGTAATTTTGGGGTGTAATTTTTTTGTATGAACTATTATGATTTAATTGGATTTATTGGAATAGCCTTTGGAATATTGGCTTTTTTCTCTGTGGGAAGAAAGCAAAGATTATTTTTATTTTTATTATCCTCTGTTTTTTTGTTGATTTATACACTATTAAATCCGAAATGGCCTTTTGTTGCGGTATTCGTTTTTTTTACGGCATACATCGTTTATGAAATTTTCAAAATTAGGTCTAATTTATCAAATATTAAACTTATTCAAGTAAATATTGACGATTCTTATATTCAAGATTTTTTTTCAAACTATAAAAAAGATATTTATAATATATTTCCTTTTTTTAATCAGGAAAATGTTCAAAATTGTTTTTTGATTTTCAGAAATCTTGATTTAATTGGAGTAATTGCAGGAAAGGTCTCTGAAAAGAATTTTGAAATTGAAGTTGATTATCTTAAACCCGGTTTTAGAGATTATGAAATAGGTGAATACATGTTTAAAATAAACCCTGGTTATTTTAAAAAATTGGGTGTAGACAGGTTAATTACAAAATCTTACCATAAGAATCACACTAAATATCTTAAAAAAATGGGGTTTGAAGAAACCTTGATTGATGGTCAGATGTTTTTTGTTAAACATATTGATTGATAGATTAAGCAACTAATTAAGTGCTTTTTTCGTTTATAAATTAAAAAAATGCCCTTTGAGTTATGAAGAGACGGATTTTTAAAATAATGTTTACGATTATTTTTTCTATTATTGTATTAAATAATTACAGTCAGGTTAATTTCCCTGATCCACCTAAATTTTTATCTGCATCTGTTTTACCGGAATCTAATCCTACTACTGTTAGAATTTCATGGAATCCATCTGATTCAGCAAGTGTTGTCGGTTATATTATTTACAAAATTGTTGGAGGAGTAACTCAAACAATTGGCGAAGTTAACGGAAGATTGACAACGGTTTTTGATTATACTCAATCTCAAGCTGATAATGCTCCAGAAAGTTTTAGATTAGCCTCTTTTGATGCTAATTATTTTAAAAGCATGATTACCGATCCACATAAAACAATAAATTTAAAAGTAGAATTTGATAAATGTAAATTGTCAGCAAAATTAACATGGAACGCTTATGAAGGTTGGACGCAGCCTGTAACAAAATATAAAATTTACCGCCGAACTTCTGAAGGTACATATTCTGTTGTCGGTAGTACAGATTCGAATAATTTGTCATTCGAGAATATTGAATTATTACCTAATACACAGTATTTTTATTACGTTGAAGCTTTGAATAATTCAGGTCTTACTGCTACTTCAAATTCTGTGAGCATTACAACAGAATCATATTTGCCTCCCGATTATTTATATGCTCATTTTGCTACTGTGGAAAATTCAGAAATTAAAGTAAAGTTTTTGATTTCCGGAAATACTGCAGATGTATCAGAATTTATTATTCAACGAGCATCAGATCCTGATGGAAATTGGAGCGAAATTCGTTCTTTTGTAAACTCAGGACAACGCGAAATAATTTATACCGATGTTGATGCTGATCCGTCTAAACAAATTTATTACTATCGAATAGCATCTCTAACACCCTGCGGTAATGTTAGCCTTGTTTCTAATTATGCTTCAAATATTTTGTTACGTACCGAAAACAATGGTTTAGAACATAAAATTTCATGGACCCAATACAGAGATTGGCAAAATGGGGTTCAAAATTATAAAATTTATCGTGATTTCGATGGAATGCCGGTAGAGGTTGCCACAAATAATCCGGGAGATTTGAATTTTAATTACGATATTAGTTGGTATGTAAATTATTGTCAGGATAAAAAGATTCATGTTTCCAATAAATATTGCTACTATGTAGAAGCAATAGAAAATTTAGGTCATCCGATTACCACAAACACAGGGATAAGCCGTTCTAACGTAGAATGCGTATTTCATGAACCTGTTGTATGGATGCCAAATGCTTTTAACAGAAATTCATACGATTCAAAAAATTCCGTTTTTCGACCAATTATTTCTTTTGCACAGGTCGAACCTTATGAATTTATTATTTTTGACAAATGGGGTAACGAAATTTTTAAAACAACTCAATCTTTTGATGGGTGGAACGGATTTTTAAATTATGATCCTGCTCCTTCTCAATATTACATTTACTACCTTAGGTATTACGACTTCAAAAATAAGGAGCATATCTTAACAGGAAAATTTTTTCTATTTGCCGACTAATAAATTCTAAAAAAAATCAAAATTTATTTCTGATTATTTGTAATTTTATTGTAGTTTTATGATGATTATTTAAAACTATTGCAATGGGTTTATCAGCTGAAGAAAAACAATATTTTGAAGAACAATTCGATAAATTGATTAAAGCCACAAAGTATATTCAGAGCGAGGATGATATTTTAATGATACGTAAGGCTTATGATTTAGCAAACGAAGCCCACGCAAACATGAGAAGAAAATCAGGAGAGCCATATTTTACACATCCACTGGCAGTGGCTTTTATCGTTGCCGAAGAAATCGGGCTGGGACCCAAATCTGTTGTTGGAGCTCTTTTGCATGATGTTGTTGAAGATACCGACTACACTTTGAGTGACATAGAAAGAATGTTTGATAATACAATTGCCAATATTGTTGATGGATTAACAAAAATTTCAGATGTTCTGGATAAGGATTCTTCGACCCAAGTCGAGAATTTTCGTAAAATGTTGATAACAATGTCTCAGGATATTCGGGTTATTTTTATCAAGCTCGCAGATAGATTGCACAATATGAGAACCCTTGATTCGATGCCCGAATATAAACAAGTGAAAATTGTTAGTGAAACTGTTTATTTATATGCTCCGCTAGCTCATCGTCTTGGTTTATATTCTATTAAAATAGAACTCGAAGATCTTGCTCTTAAATATCAACATCCTCTTATTTATCGTGAAATTTCTCGCAAATTCAAGGAAACAGAAGAAGAACGAAATAAATACATTGAAGAAATTATTACACCAATAAAGAATTTACTTGAAAGCGAAGGAATATCTTGTACTATTAAAGGTCGTACTAAATCAATATATTCTATTTGGAACAAAATGCAAACCAAAAACGTTCCTTTCGAAGAAATATACGATTTGTTTGCAATCAGAATAGTATTTGACCATCCGGACGATCTTCCAGACTCAAAAGCCAGAGCAACTTGCTATCAAATTATGGCTATGATTACAGATATATATCCACACCATGAACAAAGAGTACGCGACTGGATAAAAAAACCTAAATCAAATGGATACGAAGCTCTTCATGTTACCGTAATGGGGCCTAGAGGTAAATGGGTCGAAATTCAAATTCGTAGCCGTAAGATGGATGATATTGCTGAACGTGGATTTGCTTCACATTGGAAATATAAAACTCGCGAAACTGGCGAAGATCATAGTTTGGATTTGATAATTGCTAACCTAAACGAGCTTTTGAATTCTAAGGATGGCAATTTAATGAGTTTCCTGGATGATCTTAAAATAAACTTGTTTAGCTCCGAAGTTTATGTGTTTACTCCAAAAGGAGAAATAAGGAGTATGCCAAAATCTGCAACAGCATTGGATTTGGCTTATGATATTCACACACAGGTGGGACACCATGCTATTGCAGCTAAAGTTAATCATAAATTACAACCTTTGTCTTATGTCCTAAATTCGGGCGATCAAGTAGAAATTTTAACATCTGAAAAGCAATATCCTAAAAGAGAATGGCTTGATTTTGTTAGAACTCCAAAAGCTAAGTCTCGGATTAAAAGTGCTCTTAAAGAAGAAAGGAGACTTAACATTGAAAAGGGTATGGATATCTTTTTTAAAAAAATACGTGAATTAAACCTTAAACTTGATTTTAAACAATTTAACGAATTACGCAAAAAATATAATGTGCCTAATAAAGAAGAATTTTACTACAAAATAGGTGTAGGTCAGATTCTGATTGATGATATCGCAAAACAACTTGAAGGAAGAAAAAGTTTCTTTGCAAGATATTGGAAAGTTACTTTAAGAAAACCCAAAACAAATAAAGAACAAACAAAAAATTCCATGACAATTGAAACATTGGATAATAAGAAAATTACACTTGCTCAATGTTGTAACCCTATTCCCGGAGATGAAGTCGCCGGTGTTGTAAATCCAAATAATTCAATTATTATACACAAAAAATCTTGTAATGTTCTTATAAATTTTGCTTCAAAATTTGGAGATAGAATTATTTCTGTTAAATGGTCGGTAACAAAAAAATTATCATTTTTGGTAAAATTAAAAATCGAAGGTGTTGACAGCATAGGTGTTGTTCATAAAATTACCAGTGTAATTTCTAAAGAGGCTAATGTAAACATGAAAGCAATAAATATTGATACTAAAGATGAACTTTTTTTCGGAGAAATTCAACTTTATATTCATGATGTTGAAGATTTAGAAGCTTTAACAAAGCAACTAAAAAAAATAAAAGGAGTTAATAATGTAATAAGAGTTGATAATAATGAAAATGACTAAGAATGAAATAGTTTCGCTTCTGAAACTTTTAGAAGATCCTGATAATAAGGTTTTTGAAGCTGTTAAAGAAAAAATAAAGCAGGATAGTGAGTTCTTTAAGATATATCTGGAAAACTATCATTCACTCTCCAATAATTTACTTGCAATACAACGATCAGAAGAAATCCTTGATGAAATCTTTCTTCAGAAATTTTTTGAAGATTTAAAAAATTTTTTAACCGATGAAAATTCTCATCTTAGTCAGGGAGCATTTTTGTTCGAGACCTATTTTAACAGGGATTTGGATAAAAATCAAATCGAAGCTTATTTTGATGAAGTTTTGCGAGCTGTTTGGATAGAAATAAATGATAATCTAACTGCTTTTGAAAAAATAAATATACTCAAAGAAGTTATTTTTAACAAGCAAAAATTTAAAAAAACTCCCTTGCTTTCAAATCAGTTAGAAATGTTTAATGTAGCAACTTGTTTGAGCCATAAAAAACTTACTCCTGTTACTGCTGCAATGTTGTATTCGATGCTTTGCGAACAACTCAAAATACCTTTTTATCCTCTGAACTTCCCGTCATTATCAATTATCGGTTTCTACAATAAAGAATTTGAAATGTTGCCCAATCCTGATATACATAAAGGAATTATGTTTTGTATTTTTCCATATATGGACGCCCAGCCAATTGGAATTCCTAATGTGAAAAAAATGCTTAAAGATTTAGGTCCTGATTACGATGTCGATAGATTAAGTACGATGCCTTATAAAGAATATTTGCTGGAATATTTTAAAATGCGAATAGATTTTTTGAGAAAGAATAAAATTGATAATTTTGCCACCAAAAATTCGAGTCGAGTCATAAAGTTTTATGAGCAGAATTATAATGTTGGAAATTATTAGAATAATATGAAAATCGTAATTGCAGGAGCCGGAGATGTGGGAAAATATTTGGCTAAGATGCTGAATAAGGAAGACCATGATTTAATAGTTATTGATAAAAATATAAAGGCTTTAACACAAATTTATCAATTAAATGATTTATTAACAATTCAAGGAGATTGTTCTTCTTTTAATGTACTTAAAGAAGCTTCGATAGAACAATGTGATTTATTCATTTCTCTTACAAATAATCAGGATACAAATATTTTGTCTTGTATTTATGCTCATAAAATGGGAGCAGGTAAAACAATTGCTAGAGTTGATAGTATGGAATATCTCCATCCAATACACAAAGTTAGTCTGATAAAGTTTGGTATAGATAAAATAATTTACCCTGAATATATTGCAGCAAGAGAAGTTGTTGGAGTGATTAAGCAAACTGGGACTAGCGAAGTGTCTGAATTTTCAGGAGGTAAGCTTGCTTTATATGTCTTGCGGCTCGACCAAAATTCTCCTATTTTAAACCGTAAACTAAAAGAAATAAAAGAGTTTTCTTCCAGTGAAAACTTTAGAATTGTAGCAATAACTCGAGAAGATAAAACTATTATTCCGCGAGGGGACGATTTACTTAAGGAAAATGATTTGGTTTACATCATTACCAATCAAAAAGGGATAAAAGAAATATTTAATATTAGCGGTAAGACCAAATTAGATAACAATAACATTATTTTTCTTGGAGCTAGCAGAATAGGGATAAAAGCAGCCAAAATGATAGAAGGTCAACTTAAAGTTACTTTAATTGAAAAAGATGAAGATAAGATAGAAAATGTTGTGAATGAGCTTTCTAAAACTACAATAATAAATGGAGATGGAAAAGATGTCAATATACTACTCGAAGCCGGTATCGAAAAGGCAGATGTTTTTGTAGCAGTTACAGGTGATTCTGAAACAAATATTTTAACATGCATTCTTGCCAAAAAGTTAGGAGTGCCTCGTACTATTGCAGAGGTAGAAAATATGGATTATATCGAAATAGCAAATAAAATGGGCATTGATTCTATTGTCAATAAAAAACTTAGTGCTGCAAGCACAATTTACACAATGACAATGGGAGCTGAAATTTCTTCTATAAAATGTCTTACTGGGACTGATGCTGAAGTTCTGGAATTTGTTGTTTCTGAGGATGCATTAGTTACTAAAGCTAGAATAAAAGATTTAAATTTACCCGAAGGTGTTATTATTGGTGGTATAGTACGTGGAAATAAAACTATAATTGCAGTTGGAGATACTCAAATAAAACCAAAAGATAAAGTAGTTCTTTTTGCTTTGCCCTCAGCAATTTTTAAGATTGCTTATTATTTCTAATTTAATTTCTGAACATTGGCATATTTTGTTTTTTAGAGTTTTTCAATTTTACTGTTAACATTACTTCGTGAGACCCTGATGTGTGATGCCTTAATGATGATAATACAAGGTCATAAGAATAAAAGAAGCCAAAAATGTCATAATAATATCCTAATCCTAAATTGAGACCATCATTATGTTTATAGTTCAATATCCCATGAATTTTTTCAGCATAATTATAGCTCAGCGATAATTCTGCAGCAATAGGTGAACTGTGAGCATAAGAAATGAAAATACCCGGAATAATGCTGTGCAAATTGCTGTAAAATTTGTACTGTCCACTGAAAATTATGTGACGACTCATTCTTATTTCTGCATTATCGCTTTCTGCAAAAGGTCTGAAACTGCTTTTTAATATCTGATCTATTGCAAAACCAAATTTAAAGTCATCATTAAAAACATAAATACCGGCGTTTGATTCCGGTCGCCATTTTTTATCACTGACAAAGTTAAAAGCAGGATCATTTTCATTTCTATATGTTAATCCTTCATTATCCAAACGATATTGAACAATTAGTGCCGATAAACCGAATGAAAGATTCAAATTGTCCATCGGTATAATATAAGAATATCCCAAATTTATAGTAAACCGAGTTCCGGGGTAGGTTTTATCGTTAATTAAAAATCCTCCTATAGAATTACTAGAATTTAGAGGCATTGAATATGATATAAATGAAGTTTTTGGAGCATTTTCAAATCCAACCCACTGTTGACGATGCAAGAGTTTTATATTTGGAGATTCATAACTTCCATTAACCGCAGGATTAAAGAAATCCATGTTCAGATGTCGCAGCGATAATTGTGGAATCTGTTGAGCCTTTATCGAAATTGCAATAATTAACGGAATAAGTATTATTATCTTTTTCATGATATTATCTTATTATTGTTACACTGCCTTTGTAGGTCTTTGACCCGTCAGATGTTGTTATTATATAATAATAAGTAGCATCCGGAACATTTTTTTCTTTGTATTTACCATCCCAACTTACAGAATTATCTTCTGATTCAAAAACCAAATTTCCATTGCGATTAAAGATCTTTACAGAACAACCCTCACAGCCGTCAATTATCCAGTAATCATTAAGATTGTCCCCATTTGGTGAGAAACTGTTATAAATATGTAATTGTTCTGTAATTTCTTCATTTATTTTTGCTGCTGTATAGTATCTTTTATCAGAGTTTACAAAGTTTTGAATAAAAGCATTGTTTTCTGAATTAAATCCGGAGTTATCAACTTTAATCCATTTCGGAGAATGACTTGATTGCCATGCTGAAAGAGCATCAAAACTTCCGTCAGAATTTTCGTATTTGATCAATATCTCAGCATCGGATTCTCCTTGTATTCTACGAATTGAATGGAAAAAGTTTTCGTTTATATATTCAATATCCTCATTTTTTAAGGAAGAATACATTCCGTAAAAGTCAGGGCTGTTATTTATGAAACCAACTTCGAAATTGTTTAATTCAGCAAAACTTGTAGTAATATAAACAGGACGATAAATCGGATTCAGCAAATCGGCTCCCAACGGGAACTCATAAATTTGGGTAGAAAGCATTTTACGGTTCAGGCTGCCATTTAGAGATGTTGATATAAAACCATTGTTTCTTTGAATTGCTGTTGTAGATTCATTATTGATGGTAATAGATTTTTCCATTGCTGCTAATTCGGAATCAAAAAGTTTTAATGTCCCGTTTATACTTAAATCATTATATAAAGTTTTAATACCTGTTCCAACCAGAAACAAATTATAAAAACTGCTTGAATTTGTACCCCCGATATTTTGATTTGTCCCATATAGAAAGATTGTTCCCTGTTGGGGAAAATAATTACCATTATTTATCCAATTACCTGCAAGGTAGATATAACCATTATTTTTAATTTCTCCGGAATTTGTAATGTTTTCTTTTATTGCCAAAATTGCAGTATCATTGCTTGACGAATTTAAGTTTATAATTCCTGTGTTGACAATACTTCCATTAATATCTAACTTAATTTGATTATTTAAGTTTAACTTTATATTGTTTACCTCCATTAACTGTGCATCTAATTTTAGATTGATGAATATTAACAAAGGCAATAACATAATTATTTTTTTCATGGCTTGAATTTATTTGAAGTTAAGAATGACTTGTTCATTGTTATCACTCTTTATTTTTAGATTTTCATTTGGTACAAGCATAAACCCTTTATTAGCCGGTAGTCCATAAAGTGTTGGGTGAACATATTTACCTTTATATCTGCCTGTTTTGAAAGGTTCCGGATTTTTAAGTTCAGGATTATTTCTCATGTATAAGTCGTTACGTTCAGCATACACAGTCCATGAAACTTTGGTTCCGGCTTCACCTCCAGCAATAGTAAAACTGTTTCCAGAAATTTCACTTTTAATGTATAAGTTAGGCATGGCTTTGCCTATTGGAGTTAGTTGATATGAATAATTTATATTAATATCACTGAAATAATCTGGAAGAGTAATTTCAGCTTCACCATTTGAATCAAATGTAGCAGTGCCACGGTACATATTAAGAATCTCATTGGATTCTATACAGTAGTGGATAAGGAATTTATTCTCTGGATCTTTAGGATGGTCGATTCTGAAGGACTTTGATCCTCCTGCATAAAAGTTTGCTCCGACATCTAAATTATTGAAAATTCCACCATCATCAAAACTGTATACCCCGTAACTTAATGATAGATTGGTTGATTGTCCTGCTATGCCTGTAACAGCTTGTCCCATAACTCCAATTCCGGGGTCTGCAGTAGCAGAATTTGACCCCCAAACACCGTATCCATCTACTTTGTTACTTTCTCCAACAACACCGTTATACCCTCGTCCTAAAACACCATGCCCGCCGGTAGTTCTCAGATTTTGCCCGTAAACGGCTGCTTCGGCAGTAGCTGTTTGTGTTATTTCTCCTCTTATGGCAAAAGAGTTGGCGGTGGATTGTCCGAAAATTGCAGAACTGTTTTGGTTTGATGCAGTAGTTGCCTGTATTGTTGCGTATGGAGTTGTAGAGGATGTATTGGCAGCAGATATTGCCACGCCACTAGTGGAGTGCACTATTTGTATTGCAGGGTTATTGTTAATTGAAGAGTTAATTCTGACAGGGGCATTGGCAACAGTATTAATAACTGAACTTGTTACTGGATCATTACAGTCATATGCTTCTTGTAGGGAAATACATGAAAGTCCTCCTCCTGCAGGAGTTTGCCATGTTGCATTACCATTTGCATCGGATGTTAATACTTTTCCTGCTCCGGGGGTGCCTGCTCCTGAAAAACGTACAGATCCAGCGACATGTAATTGTGCACTTGGAGAATTTGTTCCAATGCCTACATTACCAGTTGATGTTACACGCAATCTTTCAATACTGTTTGTTCTAACAATCAGAGGTTGATTTGTGTTTGTTCCAATAAAATTGTTTTCGTCTGTATCATTATTACCTGTGATAAGCCATGTTCCCGTACTACCTCCTCCTGAAATTGTTTGCCATGTTGCATATCCGTCAGCATCAGAAGTTAAAACTTTTCCTGCTCCGGGGGTGCCTGCTCCTGAAAAACGCAAACTTCCTGAAACTTCTAGTTGTGCTGATGGATTATTTGTTCCAATCCCTACATTTCCATTAGTTGTTATTCTTAGTTTTTCACTGTTATTTGTACGAAATACCAATGGTTGATTATCTGTTGTTCCAATAAAACTTCCTGAATTTGTGTTTGAATTTCCGGAAGTTAACCATACTGAATTGGTTGAAGTTATTGTTGAAGGCTGATTTGTTGTTATTACAAGATTTCCATCATTGTTAAAATTATTAGTCAAAATTGACCAGTCGCTACCTGATGAACTTTGGGTTATTCTGCATAATGAAATCCATTGACTAACTGAAGATTTATAAAAGATGAAACAAGCCGAATCTGTATCATAAACCAGCAATCCATCTGCAGGACTTTGTATTGCAACCCTTTGTTGTGAAGTCATACGTGGAATTAACAAGCCTTTCGATGTTGAATAGATATCTAGAATACTTGAAGGATGTGGGGTTACATTGTCTGCAGGATCAGAAATTCCAACGTTGTTTTGTGAAAAAAGAAAATTTAACCCCAAAAAAATCAATAATACAAAAAGAATTGTCAACTTTTTCATAGTTTTAAATTTTATATATAATACACATTTATTTTAATGCCTTGAATTGACACAAATTTAAAAAATTTTTTCTATAATAAAAATATTTTTCAATTTTTTTAATTCTGCAGGATTGAATTCTAAAGAAGATTATTTATGTTACTTAATATTCGTTTGTCATATTATCGATTTATTTCAATAAATCTAAATTTTATGTTACAAAGTTTTTCCAATTCCTGCCCACTTTCGTAGATATCTTCATCATCTTTTTCGAACTGCCAGATAAATTCAGTATTTTGAAAATCTTTAAGATTTTTTAACATCAGATATAAATACCGGGCAGATCCTGTATTGAAATAATCTAACTGAAAATCAATTGTAATATGATTGTTTTGTTTGTAAATATTTTTTATTTCCTCTTCGAGCTTTGAAAAGAAATCAATCGGATTTTCTGGGGCAATTATTCCAGCGATCTTAACTGTTTTGTTCTCATCGTCGTAAACTACCGACGGTAGTTTGTCTTCTCTTTTAAATATTGTTATCATAGTTGAAATCTAAAATTAAACTTAATTTTATAAAATCAGAATCTTCGGTTAATTTTTCCAGAATTATAGGATTTTCAGATTTAATTCTGCATTGGATAAGCCCGTTTCCGGTGCTCTTTTTATTACTATGCGAAATAATATTCTTTATCTTAATATTTTTAAGTTTTTCAAACGAAAAGGAATTTATTCCTTGAATTTGATTTTTTAGTTTTAAATAATTTTCGCCACTAATTTTATGTATAAAAACAATTTTGATCGTTTTATTGATAAAAATCTGAACTATTAAATCTTCGTTATTATTATGAATATAATTGTTTTGAACGATTTCAAGAATGCAAACAGAAATTTTCTTCCGGATAGACTTTGGAATATCTTCATTAGTTACTAATTCCGAAATTATTGAATTAAGTTGTGGATAGTTATTTTTATTGATGATTTTTTCGATAATCTTTTTCATTATAGAAAACTGATTGGTTTAGGAATAGTTATTTGTTTTATAGAATCAAGTGCGAAAGCATCTGTCATACCTGAAATATAATCTGTTACAATCTGTTTGTAGTTATGATTATCTTTATAAAAATGATATATGTCGTGAATATATCTTCCAAAATTTTTATCAAGTTCGATGCAGCTTTCGGAATATTTTTCGAAGTTAAAATTATTTTTATCCAAAAGATTAAACAAGTAATCAAAAAGATTATTAATTATTTTGTCGCAAAAAATGTCATAACGTTTTAATTCTGGATGGGCATAAATATACTTGTAGTTAAAATGTTTAAGCTTTGTTACAATTTCGTAAGTCAAATCTGAGAATCCTATTTTTTCGGATTCTTTAGAATTTTCTATTATATCAAGGATTAATTTATTTATAATTTGTCCGTTACGGTCGCCAAGAATTTTTTTCACATCTTCCGGAATATCTTTATAAGAAATGAATCCTGCAACAATAGCATCTTCAATATCTCTTCCAAGATAAGCAATTTTGTCGGCAAATCTTGTTATAACACCTTCGTATGAAGACGCCACAACATTTCGATTTTTCACATCATCAAGGTTTTTTACTTTATTGTCAGGTAATAAATATTGTTCGTCTTTTTCGCCATTATGACAAATAATGCCGTCTTTTACTCCATAACATAAATTCAGCCCATTTCCTTTGTTTGCGAGATATTCAACCTGACGGTAGGAATTAACTTCGTGAATAAAAGCATTATTTCCTCCCAATAATTGATTAAGAGCTTTTTCGCCAGCATGACCAAAAGGTGTGTGCCCTAAATCATGTCCTAACCCGATAGCATAAGCCATGTCCGGTTCCAAATCTGCTCCGTATTTGTTCAATCCTTTACAAATTGTCGCCGCTATCGTGGCAACATGCAAAACATGTTCAATTCTTGTACAGATATGATCATTTTCTGGTGCAAAAAAAACTTGAGTTTTATTTTTCAACCTCCTGAAAGCCGTAGAATGAATAATTGCAGTTTGATCTCTAAAATAATCTCCTCTTATATCAGGATTTCTTGGAATTTTTCTTTTAGTATATTCTTCGGTTTTTAGTGGATTTTTCATTTCTTATTGTTTTAAATATTTATCATAAATATTCGTTGGGTTATAATTTTTTAGATATCTAAAAACATCATCAATTTGATTTGTAACGTAATACAATTGTTTATAGTCAGGAATTGCAAAGTGTTCGTTGAAGAAAAATTCAAAAAAATCAATCAGTTTATCAAAAAAATTATTATAATTAAAAATAACAATCGGTTTATAGTGATATTTTAATTGTTTTAATGTAATAATTTCCGAAAGTTCTTCAAGAGTTCCAAAACCACCGGGTAAGGCTATAAATGCATCCGAATTTTGACGCATAAATTCTTTTCTTTCTTTCATGTCGGTAGTAATAATCAGTCTTTGGTATTTTTCATCAACAATATTTGGTTTATTTAGTTTTTCAGGAACAACGCCGGTTATTTGACCGCCATTTTCAAAAACAGCTTTCATAAGTCGGCCCATTATTCCGATGCTGCCTCCTCCATGAATAAGATTGTAATTCTCAGATGCAAGTTTTTCTCCGAATTTTGTGGCCATTTCATAATAATCCGATCTCAAATCTTCACTAGAACTGCAAAATACACAAATAGTTTTTTTCATTTAATTCTTTTTGTAAATTTATGTAAACAATCCGATTCTACAAAATATAATATTAATAAATAAGTATCTGTAATAGATTAATCACATTATAAATTTTTTGAAATCAACCTGTTTTATAGTTTTTTAAATATTAAAATACAAATTCATACATAACATTTTGATATTTATTTTGTTGTATGACTTATTGCAATAAAATTTATAAATAACTAATTTTATGAACTGATAGTTACATGATTGCAAACATAAAAAAATTTTTTCAAAAAAAATGTAAAAATATTTGTTGGAAGTTATTAAAATACTATTTTTATGCAATGAATTTGAATTACGGGGGATAAGGAAAATAAAATAAATTTTAATTGAATATCAGGCAATTATAATAATTTATTGTTTTCTTTTATTGTGTTGGGGAATGATATTGTAATAAAAAAAAGATAAAAAACAAGAGAAAAAAATTTTTTTAAAAAGAAAAAAAAATAGAAGTTTGCTGTTCTGAAACTAAGACAAAAAGTACTTTAAAAATATATAGTGTAATGGTGAATAGAAGTGTTGAAATATGGGAAAAGTGTCTCCAGATAATAAGGGACAATGTTTCTAAGCATAGTTTCCGTACCTGGTTTGAACCCATAGTACCATTGGATTTTAAGAATAACACTCTAACGATTCAGGTTCCAAGCACATTTTTTTATGAATTTCTTGAAGAACAATTTCTTGATTTATTGAAAAAAACTCTCCATAAAGTAATTGGACCTGATGCAAAATTAGAGTATCATGTATTGTTGGAAAGTTCATCGGATCGTCCTCAAACTATAAAACTTCCGGGCGGAGACAGGCCAAATCTGATAAATAAACCAATACAGATGCCAATGAATTTGGATCCAGAGGCTATTGTAAATCCATTTATTATTCCCGGAATAAAAAAATTAAATGTAGATCCGCATCTAAACATTGATTATAATTTTGATAATTTTGTTGAAGGTGAATGTAATAGATTAGCCAGATCAGCAGGATATGCAGTTGCTCAAAATCCTGGAGGTACAGCTTTCAATCCTCTTTTTATATATGGAGGCTCAGGCCTTGGTAAAACTCATCTCGCTCATGCAATTGGTATTGAAGTAAAAAAATTACATACCGAGAAAGTAGTTCTCTATGTTGATGCAAATAAATTTTTGACACAATACATGGAGGCCACAAGAAATAACAATAGAAATGATTTCATTCATTTCTATCAAATGATTGATGTTTTGATTGTTGATGATGTTCAGTATTTCTCAAAGAAAGAAGGAACTCAGGAAGTTTTCTTCCATATCTTTAATCATCTCCATCAACACGGAAAACAGCTTATACTTACTTCTGATAAGCCACCTGTTGAACTTAATGGGATGGAACAAAGACTACTTAGCAGGTTTAAATGGGGACTTTCGGCCGAACTGACCGAGCCGGATTTTGATACAAGAATCAGAATACTCAAAAAGAAAACATATAAAGACGGTATTCAAATTAAAGAAGAAATACTTGAATATATCGCTTCTCATATTACCAATAACATAAGAGAACTTGAAGGAGCATTGGTTTCTCTGCTTGCACAGGCAACTTTAAACAAAAAAGAAATTACGATTGATCTTGCTAAGGATATGATTGACAAGCTCGTGAAAAGTACTCGCAGAGAAATATCCATTGAATATATTCAAAAAGTTGTTTGTAATTATTTCCAATTACCTGTTGAAGTATTATCATCCAAGACTCGTAAAAGAGAAATTGTTCAGGCTCGTCAGATTGCAATGTATTTTGCAAAAAATATGACAAAAGCCTCTTTAGCTTCAATAGGTGCTACCATTGGAGGAAAAGACCATGCCACTGTTCTACACGCCTGTAAAACTGTAAATAATCTTTTAGAAACCGACAAAAGGTTTAAAGAAGACTTAATGGAGATTGAAAAACGGTTGAAAATGTAATTTACAAATCTCCAACGCTTTTTCTATGATCTGGATAATTCTTAGCACATTATCATCTACGGGTATTTTTGTTATTTTTAAGATTATTGACAAAGTCAAGGCTAATCTTTTAAATGTTATAATCATAAATTATTTAGTTGCTTCTATAGTTGGATTTTGTCTTAAAAGAAACTTTCCGATAACAGAAATAGTCAATTCAGAATGGTTTTTCGCCGGTATTTTGATTGGAATTTTGTTTATAGTAATGTTTTTTATTATAGGATTGAGCTCAATTAAAGTTGGAATTAGCATCACTACTGTAGCCAGTAAAATGTCAGTAATAATTCCAATTCTTTTTGCTATAATCGCCTATTCGGAACCCCTTGGAATTATAAAAATTTTTGCTATTCTACTTGCATTAATTGCTGTTTTTCTAACAGTTTTTAGAAAAACTGACGAAAATAATAAACTAAATTTTTCATACTTGTTTTTACCGATAATTCTTTTTGTCGGAATGGGAATGGTTGATTCTCTTGTAATTTTTTCCAAGGAAAAATATGTAAATGATGAGGCTGCTGCACTATTTACAGCTACCTTATTTGGTTTTTCATTTTTATCTGGTTTAGTTGCCGGAGTTTTTAACCCAAAAAGTTTTCAGAATTTTAAATATTCTAAAAATTGGATTTTGGGTATTGGTCTTGGTATAGTTAATTTTGGTTCTATTTATTTAATTTTAAGAGCTTTAAATTCAGGAATATATAACAACTCCATTATTTATGGTATTGTTAATATAGGAATAGTAACACTTTCAGTCATTTTCGGAACATTATTCTTTAAAGAAAGGCTCACAAAATTGAATTACCTTGGGATTTCATTGTCTATAATTTCAATATTTTTATTAAGTATTGCTGAAACCGTATGATTGATTATTACAAATCAATAAAACAACCGGCTCAAGGTATTTATACAGAAAAGGGGAGCAAATTTTTATCTTTTGCCTATCCTGTAAGTTCAGAAGATGAAGTAAAAAATCACCTTGTGACACTCAAGAAAGAATATTTTGATGCAAAACATCATGTTTATGCGTTTATTATTGGTGCCGAAGGTCAGATTTACCGAGCCTCCGATGATGGAGAACCTCACAACAGCAGCGGATTACCGATATTAAACCAAATAAAATCTTTTGGAATTTCTGATGTCTTGATTGTTGTAGTACGATATTTCGGAGGTACAAAACTTGGCATTCCGGGTTTGATAAATGCTTATAAATCAGCGGCTTATGATGCATTGTCGAAATGCGAAATTATTGAAAAATTTGTTTCTTGTAATTTGAAAGTTGTTTCAGATTATGACAACTTGAATTTTGTAATGAAGATCATAAAAGAATATAATTGTAAGATTATTAAACAGGAATTTATTGTGGATTTTCAGATAGTATTTGAAATTAGATTATCTTTGGCAGATGAAATAATTTCAAAATTAAAAACGAATCATATAATTTCGGTTTTAAAAAAATAATGTTAAAGTGGTCTATTAAGAAATATTTTAATATTACAGGTTGGAGATACAATCAATTCCCCGATTTGAAAAAAGCCGTGATTTTAATGGCACCACATACAAGTATATGGGATTTTGTTTTAGGGAAGTTATATCTAAATCTTTATGAAAAGAAGGCTAAAGTTTTTATTAAGAAAGAAGCTTTTTGGTGGCCTTTGGGTTATTTTCTGAAAAAATGGGGTGGAATTCCTGTGGATAGAGGCAAAAGAACAGGTTTGACTGAAAAGGCAATAGAAACATTTAACCAAAATAAAGAATTTTTATTGATTATTACTCCGGAAGGAACAAGAAAGAAAACAAAACATTGGAAAAAAGGTTTTATTAGAATAGCCAGAGGAGCTAATGTCCCTGTTGTTCTTGGATACCTAGATAAAAAAACAAAAACTCTGGGATTTCTAGATTTTGTTGCAATGGAAGGTTCAGATGAAGAAATTATGGAAAGAGTAAAGAGAAAATATACCGGATTAACCGGATTAAGAAAAAATAAATTTGAAACAGGTTATGAGCAAGCTTAAAGTTAATTTATTTCAAATGAATACAGTTTGGGAAAATCCCGAATTAAATTTAAAAGAAATCAACAGACAAATCCTTATTAATCATGGAGCTGATTTGTTTATTCTGCCCGAAATGTTTAACACGGGATTTACACAAAACGTTGAACAGTTTGCTGAAGACGAAAATGGAAATACACTGACAGCAGTTAAGGAAATGGCAAGAATTTCTGAAACAGCAATATGTGGTTCGATGCTATATAAAGAAAATGATAAATATTATAATGCTTTTGTATTTGTAAAGCCCGATGGTCAAATTATTAAGTACTACAAAAGACATATATTTAGGATTGGGATGGAGTCCGAAAAAATTACTCCCGGAAAAGAGCGTGTCGTAATTAATTATCTTGGAGTAAGGTTTTTGCTTCAAATTTGTTACGATTTGCGTTTTCCTGTATGGAACAGAAATTCCGAAGATTACGATGCCATAATTAACGTTGCTAATTGGCCTGCAGTTCGACGCGATACTTTCGATACATTATTGAAAGCCAGAGCAATAGAGAATTTATGCTATGTTTTTTCCGTTAATCGAATTGGTGTTGATGCTAATGATGTAAGTTATAATGGAGGAACTCAGGTATTTGACTACAAGGGTGAATTAATAGCGAAAGTTGAGGATAATGTTTCAGATTGCATAAAGGTTGAAATTGAAACAAAAGATATTGAAGAGTATAAAAAAGTTTTTCCGGCTCATCTTGATAGAGATAATTTTCAGCTATTTGCAGATTGATATTTTGTTAATATTTATTAGATAGGTTTATTACCATAATTTTGGAAAACTTTCAATTTTAATTTTTACCGGAATGTGATAAGTAAAATATGCTTCTATTGTTCCACTCTGGTATCTGAACAAGCGATTTGTAGCAAAATCAACAGAAAATCCAATACTCATATCTTTGTATCGCAATCCAATCATATTTACAATGTCACCTGAAGTCCTTAAAGATAGCCCGTACCAATAATTTTTTTCATATATTAATCTAGCATTGATATCCAATTGCGAAGGAGCTTTAAAACTTGTTTTGAAGAGTAAGCTGGATTCTATATCGAGATCTGTGGCAATATCGTTGAATCTGTATGAACCAAAAAGTGTATAGTGAGGGATAAGTTTTTTCATTATGATATCTTGATTTCTAACTTTTACATTTGCGGGGATTAATTGATTTACAGAGAATCCTACATTATAGATTTCGTTAAAAAGATATAGCCCGAAATCAGCTTGCGGGAAGAATCTTGATTGCCAACCCATATACAAGGAGGGGTCGTCATAGTCGAGAGCAATAATTTCGCGATAATCATAGCTTATCCACGAAGATTGGAATGACAATCCCATTGATAGCAAAGTTTCGTCGTAAACAGGTAAGATATAAGAGTAACTTAATTTAAATCCAAATTGTCTTTCGTGTGCAAACTTGTCTAAAAACATGCTTAGTCCCAATCCCATACTATAATCATCAAAAAGTTGGTGTGCACTTATGAACTGACTGCTTGGAGCATTTGCGAATCCGATCCATTGTTCTCTCACAGCCAGCTGAACAGGTAAATTTTCTTCTGTTCCTGTGCAGGCAGGATTAATTAAAAATTTATTAAACATAAACTGACTGTGCATAGGTATTTGTTGGGAATAAGCAAGCAAAAAACCATGCAAGAAAATATATGTAAAAATTAGCTTTTTCATCAATATAAAATTATCTGATTAAACTAATAGTTCCTTTAAACTGGGCTTGATTATCAATTTCCAAAATATACAAATAGCCACCGGTTGGCAGGTCTCTGCCTTTGTATTTTCCATTCCATGAATTTGATGGGTTTCTGTAGCCTTCACCTGAGCCTGTGTAAGAAAACACTTCATCTCCCCAGCGTGTATAAATCTTTATTTTAACAATCTCATAATTTTCAAGAGCTTTTATGTCCCAAAAATCGTTATGATTATCCCCGTTTGGAGTTATTATCGTGGGTATAACTAAATCAGCATAAGGTCTGAAATGAACTTTTATTATCATGGTATCAGCCTCAGGGCAGAAACCATCATCGTAAGAATAAATTATCATGAATTCTCCAAAACTCGAAATTGCGGGGTCGAAAATTCCATTTTCATTAATACCGATACCTTCCCAAACCCCGCCATCCTGAACTCTGTTTATTGTAACCGGGAGTCCGTCGTGATATATTGAATCTTCGTACCAGATATATGTGTCGAAAAACGGGTGGATGGTAAAACCTAAAGTATCAATATCTCCACAATCCTGAAAGAAAGCATAGATAATATCATAATCTCCCGGAGAAAGTTCGCTCATATCTATTTCTCCTGTAATAGGATTTACACCTTCACCAATCCACAATCCTCCGGGTGGTGTTCCTGTTAATTGGACTATAGTATCTCTGATACATAGGTTAGGAGCAGAGGTAATATTTGCGAATATTTTTTCGTAAACGAAAATTTGTTTTTGAACAGTATCGCCGCACTCTCCGGGAATTGTGTATTCCATTGTTAGTATTCCAGGTTGTGTTATTGATGGCAGAAATGTACCATCAGGTTCAACATTTAATCCTGTCCAAAAACCTCCGGAGGGTTCTGCAGTAAGCTGAACAGTATCAATGTTGTTGCAATAAAAATCAGGTGTAGTTATTTCAGCTTCAATTTTTCCGATAACAACCAGATCAATACTATCAATGCCTCCACAGAAAGCAGTAGATTCATAATAAACTCTATGTATTCCAATTCCTGCAAGGGAAGGCTTAAAAATTCCCAGACTATCGTTTATAATTCCAAAACCTGACCAGTTGCCTCCCGGCGTAGCAGCTTGCAATTGTGTTGAATCATTAAAAATACAAAGTATTCCGGGAAAAGAAATTGTAGGGTCAAAAGCCTGAACTACATCAAGAATGATTTCATCATAATCACCGCACTGACCTTCGATGGTGTAGGAAATAAGATGCTGACCTCCACCAGCTTGATTCAAGTCAAAAATTCCGGTTATCTGATCAATAAAATCTCCTCCCCAAATACCTCCGTTTTCTGCAGCAATAATTTGAACAGGTTCATCGGCAGAGCACAATAACCCGGGATTGATAATGCTCGCGTCTGCTCTTGGTATCACAGTTATTTCTATTTGTACACAATTACTCTCTCCACACATATTTTCAGTTCTGGCAAAAAATACAGTTGTAGAATCGGGGACAGAGATAGAAATAATGTTCCCTGTATTTACAATATCGCCACCACATGAATCTGCATACCAAAATACTTGGTCATCGGTTAAATTTTCAACAGTAAGAGTTATAAGTTCTTCATAATCAGAACATAATGTTGTTAAATCTGCACTAATAGAAGTGGGTGTTACTGGATAAGGTACTACAGTTACTGTAACCGATTGGCAATCAGAAACTCCACAAGCATTTTCGTATCTGCCGTAATATGTAGTTGTATTTCCCGGAGCAGGAACAGATGTTGGATTACCAGTTGCAACTAACCCTGTCCCGCAATCTTCTGTGTACCAAAACACCTGGTCAACAGGTTCACCAAGAAGTCTGAGAATTATTGTTCCATTATCATCTGGACAAATGCTTGTTCTACTGGCAGTAGCTAAAAACGGGTCATCAGGAATTCCCGGGTCAACTTGCATGTGTTGGGAATAGCAATTTGTAGTATTACAATCCCCAACGTACCTTGCAAAAATTTGTTGAGTGGCAGGAAAATTTACTTCCACAGTGAGTGGATTGCCGGTTCCAAGTAAAGTTCCATCACAGGAGCCGTAGAACCATTCAAGAACTGCACCGCTACCCTGTACTCCTCCTGTTGCAGTGAATGTCACCAATGTGTCGGTATTAGCACAAATTGCATGAGGTGAAAATGTAAATAATGTTGGAGTTTGTGATACTGTTTTAAGGTTTAAAGCAACGTTGTCGGAAGTTACACTGCTGCAATCGTTAGTAACTATACAAAAATAGGTTTCTGGACTATTTGCGGTAAAACTTGAGCTTTCTGCTCCTGATATTAGCCCCGAAGAATTGTACCACTGATAATTTATCGGTTGAGTGCCGGTAACATCTATAGAATAAATAACTTCTTCTCCCGGACATATTTCAGAGTTTGCCGGCTGGGGTTGAGATATAATCTGGATAGGCGTGCAATATTTTACTTTTGAAGTAATGGCACTAGTTCTATTTATAGTTAAATTGTGACTTCCCCATGTAATCTGATAAGTTGGAGGTGGATAAAAAGTTGTAGTTCCATAAGAATCTGAGGCAATAGCAACTTCTTCGTACGGTGTAGAAACAATGTATTTAGCATAGTCCATATTTGTTCCACCGGCACTTTCTATGTTTATTAAGTTTCCCTCACCGTCCCATTCAGAAAAGAATATTCTTTGATTACTGTTATTATTTAATGTTTCTCCTTCAAACACACATTCGTTTGTGTAATTTCCAATTAAATAGAATCCTGAGTTTTTGGCTGCGATAGATATTCCTGATGAACCTCCCTGATTGTCTGGTCTAATCCCTGTCTTTTTTGCCCACACAAAATTTAAATCATTGTCTAATTTTGTAATTAGAGTATTATTATTACCGAATTGAGAATTTATAGTTGTACTTCCAAAATTTATATAATCGTTTAAATATCCGGTAATGTAAATAGAATTATCTGATAAATCACATGCTAAATCTGTAAATCTTACATCATTAGAAGCGGAATATGAAATAGCATTAATTATATTACCTGAATTATCTAATTTAACAATGAAAGGATTTGTAGATCCTGATCCACCTGAAGCAATTAGATTAAAAGTATCAAAATTTATATTTTCATTAAATACCCCAACATTGAAAATATTTCCGTTTTGGTCAACTTCTAAACCATTGATTTCGCACCAGTTTGAACATTCGCCTTGTATTACCCAGTTTAGGTCTCCATCAAGGTTATATGATGCAATAAAGACATCATTTGAACCAGTTGCAATTAAAGTAGTTTGGAGCATTCCTTCACCAAAAACCGTTGTTCCTGAGAATTTCCCGGTAACAATAATTGAATTATTCTTATCATGCAGGACTTTCTCAGCATAAATTGAATTAGTATTGCTGTTAATAGTTTTTACCCAAATGAAATTTCCATCATTGGTGTACTTGGCGATGAAAATATCTCGTCCATAAAGAGATGTAATTTCAGTACCATATCCAGAGCAATCTCCTGTTTGTGGACATCCAAACTTACAAGTTTGAGTAAAATCTCCGATAATGAAAATATTTCCCGATTCATCTGACGTTATTCCAGTAATTTTTGAATCGCCGTTCGTACTACCAATTCTGTTTACCCAGGAAATTACACCATTGGAATTATATTTTGCAAAATATCCATGTGACAAAAATAATGGATTTTGAAAACCGCTTATTGTTACACCATCAAATCCTATAGTTGAACTCAAAGTGCAATAATAATAACCTGCATTTATAATATTATTGTTATTGTCGAAACAAACACTCAATGAATATACACCGTTATTGTCATCATTTCTTATTCCAGCCTTAGCCCATAATACTTCTTGTGATAATACTTCTAAGAAAGTTAACATTAAAAATAGAAAAGTTAAAAGAAATTTCATGTTCAATCGTTTTTTTTACACTTAACTTTCAGTATAATTATTTTGCAAATTTATTAAAATTTTGTTAAAATAAACTGAATGTTTTACTTTTATTTATTAAAACTGTGATAATAAATTTTAAAGTATTTGGTTTCTTGAATTAACATTAAATGATTTTCTGCAAATTCTTTAATTATGTTCGAATATTCTGATGGATTGTAACTATTGCTAATTGTTATAAGGTTGCAATTATCTATGATGATGTAGATCTTATCTCTATAAAGTAGTTTCTCTAAATCGGATTTAACTCTTTGTTCTTGTCCCACAAATTCATTAGTAATTAACCAGTCCAGTGTAAAGGGATTTCTTGTGTTAAAGGCGGGATAAAAAGCAGCATTATGAGGATAAACAATTGTGTTATTTTTGGCTGAAGGAAGTGATTCAATTATTGTTTTTAATTCGCTGTAATATTCAATTAAATTTTTATTTGTTTTAATTTTACCAAATTGAGCTGATACTGTATATAACCCATCATCAAGAATTTGTGCCGGATTATCCCGATAATTAAATTTACGTTGGCTGACAAAACCACTGAATAAAACAATTAAACTTAAAAATAATGTTAATACTGGGAAAAATTTTGGAATATTACTTTTTGAAAGAATAATTATATTAACAGAATTTATTACAACTGTAATAAACAATGGTCCTGATGAAAATACAGGAGTGTTGTCGCCAAGAGAAATTGCTGAAATCCATGAGATTAAAATTATCGTAAGACTGATATAAAACAGTTTTGTTTGTTCAGAAAAACATACTCGGTTGAAAATACTAATTGCAATAGCTGAAAAAAATAATTCAAAAGGTAGTGTATAAATGTTTTGTTCATTTGAAAGAAAATATTTTATCACTAGAAGAAAGGTGATTGCAAGATAAAGTTTTGGTAAATATTTAGTTAATACGTTTTTGTTAAAGATTCTTTTAAAAGAAAAATCTTTTTTTAAATAAATAAAAATGCTGACAGCTATTGTAAAAACATTTAAAGGTGTTGACCATGAAAGGAAAAATCTTTTTATAAATTGTAGAAATGCAGTTTCAAAAAATTCTGTTCTTCCCGATATTTGCAGGATGAAAT
>LUZK01000183.1 GCA_001603595.1 Bacteroidales bacterium Bact_19
AAACTGGCAAACAATATCTGTTAATACATATAGATATTATACATTTACAGCTACTTATCCTGGTGAAACTTTTATTTTTTCTTTTTGTCAAGGAGGAGGGACAACAACTATAGATACACAGATAGAAATATATAATAACTCAGGAGTTCCTATTGCAGGTGCATATAATGATGATTATTGTGGACTTGGGTCAGAATTAATTTTTTCGGCACCTGCTGCTGGAACATATAGAATTGCAATTTATCAATTTTATTGTTCAACAAATTCAGTTGCAGCCGGAACTTTAGCTTACAGAAGGTTGCCTCTTCCGACAAATTCGGATTGTTTAGGAGCAATCCCGCTTTGTAATACTGTTAATTCACATCCTACAATAAATCCTTTTAATGGTAATTATTATGATTTGTATGATTTTAATTATCATCAAGGAATGCCGGTAACACAAAATAATTGTCCTAATTGTTTAGTAACGGGAGAAAGGTATGGGATGTGGTACACCTTTACAGTATATACAAGCGGAACAGTTAATTTTACAATTACACCCGTAAATACTGCAGATGACTATGATTATGGAGTGTGGAGACTTGGAGGCTCAGTAAATTGTAATAATTTAGTTAATTATTCGAGCAATCCACCTATTAGATGTAATTATTCTTTTGGCGGAAGTGGAATTACAGGAGTAGGTCCATCAGGAACTTCAACATGTGTAGGACCTGTTGAAGATCAATTATGGACAAGTACTTTAAATGTTACGGCAGGAGAAACCTATGTCGTTTACATCACAAACTTTTCAATGTCAACAAGTGGATATACTATTACTTTTAGTGGCACTGCATCAATTATTGATGTTGTAACACCTACAATGATAGGATTTTCATATCCGCCGGTTTGTGGTTCGCAAAATTTGACTGTTCAATTTTCTGAACGAATGTGGTGTTCGGGGGTTCAACCTTCAGACTTTGTTTTAACCGGGCCATCTGGGACTTATTC
>LUZK01000119.1 GCA_001603595.1 Bacteroidales bacterium Bact_19
GCTGTAAAGCCGGTTTCGTTGGTTGCACCGGTATTTGGACTTGCCCAATGCGTAGTTCCGGTTTCTTTAAGTTTACCACCGGCAACACTTTCACCACCAAGGTAATCGGTTAATTCTGTCCACTCGGCATCGCTTGGTAAATGCCAACCTGTAGGACAAACACCCTGAATACCGCTTGGGTTGGTTGTGCTGCTTGCTGCACCATTCATTGCCGCTGACCAATTGTATAATACGCCGTAGGTGGTGTAGTTGGCTGTTGCTTTGGCATCTGCTACAGTTGTACCGCTATAACCGTAAACATAATAATATGGTGTTGTTTGCGAACCAGTACCGGGACCTACCACACTTGGCAAATATTTTAAGTTTTCAGCCATCCAAATTTGGTTGCCTATTTTTACAACATTGTAATGATTGTTGTCTCTAGTGTCTGTGAACCCATTGTTTAATAGGTCTTTTTCTTCGAGTGCTTCTATTCTTGCCAATAGACTATCTACATAGGTTTTGGTTGCCAATGCACTAAGGTCTTGGTCGCCTGTGTTTACGCCTGATAGATTACTCAAATTAGTAATATCTGTTGCTGTAATATTTGCTGCCTGACTGCTTGTAAATGTTGGGTCGGTTTCGGTATAGCTGTCTAATTTGTTGTTCCAGTAAGCGGTGTCAGTTCCTGTAATTCCAGC
>LUZK01000120.1 GCA_001603595.1 Bacteroidales bacterium Bact_19
TGAGTTAAGCCAGGCTCCCGAAAATGAACCTGATCGTCTATTACTCCCGGTAGCAAAAGTAAGCCTGTAGCATCAATAAAAGTATCGAGTTCTGAAAAATCAGCCTCATCAATAAGCCCAATTTTTTTTATAATTTCATCTTCTATCAGAATATCTGCTAAATATTTTTTGCCTTCATTTATAATTGTGGCATTTTTAATTAAACTCAACATAAAATTTTTTTCAAAAATATATAATTCTTAAACTAAAGCTACAGATAAATTATTAAAATTCGTTTGTTAAATCAAAGTTAAAAAGTAATGTGTAAAATATGCTAATTTTAATATAAAAGTTTTAATTATTATCTTTGCAAAAATTTTTAATATGGCGAAAAAGAATAATGATGATTCTCAAGAATTGCTTTTGGCAATTTACGACTCAATTTTAGAAAAAAAAGGTGAAGATATTTTAATACTTAACATCGGAAAAATTCCGAATTCTGTAACAAACTATTTTGTTATTTGTCATGGAAATTCTGATGTTCATGTAAATACAATTGCGCAATTTGTTGAACATAATATCAGAAAAACTTTAAAAGAAAAAGCCTGGAAAAAAGAAGGATATGAAAATTCAGAATGGATTTTACTTGATTACGTAAATGTTGTAGTTCATATTTTTCAGAAACACTCCAGAGATTTCTATCGACTCGAAGAGCTATGGGCAGATGCAGAACAAATAGAATTAAAAATTTCAACAAATTCGAAACAAAGCTAAATCAATTTAATTATTTATTAAGAAAAATATTTTTATGAGCGAAAAAAAAGGATTTAACAACAAAAGTAGTGAAAAACCGCCTCGTCCTTCGGACGAAATTCCTGGTGCAAAAAATCGAATGTGGATATATCTTGTTTTAATGATAATTTTTTTGGTATTTTCATTTGTTGACTTTAGCGGAGGTGTAAAGGAAATAGGCAGAGATCGTTTCGAAAGAGAAATGCTTGCTTCAAAAGATGTCGAAAAGATTATTATTGTTAACAAGGAAAAGGTAGAAATTTATATTAAGCCTGATAAATTAGATAGCGATAAGTATTCCGATGCTGCAAAAGGAGGTACTTTTGGTATGGGAGCGCAAACCGGTCCGCATTATTATTTTAAAATCGGAGACCCCGAAACTTTCGAACGGCAATTGGAAGTTGCACAAAAGGATTTTGCTCCTGAAGAAAAAATATTTCCACAATACACTACACGTCATAATTACATTGGTGAAATTCTTAGTTGGTTGCTGCCGTTTATTATTATTGTAGGAATTTGGTTTTTCATTTTAAAAAGGATGAGTGGAGGAGGTGCAGGTGGAAATCAAATTTTTAATTTCGGTAAATCCAAAGCACAAGTCTTCGACAAAGAAAGAAAAGTAAATGTAAATTTTAATGATGTTGCCGGGCTAGAAGAAGCAAAAGTTGAAATAATGGAAATTGTGGATTTTTTAAAAAATCCTTCAAAATACACAAAACTTGGTGGAAAAATACCAAAAGGAGCTTTACTAGTTGGTCCTCCGGGAACAGGCAAAACTTTACTTGCCAAAGCAGTTGCAGGAGAAGCAGATGTCCCATTTTTTTCTTTAAGCGGTAGCGATTTTGTGGAAATGTTTGTAGGTGTAGGAGCATCTAGAGTAAGAGATTTGTTCCGTCAAGCTAAAGCAAAAGCACCATGTATTATCTTTATTGATGAAATTGATGCAATAGGTAGAGCTCGTGGGCGAAATCCCAATTTTGGTGCAAACGACGAAAGAGAAAATACTCTAAACCAGCTGCTTACCGAAATGGACGGTTTCGACACCAATAGCGGCGTTATTATTTTAGCTGCTACCAACCGAGCCGACATACTTGATAAAGCTTTGCTAAGAGCGGGTCGTTTCGATAGACAAATTCATCTTGAACTCCCCGACTTAAAAGAACGTGAAGCAATATTTAAAGTTCATACCAGAAGCTTAAAATTAGCTCCTGAAGTAGAAATTGAATTTCTTGCAAAACAAACCCCCGGTTTTAGTGGTGCCGATATCGCAAACGTTTGTAACGAAGCTGCTTTAATTGCTGCAAGAAAAAATAAAAACAAAATAGAAAAACAAGATTTTCTCGATGCTGTTGACAGAATTATTGGTGGACTTGAAAAAAAATCCAAAATTATAAGCAAAGAAGAAAAAAGAATAATTGCTTATCACGAAGCAGGACATGCGACAGTGAGCTGGTTACTTGAATATGCAAATCCATTACTAAAAGTAACTATTGT
>LUZK01000121.1 GCA_001603595.1 Bacteroidales bacterium Bact_19
GTTTTGGTTGTTGACGAAAATAATAAGCCCCTGGCTAATCATAAGTTAATATTTCGGGTTATAAATTATCCGAAAAATGCAAAAAACTTTAAAATAATTAATACCGAAGTTATAACCGACAGCACCGGAATTGCAGAAAATTATTTTAAACTTGGAGACAAAGAAGGATTTTATGAAATTTTAGTTTTATCTGCTGATAATCATGAAATAAAACCTTTACTATTTACAATTAAAGCACAAAAAAAATCCTGGGTATTTTTTATTATCATGGGATTACTTGGAGGAATAGCATTTTTTCTGTTTGGAATGGACTTTATGAGTAAAGGCTTACAAACATCAGCAGGAACAAAACTTAGAAATATCCTACACAAATTTACATCAAACAGATTTCTGGCACTTATTGCCGGTATTATTACAACCGTTGTATTTCAGAGTTCATCAGCAACAAGTGTAATGCTTGTAGGATTTGTAGAAGCAGGAATTTTAACTTTTGCACAAACACTCGGTATGCTTCTTGGTGCCGGTATTGGAACAACAATTACTGCTCAGCTTATAGCCTTAAAACTAACGGATTATTCATTGATATTTGTTGCTATTGGTTTTTTTATGATGATTGCAGCAAAAAAAAATATTACCTCTAACATTGGTAAAGCGATTTTAGGGTTCGGATTTATTTTCTTTGGTATGTTTATTATGTCCGAAGCCATGTATCCTCTGCGAGAATATCCTGAATTCATTAATTTAATGCTCAGATTAGAAAATCCATTTTTAGGAATTTTAATTGGATTTGTTTTTACAGCTTTAATTCAAAGCAGTGCAGCTTTTATCGGCATCCTTATAACAATA
>LUZK01000122.1 GCA_001603595.1 Bacteroidales bacterium Bact_19
TGTTTTTACAGCTTTAATTCAAAGCAGTGCAGCTTTTATCGGCATCCTTATAACAATAGGTTCCAAAGGATTAATCAGTTTGGAAGCAGCGATACCTCTGATTTTAGGAGCAAACCTTGGAACTGGAATGACGGCAATATTAGCAAGCATCAACACAGGACGAGAGGCTAAAAGAGTTGCTTTTGCACATACTCTGTTTAAATTCATAGGCGTAATTGTGTTTGTGTGGTTTATCCCAGAATTTTCAATATTTCTAAAAAAAATTACTCCTGCCACGTCAAACGAAATGGAAGATTTAGCAAAAGTTTTACCTTTTCAAATTGCAAATACTCATACTTTTTTCAGTTTATTCGTTGCTGCTTTATTACTGCCTTTCGTTAATATTCTGGCAAAATTTATTATTTTTCTTATACCGGATAAGAAGACTTTTGACGAAAAACTCAGTCTCAAATATATTGATAAATCATATATCTCCTCTCCAGCTCTTGCTTTGAGCTTAGCAAAAAAGGAAACCGAACGTATGGGTGAAACTGTAAAAGAATTAGTTTCATTATCTTTAGTCCCTTTTATTAATAGAGATGATAAAATATTTTCAAGTTGGCAAATTTTGGAGAATGAATCCGATTTCTTGAAAAAGAACATAAATAAATATTTGATTTCGGTTGGTGCCGAAAACTCTTCTCCTGAAAATCTGAACGAAGCTTTCCAGATTATGTATGTTGTGAAAGAATTAGAAATGATTGGAGACATAGTTAATACTAACATAAAAAAGCATGCTGAAAAATTTTTATCTCAAAATCTGGATTTTTCTGAAGAGGGACAAAAAGAATTAATAATTTTACAAGAAAAATGTCTTAAACAGATTTCAAGATCCATGGAAGTTTTTAGTGAAGTGAATCTTGAAAAAGCTGCTTATGTTAAAAGTAAATTCAAAAAATATTCTGCTCTTGCCGAAGAATTGGAAAGACATCACTACTCTCGTTTAATCGAAAATAACCCCAAATCAATTTCGAGCTCCGAAATTCATATAGAAATGATTGGTTTATTAAATGCCATAAATCGTCACGCCACAAATATTTCAAGGATTTTAATCAACTGGAATCCCGCCAAAAATTAATTTCTGTTTTGAAATTTTACGGTTTTATTCGAACTTAAATAATTTTCCATTTCTGAATGTAATTCTTGAACAGGAGTTAATTCTTCTATTATCTTTTTTAAGTTTTGAGTTTCTTTGGTAATGCCTTCACCCCTTTTTAAATAAAACTCTCTCAAATTACTTAAATATTTTATCACATTTGCTTGATTCTTAAGTATTGATGCATCTCTTTCAGCTTCTTCATACCAGCCTAATAATTTTCGCGGCATATCTATAGGACCAAAAATGTTTCTTGGATCATAAATTGTTAACAAGTCTTCTGCTCCTGTAGGTATTGATGTGCCCCAGTTAATATAATTTTTAAAAACTGATTTTAGAATATTAGAAGAAAAATTCATTTGTGAATTTAACAACATTGAATTTATATTCTGAACATTGTACAAACAAATTTTGTTTGCCTCCATCCAATTTGTTTTAAGTTCGTTTAATTTTTTAATGTGCTGCATCGAAAGGTCCGAAGGCAAACCAATAAGTGATATCTCGCATTCAAATTTTGCATCTTTTTGTTTCGCTATTTCAATGTTGGATTTTAAATCTGCTAATGAATTTTTAAGATTGTTCCAGTTATTACGAGCCGAAGACCAATTTTTACTA
>LUZK01000123.1 GCA_001603595.1 Bacteroidales bacterium Bact_19
CACAGACTGTGCTATGAATGTAAGCCTGTGGACTTATACCTATACGATAGATATCAGCACTGTCCCTGTAGTACCAGCCAATGGCAGCAGTACAGTAGAATGTATATCAGATGCAGTAGCTCCTGCGACACCGATAGTAACAGATGCCTGTGGTAACAATATAGTTCCGGTGTTAGTCAGTGTAATAGACAATCCAAACCCATTAACATGCGAAGGTACCAGAGTTTACACATATTCCTACACAGATTGTGGCGGCAATACAACCAACTGGACTTATACCTATACAATAGATATCAGCACTGCACCCGTAGTACCAGCTAACGGTAGCAGTACAGTAGAATGTATAACAGATGCAGTAGCTCCTACGACACCGATAGTAACAGATGCATGCGGTAATAACATACCTGCGGTATTAGTCGGTGTGGTAGACAGTCCAAACCCATTGACATGCGAAGGCACAAGAGTTTACACATATTCATACACAGATTGTGGTGGCAATACAACCAACTGGACTTATACCTATACGATAGATATCAGCACTGCACCTGTAGTACCAGCTAACGGCAGCAGTACAGTAGAATGTATATCAGACGCAGTAGCACCTACGACACCGATAGTAACAGATGCCTGTGGTAACAATATAGTTCCGGTGTTAGTTAGTGTAGTAGACAATCCAAATCCATTAACATGTGAAGGCACAAGAGTTTACACATATGCATATACAGATTGCGGTGGCAATACAACTAACTGGATATACACTTACACGATAGATATTAGTACTGCACCTGTTGTACCGGCGGATGGATCTTCAACTGTTGTATGTCCATCAGATGCAGTAGCCCCAGTAACACCAGTAGTAGTAGATGCATGTGGAAACAATCTAGTACCTGTTTTAAGTGGCATAGTAGAGAATCCGAATCCGGTAACATGTTTAGGGACAATAACCTATACATACACATACACAGATTGTGGTGGTAACAGTACAAATTGGAATTATGTTTACACAGTAAACAACAGTTTTGCCCCTGTGGTACCAGCTGACGGTTCAAGCACGGTAGAATGTATAACAGACGCAGTAGCACCGAC
>LUZK01000124.1 GCA_001603595.1 Bacteroidales bacterium Bact_19
CTTTCAATTCGCCAAAAGCATCCTCAATACGCCACAACTGTTTATAATTCGATACGATTTCCAGAGCGGACATTTCTTTTACATTAGTGATGATGCCGAAAAAACCATCCTTTTCAGCTTCTTTTTCTATCGCTTTCTGGTTCAGTGCACATGGTGTATCTTCTGTGATGGAAAGATACTTTTTGTATGAACGGTTGGTGATAAATTTTTTTGATAAGGGTTTGTTGGAAGATAATCGTGCTCTTATTTTATCTAACACCTCTTCTCTTGCTTTTCGATCTCTTTCTGCCCTGATTTTTGACCAGGTAATGATACAGCGATCTCCTTCCAAGGTGGTTTCCATTAGTGCCAGTTCCGGGGTTATCCAGATAAAGTTTTTCAGATTGTAAAATGTTTTCTGCAGCTGTTGTTTCAACACCCCCATTCTTAGCTCTACAATAAATTCGCCCTTTCTTGCCCTGATATGTTTTAAATTGTCGAAGGAGAAAAGCCCTCGGTCGGCCACAAATATAAATCTACGAATGGAGAGTTTTCGCTTAATTCTATCAATAATCCCATCCAGAGTATCTCCTTCAAAAGTATTACCCGGGTGCACTTCAAAACAAAGAGGTATTCCTTGGGTATCAGTCAGTAGCCCCAATACAACTTGTGTGCAATCAGAACGCATCTCTTTGCTGTATCCAAATTGACGCAGATTACCTAAATCAGTGCGGGTGCTTTCAAATCGCAATGTGGTCAGATCATACAAAACTACGTCAACATTAATGTTGAACAGGTCTTTGCCATGGTAATAAAGATATTGCTCTATCTCATCCTTGTGCTCACACAGTAAATCAAGGCTCCGGTAGATATGGTGTAGGTCAATGTTTTGCTCCACCATGCCCGGATACATACGTCCCAACCAGTTGTCATACAACGAGAGTTTAGAAACAGGTTTCAAAAACCTGGAACAAAGCTGACTGAATACAACCTTTTCAAGGTCAAATTGCAACTTGGGGTGCTTACCCTGAAGCATAGATAAGCATTGGCTTATCCCTAATTCCTCCATCATGCGACGAAGAACCAAAAGTGGACCAAGGATGTAGGTATCTTTTATGTCAACATCTTTGGCAAGATTAAAAACTGACAATTTATCTGTGTGCTTGCTTATGGCCTCGGCCAATTGTTCTAATTTACCCTCATCAACCCTTCCAAGGGATAATAAAGTGCGTTGTTTTACTTTGCCTTCATCACAATAAGACTCTACCAAATGGTAGTAGGCAGTGCCATTTTTGTTTTTAGTTATCTTGATAAACATAACTTCATCGTTATTCTTTACCAAAATTAATTACTTTTTTCACTAAATAGTATACTGATAACAAAAAATGTTCACTACACTTTTCAAAAATTAAAAATAAAAGTCAGTATTTACAAGGGTTTCAGAGCACTCATGGCAATTTATCTGTCAAACTCGGG
>LUZK01000125.1 GCA_001603595.1 Bacteroidales bacterium Bact_19
TTTATATAATTTCATTTCACATACAAATGTTTTTAGAGAGTATCAAAAAGAAAAATAACGAAAATTTCGACTAATATGAGGAATTTCGTAAGAGACGAACGCAAACGAAAAAAATTGAAGCAAGAAGAGCTAGCAGCAATTTTAAGAGTATCAAGGCAAACAATAAACGCCATTGAAGGCAATAGATATTTGCCCTCTTTAACTCTTGCACTACGTTTATCTATGTTTTTTGATATGACTGTAAATGAATTATTTATTTTTGAAAAACATGAGTTGGAAGAACATAAATTTTAACTAAAAAAAACTTTTATGAGCACAAAAAATCTAAATGATCCTGCAATTATTGCAATCGAAGAAATTCCGCCAAAACTTGACGAACTTAAAGCATTAGTAAACAATCCATCAGAAATTGACAATGCAACAACTGTTTTAGGAATTCCGCCATTTCTTCTAAATCTTTATTTGGCAACATCAACAAATCTCAGTTTTCTAAACATCGTTTTAAATGAAGCGGTTTACATTCCCCGCCAAATTACAGAAAGAGACGGTGGTCGCAATTCTCAGTATTTGCTTCGCAAAGGTGAAACTACACAAGCAGGTGTTTTTATGGCAGACTCAGGCATGATGTTGCGTTATGTGACAAGACTTACAGGCGAAAGTGAATTTGCACAAACTGGTGATGTTTATCGTGAACAATACTTAACGCGAGATGGAAAACTAATTTACGAAGCCGATGGAACTTTGGAAATTGTTGATATTACAAAAGGAATCGGAAAATACACACTTGTTCAAACTAAAACTCC
>LUZK01000126.1 GCA_001603595.1 Bacteroidales bacterium Bact_19
GGTGGTAAACGCACAAATCTGTAATCCACCCTGTACACCCGATCCTACTTGTGAAGATGCTGCAAATCCGGGAGAAGTTTGTCCCGAAGTTTTGCCTATTGGATACCAAGGCGTATACTATGATGAAACAGTAACAGTTATTCCTCCATCCTCCTACATGGGATTACCGGTTATTCACTCAATTAAAATAATTGATGTTTCAGGACTCCCACAAGGAATGACATGGTGCAAAAGCCAAGATATATTCCTTGTAACTAATCCTGCAACAAGATACTGCTGTCAACTTTATGGAACACCTGAACAAGCCGGCGAATATCAATTGACATTGACAATTGTACCTTACGTAAATGTTTTTGGACAACCGGTAGCACAAAATCCTGTTACAGATGATACTTCACTTGTTGTTATAATTCTACCTCCTCCGCCAGTTGCTGATTTTTCTGCAGCAGCTACAGCTATTCAGATTAACGAACCTGTGCAATTTCAAGACTTGAGCTCAGGAAACCCAACAGCATGGGAATGGATTTTTGAAGGCGGAACTCCCGAAACCAGCTCGGAACAGAATCCGACAGTGATGTTCACTGCTGCAGGAAATTATGATGTAACTCTCACTGTTTATAACGAATCGGGAAGTTCAACATTAACAAAAGAAGATTATATTTTTGTTTCAGATTTATCAGGAATAAATAATTCATTGCCTGAAAATGTAAAAATATATCCTAATCCAGCAAATTCACAAATTATTGTTGAAGCAACAAATATGAAAGAAATTAAAATCACAGATCTGCTTGGAAAAATTATATTTTCTTCAAAATTTGATCAGGATAAACAAGTTGTTGATGTAAGCAATTTTAATAAAGGAACTTACTTCATCACTATAATTACAAATTCAGGAGAAATTACAAAATCAATTACAATTAAATAAAAATGTTTTATTCTAAAGAAAAAGGTCAACATCGTTTGACCTTTTTTTATACCCAAAATTGAACTAAATTCATAATTTGCCGAAAAGTTGACACATACAGGCTTTAGGGTACTATTTTTGGCTTGCAAAAGTGATCTCAAAACTCCTGTTATTCTCAATATGTTAAACATTATGGAAATTATCTTCGATAACTTAATTGGTTTTGTAATTTTTTAATATAAATAATAAATTATGACTAGAGACTAGCTTTCCGATGTGTGAGATAAGTCGAAAATACATGGTAAGCCTCAGTTCATTACATTCCGGATGCTTAATACTCCAATGCTTTATACTGTTTGAATTTGTAATTCCTCCTTCAGAAACTCAGCCGTAAAAGAATTACAATTTTCAGCAATAAATTCAGGTGTACCTTGAGCCACAATTTGTCCGCCTCTTTCTCCGCCTTCAGGTCCCAAATCTATAATCCAATCGGCAGACTTTATAACATCCATATTATGTTCGATGATTACTATGCTATTTCCCCTGTCAATCAATGACTGTAGCACATTCAGCAAGATTCGTATGTCATCAAAATGTAATCCTGTAGTAGGTTCATCAAGAATGTACAGAGTTTTACCGGTATCTTTTTTCATTAGTTCGGTTGCTAGTTTTATTCTTTGGGCCTCACCTCCGGAAAGCGTAGTAGCCGATTGACCTAAACTTACATAGCCCAGTCCTATTTGTTGAAGTATTACAAGTTTTTTATGAATATGCGGAATATTTTCAAAAAACTCCGTAGCCGCGTTTATTGTCATATTCAAAACATCTGAAATAGATTTACCTTTAAAACGAACTTCGAGGGTTTCGCGATTATATC
>LUZK01000028.1 GCA_001603595.1 Bacteroidales bacterium Bact_19
AATTAAATATTTTAGTTATAACCTATTTTAATTTTAAAATTTCACCAAATGAATTTATAAAGTTGAAATAATATTTTATTGTTAAATTAAGATCAAAAAATTTTTTTTAATAATCAATTTTATTTTATCTTTGCGTAGTATTTGGTTCTTTAAAAGATTAAAAGGGAATCCGGTGAAATTCCGGAACTATCCCCGTAGCTGTAAGCCCGATGCAAAATTAAGGTTTTTGCATAGTTTTTCAACAATATGCCACTGTTCTAACCAAATACGGATGGGAAGGCGTTGAAACCCGGGTAAGTCAGAAGACCTGCCAAATACAGAATTATTCGTAGCTTTCGGGTGAAAAGCGAAGATATGGTCGTTTATTTTTCCCGCAAGTTACCGTTTGAGTTTATTGTTAAGTTTAACTTTTAAAATGTTTTGTTTATGAACGGTAATTTTTTGCTTTTGTTTTTTTTGATGATTGTTTCGTCTAGTGTTTTTTCTCAAGGTCCTTTTGCTCCTGCTGCCGGGCAACCGGGGTCAACGGCAATTTATAAAGATTCTTCTATAATTGTGAGTTGGGCAACCGGAATAGAAATTTATAGAGGTTATGTAAGAATTGATGATCCCTCGTTCGCTTATGGCGGAAGTAATCTGGCAAGTTACGGATATCCTTCCATTGCTCTTGGACCGGCACAGGAAAGCTCATATGATGTGGTTAGTCTGGGTGATGGAGGCTATGCGATTTTAAGTTTCGACAGGCCTATAATCAATGGTCCGGGACCAGACTTTGTTGTATTTGAAAACTCCTTTAGCGATACTTTTCTGGAACTTGCTTTTGTTGAGGTGAGCAGTGATGGGGAGAGATTCGTCAGATTTCCTGCAATTTCTTTAACTCAAACTCAAACTCAGGTTGGAGGATTCGGGACTCTTGATCCTACCAATATTCATAATTTTGCCGGAAAATACAGGCAAGGATATGGAACTCCTTTTGATTTAGAGGATATTGCAGATAGCACAGGCATAGATATCAATAATATCAGATTTGTAAAAATAATTGATGTTGTCGGAAATATTGACGATCAGTATTGCACTTATGATTCTCAGGGAAATAAGGTAAATGATCCATGGCCAACGCCATTTAATTCTTCTGGTTTTGACCTGGATGCCGTTGCTGTTATCAATGCAGGAGAGCCATACACAATAAGCAATTTTGATGATTTGAATCTTGCGGCAAATTCATTCTGGAATGGCAACGATCAATCAGGAGGATTCAGTAGTAATGGAGTTTATTTCGCGAATAATTATAATTCTGATTGGAATTCTTGGAGTGGATGGTCATATTCAAATATGCGAGATGTAACAACTCCGGGTTTCGAGAATCAATTCAGTGCAATTACCGGAGGTGGTATATATGCAACCGATATAGAAAGCGATATATATGCAATTGCTTATGTTCCTATAGACTGGACTAGCGGAACTTACGAACCTGTGCCGGTACCGGTTGAATTTGCCGAAGAGGTTATTGTGAATGGTTTTTATGTAACAAACTCCACTTATGCTTATTTGTCAATGCTTAATGGAGATAGCTTTGCGAAAAAATTCGGAGGAACAGATGGAAATGATCCTGACTATTTCAAATTAATTGTTTGGGGTGAAGATAATAATGAAAATTTAACAGATCAAATTGAATTTTACCTTTCTGATTATCGTTTTGAAGATAATTCTAAAGATTACATAGTTGATAATTGGCGATGGGTGGATTTACAGAGTCTGGGTGCTGTTAAAAAGTTGTGGTTTTCGCTTGAGTCTTCAGACGTTGGATATTTCGGCATGAATACTCCGGCTTATTTTTGTGTAGATAATTTGATTTTTTATCCTAATTCAAATAATACTACTTTAATGTTTGGGTACAGTTCAGAAATTAACATAACAGCTTATCCGAATCCTTTTGCATCGGTGGTAAACATACTTAGCGATAAAGCGTGTAAAATCCAGATCTCTGACATTACAGGAAAACTTGTTTATTCCGATAAAGTTGAAGCAAATTCCGTTTGTGAAATAAATCTAGAAAGTTTTAGCAGCGGTATTTACATATTGCATGCGATCGGTTCCGGAACCATTAGCTCATTAAAAATGATTAAACAATAGTTGAAAAAGCTACTAATCAACATATTGTTGCTATGTTTGTTTTTTACACTTTTCGCACAAAACGAAAAGCCAGACACTGTTTATCAAATCAGAGAAGTTGAGATAAAAGATTTACGACCTCGACTTAAGGATAAATCTTTGAGTCCTGTACAGCAAATTACAAAGCATGAAATAGAGCGAATGTCAGGATTTTCTGTTGCCGAGGCAATAAATCATTTTTCGGGAGTTACTATTAAAGATTATGGCGGAGTAGGAGGGTTAAAGACTGTAATGGTTCGAAGTTTAGGAGCAAATCATACTGCTGTATTTGTTGATGGAATTCAGTTTTCAGATGCTGCAACCGGTCAGGTTGATTTAGGCAAAATTTCTTTAAATAATAAGGAAGATATTTCAATGTATGTAGGTCAATCTAATGATTTGTCCCAACCCGCACGTTATTATGCAGCTGCTAGTGTGATTGATATAAAATCCTTAAAAAAAGAATTCTTCAATAAAAATTATAATCTCAATTACGGACTAAAAACAGGTTCATTTGGTCTATTACAGAATAATATACTGACACAAGGAAAGATTGGAGATAAACTTTTTGCTGGTTTTTCTGCAAATATTATCACTGCTAACGGGGAATATCCATTTTTGTTAAAATACGGACAAAACCTTGATTCTGTAATTACAAGGGAAAATTCAGATATAAAATCTTTGTTGATAGATGCAGATGTAGAATACAGAATTAACGGGAAGCAAACAATTTTATACAAATCTTATTTTTATAATTCCGAAAGAGGTCTGCCGGGAGCGGTTGTTTTTTATAATCCTTTTAGTCGTCAGCGTTTATGGAATAAAGATTTTTACAATGCAATAAAGTATAGATTGAAGGTTAACGAAAAAATAAGTTTGTACACAAATTTAAAGTTTTCGAGAAATAAATTAAAATATTTAGATCCTGAGTATCTAAACGAAGAAGGTCGTCTCGATAATATTTACCTCCAACATGAATTTTATATTTCTCAGGTTGTTCGTTATCAAATTATTGATTCTTTGTCAATTGCTTTAGCGAGTGATTTCTTTGTAAATACGATGGATGCAAATCTATATAATTATGCCGGACCCGTGAGATTCAATTACTTAACTTCGCTTGCTGCAAATTACAGACTGACCCGAATAGACTTTGATGCAAGTATTTTAAGTACAATTGTAAAAGAAAAGACACTTCGTGGTGAGACAGCTCCCGACAGATTTAAACTAAGTCCTTCTTTTGCAGCTGGATATAAAATTTTAGAAGATGGTAAAATCAGAATAAAATTTTTTTATAAAGATATATTCCGCATGCCGAGTTTTAATGATTTATATTATACTCTTGTGGGGAATAATAATCTTCGCCCCGAAAATGCCAAACAGTATAATTTTGGGCTTTCGGCATATACGGGATTTAGGTATTTTAAATTCTTATCATTTAATGCAAATCTTTTTTACAATAAGGTTACAGATAAAATTGTAGCAATTCCAACTAAGAATTTGTTTGTTTGGTCAATGCAAAATATTGGAGTTGTTGATGTAAGAGGTTTCGACCTTCAAACATATATTGAAAGCATTAAATTTTTCGAAATTTTCAAAATTGTAAGTACTGCAAATTATACTTTTCAAAAAGCCCTTGATATTACTAATCCGCAGTCTCCCACCTATAAAAATCAGATACCTTATATTCCATTCGAAAGTTTTTCGTTACGCAACAGTATTGAAATCCTGAATTTTGCTTTTAACTATAATGTTTTGTTTAACGGATTCAGATTTGCACTTGGTGAAAACATTTATCAAAATATGATTCCGGGCTGGTGGATAACAGACCTTTCGGTAAATTACGAAAAATCTTTTGAAAACAAATTAGTGGCTTGTTTAAAGTTTGAAGTAAACAATCTTTACGATGTCCAATACGAAGTTATACGGAGTTTTCCAATGCCGGGGAGATCGTATTTTGTTAGTTTGTTGTTAAAGTATTGAATTTTAAGAATATACCTATGAGAACAATAATAGTTACGATATTTTTATTCCTGCTTATTCTAAGTTCTTGCGTAGATCCTCCAATTGAACCTCAAAATCCAGATATTAACATAGACACGACGCTTACAAGCATAGGAATATATGTAATTAATGAAGGTTTGTTCAACATGAATAACAGCACACTTACCTGGTATGGTTTTGACTCAGAAGTTGCAATTACTGATTTTTTTGAGATTAAAAATGGACGAAGATTAGGAGATACAGGCAATGATATAGCAATTTATGGTTCAAAAATGTATATTGTTGTTAATGTATCCAGCCAGTTGGAAGTTGTAGATGCCTTTACAGGTATTAGTATAGCCAGAATCCCGTTTTTTGACGGCAACAAACCTCGACAGCCAAGATGTATTGCTTTTCATGGGTCAAAAGCTTATGTGTGTTCATTTGATGGAACTGTGGCAATGATTGATACTGCCGGATTACAAATTCAACAGATAATAAATGTAGGCAGAAACCCCGACGGAATTGCAGTAGCAAATAACAAGCTTTATGTCTCGAATTCAGGAGGACTAGATTATCCTAATTACGATAATACTGTTTCAGTCATTGATTTGAATACTTTTACAGAAATAAAACGAATAGAGGTCGGCATAAATCCTTATACCATTGCTGCCGACAATTATGGAGATCTTTATGTGGTTTCCCGAGGAAATTACGGCGAGATTAAGATGAAATTACAAATAATAGATTCTAATACCGACGAATTGAAATATACTTTTCCCGATTTAGAGGTTTTGAATCTTACAATTCAGGGGGATACAGCTTTTGTTTATTATTATGATTATATTGGGGGGGGCGGATCTAAAATTATGCTTATAGATTTAAAAAACGAAACATTATTGGATAATAATTTTATAAAAGATGGAACTGTAATCGAAACAGTTTATGGAATAGCCGTAAATAAACTTACAGGTGATGTGTTTATAAGTGATGCAAGAGGCTTTGTTAATACAGGAGTAGTTCATTGTTTTGATCGAAACGGGAACAAAAAATATACTTTTACTGCCGGATTAAATCCCGGAAAAATGGCGATACTAATTAAAAGAGATGCAAATTCCAATAACTAAAATAAAAAATAAAAATCAACTTTAACTTTTTAAATAAACTTGTATAAATATAAATATTTATTTAGATTTGTACTTCTAAATAAATAGAGATGCTGTTTTTATCAAAGAATGTTTTTGATTTGAGCTTACCTTTAGAGGACCCGATTCTGATTTTTTCAATAATCTTAGCCATAATTTTATTTGCACCAATCATTCTAAACAAGCTAAAAATTCCGTACCTGTTGGGATTGATTATTGCCGGGGCTATTATTGGTCCTAATGCCTTTAACCTTATTGCCAGAGATAGCGGTATGGTTATTTCCGGAACAGCAGGCTTACTATATATTATGTTTCTTGCCGGACTGGAAATTGATATGGCAGAGTTTAAGAAAAACAGCTGGAGAAGTTTTGTTTTTGGCATGTACACTTTTTTAATTCCTATGGGATTGGGTACAACAGCAGGGTATTATTTGTTGGGGCTATCAATTCATAGCTCAATTCTATTGGCCAGTATGTTTGCTTCACATACTTTGATTGCATATCCTATTATTAGTAAGATGGGAGTAGCAAAAAATAAGGCTGTTAATATCGCGGTTGGAGGAACTGTAATTACCGATACTCTGGCACTTTTGGTATTGGCTGTAATAATTGGAATGCAAAAAGGAGAAGTTACTCAGGAATTTTGGGTAAGATTATCGGTTTCAGTTGTGATTTTTTCTCTGATAGTAATTATTTTGTTCCCCATTCTCGCACGGTGGTTTTTTAAGAAGTTTGATGACAATATTACTCAATTTATATTTGTTTTTCTACTGATGTATCTTGGCGGCATTTTAGCCGAAATAGCTGGAGTTGAAGCAATCATAGGTGCCTTTTTAACAGGGTTGGCACTAAACAGATTAATACCGAGAACCTCTCCTTTGATGAACAGAGTTGAATTTGTCGGCAATGCCATTTTTATTCCTTTCTTTTTGATTAGTGTCGGAATGCTTATAGATTACAGAGCCTTCTTTACAGACTTTGAAACAATAAAAGTCGGAGGGGTTATGATTATTGTTGCAACTTATGCAAAATATATAGCAGCATGGTTGACGCAAAAGACTTTTAGATTCTCTGCCGATCAACGAAGAGTAATCTTCGGATTAAGCAATGCACAGGCTGCAGCTACACTTGCTGCTGTAATTGTTGGGTATAATTTTATAATAGGGTATACTCCTTCCGGCGAACCAATCAGACTTTTTGGAGATTCCATTTTGAACGGAACTATCTTGATGATTCTTTTTACATGTACAATAGCTTCATTTTCTGCACAGAAAGGGGCTAAAAACCTTGCTTTATTGGAAAATATTTCCGACGAAGGAGAAGATAAAGAAATAGAACCTGTTCAGGAAAAAATCCTGATCTCAGTAAGCAATCCTGAAACTGTTGGAGAATTAATAAATCTTGCTGTGTTGATTAAATCAAAGAGGAATAAAGATGGTCTATATGCCTTAAATATTGTTAGTAACGACACTTTTGATGGTATTGCTGAAAAACAGGCCCGTAAACTTCTTGAAAAAGCCGCTCGAGTTGCAGCCGGTTCCGACAATACAATTCATGAATTGCTTAGATATGATGTAAATATTGTTAATGGGATAAATAGTGTTGTAAAAGAACATCGTATTACCGATATGGTTCTTGGAATTAGGAGTGATAAAGGATTATCGAGCAATTTTATTGGAAATCTTACAGGCGGAATATTAAATAAATGTAATACAACTACCTTAATATATAAACCTGTTCAGCCTTTAGGAACAATAAAAAGGCATATTGTAATTGTTCCTGAAAATGCAGAAAAAGAAGTCGGTTTCCCGTTTTGGTTAATTAAAATTTGGAATATTGCCATTAACTCCGGAGCTATTATTGTTTTCTATGCAAGCGAAACAACCTTAAAATACATTCGAGAAGTTCATAAAAAGAATAATATAGAATGTGAATTCAGAGAATTTGTTGATTGGGAAGACTTTTTGATTTTAGCCAGAGATTTCAGATTAGATGACAATCTAATTATTGTTATGAGCCGAAAAGATTCTCCCTCATATCATCCCAATATGGAACGAATTCCGATTTACCTCAATAAATATTTTAAAGACAATGGTTTTATTTTGATATATCCTATTCAGGCTTTTATGTCGGAACGTTCCAACATTGACTTCCATAATGCCACCATGGTTGAGTCTATAGATGAAATTACCAAGACAATCTCAAAATTATTAAAACGCAAATAAAAATCGGAATAACGTCTTGCTTAGGATTGTTTTTCCTTTTTTAATAATTCTTTAAGAAAAACGGATGTTCATATTTTTAATTTTGCATATTATGTAAAATTAAATTGTATTGATATGATAAAACATTATGACCTTATTGAAAAGGAAAACTGGCATGCGTTTTCTAATGAAGAGATTTACAACGAATTAAAAACATCAGATAAAGGTATTAATTATATAGAGGTAGAAAAGCGACTAAAGTTTTATGGAGAAAATAAATTACCTGAAGGGAAAAAAGTTACTATCTGGGAAATAATACTCCATCAGCTTTTAAATCCATTGATTTTTATTTTAATAGCTGCGGCTATAGCTTCATTGGCAATTGGCGAGGGGAAAGATGCAATTTTTATTTTTCTTGTAATATTGATAAACTCTGCACTTGGAACATATCAGGAATACAATGCGGAAAAAAGCGCCAGTAGTCTTCAAAAGTTAATGAAGATAAAAGCACGTGTTAGGCGTGATGGTAAAGAAATAGAAGTTACTTCAGAAAATATTGTCCCGGGAGATGTCGTTTTGCTGGAATCCGGAATGAAAGTTCCTGCCGATATCCGCTTAATTGAAGCTATGGGATTGGAAATAGATGAAAGTTTTTTAACCGGTGAATCCATAGCTGCAAAAAAGCAGACAAATCGTTTGAAAGAAGACATCGGTGTTGCAGAAAGAACTAATATGGCATTTGCGGGATCTACCGTTATGCGAGGAAGAGGATGGGGAATTGTTGTTTGTACAGGAATTAATACTCAAGTGGGTAAAATATCAAAAGATGTAACAGAATCAAAATCTGCCAAGCCACCTCTGGTTTATAGGATGGAAAAGTTTATAAAGCAAATAAGTGCATTTGTAATTATTTTAAGTGTTATCCTTGCTATGATACTGCGAGCTCAAGGAATGGATTTATCTGCTATTTTCTTTTTTGTGGTTGCACTTGCAGTGTCTGTTATTCCCGAAGGCTTACCTGTTGCCCTAACGGTTGCCCTCTCAATAGCGACAAAAAGAATGGCAAAACGTAATGTAATTGTGCGTAAACTTACGGCGGTAGAAAGTTTGGGAAGCTGCACAGTAATTGCAAGTGATAAAACAGGAACCTTAACGGTAAACGAACAAACCGCAAAAAAAATAATATTACCCGACGGAACTGTTTATGAAGTCCTCGGACAAGGTTATAACGGCGAAGGAAAAGTTTTGGATAAAGATGGTAAAGAAATAAAATTTAACATTAACAGGGAAATGGATAAAATTTCCTGCATAGCTGTTTTTGCTAACGAAGCAAATCTTATAAAAAAAAGGGATAAATGGGAATATCACGGTGATGCAATGGATATTGCATTGCTTGCAATGGCATACAAATTAGGAGTTGATCCAATTGAATATTTTAAAGTTAAAAAACGCATAGGCCTAATTCCTTACGAATCTGAACGAAAGTTTTCTGCTTCGTTTTTCGATGTAGATGGCAAAACTTATATTGGTGTTAAAGGTGCTGTTGAGACAGTTCTAGAATTTTGTGATAAAATGTCGGTTAATGAACAAGAGCTTGAACTGAATAAAGAAAAAATATTACAGGATGCTGAAAATTTAGCAAAGAACGGATATAGAGTTTTGGCTTTTGCAAGTGCCAAGTATCCTGACTACGAACACAAAGAAGTTTATGAAAACAAAGATATTCCCTCGCTTACTTTTTATGGACTTGTTGCTTTCATAGATCCTTTGCGTCCGGAATCAATAGCCTCTGTTGAGCAATGTCGGAAAGCCGGTATAAAAGTTATGATGATTACCGGAGATCATCCCGAGACTGCCGGTGCAATAGCCCGAGAACTTGGAATAGCTGATGAAAATACTCGTGTTGTTACGGGTAAAATGTTAGAAGAAGCTGGAGCTCATGATAGTCCTGCATATAAAGAACTTGTGTCATCAACTACAGTTTTTGCTCGTGTTTCTCCAACTCAGAAATTGGAAATTGTTGATGTATTGATAAAAGATGGTGAGTTTGTTGCAGTTACCGGAGACGGAGTTAATGATGCTCCGGCTCTTAAGAGAGCAAATATAGGTGTTGCAATGGGCTCTGGCACTGATGTGGCAAAAGAAACAGCATCCATGATTGTTGTTGACGATAACTTTTCATCTATCGTAGCAGGAGTAGAGGAAGGTCGTTTTGCTTATGATAATGTTAGAAAAGTAATTTACCTATTAATTTCTACAGGTGCTGCGGAAATTATTTTGTTTTTAGCTTCTATTTTTGCAGGATTGCCTTTGCCATTACTTGCTGTTCAATTATTGTGGTTAAATTTGGTTACCAATGGCATTCAGGATGTTGCTTTAGCGTTTGAAGGAGGAGAACCCGGCAGTATGCAACGTCCACCGAGAAAACCTACCGAAAGAATTTTCAATCCATTAATGATAAAACAAACAGTTGTGTCGGGGGCTACAATGGGGTTGATTGTTTTCGCACTATGGTTTTTTTTGATAAACTATGCTCAAATGGATGAATATCACGCCAGAGATCTTATTCTGTTGCTGATGGTATTTATGCAAAACTTCCACGTGTTTAATTGTCGTTCCGAAAGAACTTCAGCTTTTAAAGTACCATTAAAAAGAAACATAGTTTTGGTTTTCGGAGTTTTAATTGCACAGGGGATACATATACTAAGTATGCAAATTCCATTTATGCAAAATATTTTGCGTATCGAGCCTGTTACAATGGAGGAATGGGCATTAATTCTTATTCTTGCTATCCCGATGATATTGGTAATGGAAGTATTCAAATTAGTTAATAAGGCGAAATAAAAAAAAGAGCCTAGGCTCTTTTTTTTATTTATTTTAGTTTCATCATCAATTCCGATTTTATTGCTGCTTCATAATATTCTTCAACTTTTGACCAATCTATAACATTCCAGATTTGTTCAAGATATTCAGGTCTTTTGTTTTGATACTTTAAGTAGTAAGCATGTTCCCATACATCAATCCCCAGAATAGGAATTCCTCTTACCGGTTCGGTATCCATTAGGGGGTTATCCTGATTTGCTGTAGAAACTACCTTTAATTCTTTATCTGGAGTTACAATCAGCCATGCCCATCCGCTGCCAAATCGCGTAGCTCCAGCTTTATTAATTTCTTCTTTTAGTTTTTCAAGCCCACCAAAAGTTTTTTCTATTTTTACAGCAAGTTCTCCTTTTGGTGATTTCTTTGCAGTGGGAGATAAAATTTTCCAGAACAAACTGTGATTGTAATGTCCACCTCCATTGTTACGAACCGGAGCACTAAATTTGCTTATGTTAATCATAATATCGTCAAGGCTCATCTTTTCGGCTTCGGTATTTTCGATCGCCTTTAAAAAATTTGTAACATACGCCTGGTGATGTTTTGTGTGATGAATTTCCATAGTACGCGAATCAATGTATGGCTCCAATGCATCATAAGAATAATCTAATTTTGGCAATTCTGTTTTTTGTGCAATTAATCCTCCGGGAATGCTAAATAATATCAATAAATATTTTCTTTTCATATTGTTAAATTTTAAATTTATTTTATTAACAGAATTATTTAGAATTTGTTTAAATAAGAAAATTGTTTTTTAAACAAAAATTTTAATTATATTTACATTCTGAAATTTGTCATGAAAAATACAATAAAGCTGATAATAATTTGTTTTGTCGTAGTTTTCTCTTGTTTTGCTTGTCGTAATCGGAATAATTTTCTTATTAAATCAGGGGAAGTATTAGCTACTGATATTATTTCGGAAATAGAAAAAGGAAAAAATATTTATATTGAGGATGCTGTGATTAAAGGCAAACTGGATTTTACAAGCGTTAACTCAAAAAATATTATTAAACCCGGAGTTTTTGTTGTTTATATTCCGGTTTCGATAAGTTTTTTTAATTGTACTTTTGATTCTGAGGTTATTGGATTTAAGTCGGATAACTCTGGAACTGTTTTTGTAAATTTTGAAAAGCATTTTGTTTGTACAAATTGTATTTTTAAAGATAAGTTATGTTTCAACGAAACTATTTTTATGGGTTTATGCGATTTCAGTAAAAGTATTTTTAATTCGGAAACAGAATTTACAAATACAAGATTTGGAGGTAAAAACTCATATTTTAATGAGAGTTCTTTTAATTCAGATGTATATTTTAATTATGCTTTTTTTTATTTCCCGGTAAGATTCGATATGTGTTTTTTTAAGAAAAACATTTTTTTTCAAAATTCACAATTTAATTCCGAAGCTAATTTCAATACTTGCACTTTTGCTGGATATACAGAATTTTCTAATGCTACTTTCAGGGATTTTTTAAATTTTAATTATTCAAAATTTAAAAGTAAAACCTACATATACAATAATAATTATTTCGGTTTGGTGGATATTATTGATGTGGAGTTTAGTGGGAAAACAGAGATTATTGAAAATAATTTTTATAATTTATTGAGAATAAAAAAACTTAAAAATTTTGATGAACTAAAATTTTACGAAAATAATTTTTTTATTATACCCGAAATTGACAACAAAAGCATTATTGAGAAAAATAACATAAATAATATAAATTAATCAACTATGAAAAAGAGAACTCTGATTATTTTATTACCTGTTATAATTTTTTTAATAGGTACATTCTCATCTTGTGATGAGGAAACAAATCAAAATCTGGAATATTTTTTTGGGTGGATGTTCGAACAAGAAGATCCTTCAACGATTCCTGATGATATTAATTTGGCAACAGCTTATGGTAACACGACTTTACCAACAAGTTATGACTTAACAAATTATTTTCCGGCTATTGGAAATCAGGGACAATATGGTACTTGTGTGGCATGGGCCTGCGGATACTATTTGCGCACTTACATGTATGCAAGAATTATGGGCTATACCGCAGCAAATTTGAATGATGACAGTAGAATTTTTAGTCCTAAAGATTTATTTTGGGCAATTCCGAATTCCAAAAAAAGTGCAAATTGTAATGGTACAACTTTTCAGGCAGCTCTGGATGTAATGATTGACAGAGGGGTTGCCACAATGAGTGTTGTGCCATATACCAATCTCGGAAATTGCAGCTCTTCCCCTCTGTCGAACTGGACAAGCAATGCAAATAATTACAAAATATTAAACTACCGACAAATCGAGCAAACCATTGAAAATATAAAAAGATATATCTATCAGGGAAAACCTATTGTTTTTGGAGCCAAGTTAGGTGATGAATTTATGAACGCCAGAGGGGATTTTGTTCTTACATCCCAAACTTATGGATATACTGGGCAACATTCTAACCATGCAATGATTGTTGTGGGATATGATGATGATAAAGGACCAAACGGAGCTTTTAAAGTATTAAATTCATGGGGTACAGACTGGGGAAATAATGGTATAATCTGGGTTGATTACAATTTCTTTGTGCAATCAGATAAATTTGCTTTTGCTTGTTTCATAGCTAACAATATTGAACAAGAACCCGATTTGAACGATCCGGTTTCGGGTTACGACCTTCAGGCATGGAATCTTATTGATGAAGCAGCTGATGCAAACTATCCGAGAATGAGACGAGCTACTTATAATGTTTACAATACCGGCGAAAATGAGCTTTTAGCCTCAGCTGATTGGAATATTCTTTATCTTTATTATAATGCCTATAATGCCAATGATTACGGAATAATCCTCTATGATATATACACAGACGATTACGGGTCTTACGGATACTTCGACCGTCCAAACCCATTACCTGATGTTCCGGCTCAAGATTATTGGGCTAATTATGTTAATATTCCGGCTCAATCAAGTGTAGCAAATATAGTATCTCAGGTTGTATTTGGTACAAATTCCGAGAATTTTGTGTGGACTTATGAAACTCCACCTATTACAGGGTATTATTATCTCGTGCTTATTGCAGATGGTTTTGATGTTTTTAAGGAATACAATGAGGACAATAATTATTATTATTTTACTCATCCCAACGGTGATCCGATTTATTTTGTAAATGGTGTTATGCAAAATCCTCCGGTAAGTAAAAAATCGCTGATTACTAAACCATTCCCCAAAAAAGGAGAAGCCTCGGAATTTTCGACTGTTAAAAACACAAAATATCCAAATGCTTATTCAACAAAAGAAATTACAATGATGCTTAAAGCACATAGAGAATCCGGAGATTTGAACAGAAAAGTTCTGCAATGGCAAAATGCCAATAAAAAAGTTAGAAAGGAAATTGCAAACTAATAAAAATAAAAAACTCTCCCGTCGGGAGAGTTTTTTATGGTCTTAAAAAAGTTGTCCGACTAGGATTCGAACCTAGACAGGCAGAACCAAAATCTGCAGTGCTACCATTACACCATCGGACAAAGACCATTTAGAGGCTGCAAAAATATAAATCTTTTATTAAAATCCAAAATAAAATGGTGAAAATTTTTTAAAACAGGGGACTAATTTACAAACCTATTCTAAAATCTTAATTTTTTTTTCATTATCGGGATACATTGATGGAACACCCTGATAGTCTTTTACTCTTCCTTTAATACAAACTCTTTTATTTAGGAGAAATTTTTCGGGTTCGTAACTAAAATTAACAAGATTTGAACTCCAGATTGTTGCTGTGAAAATTTGATGAGGAAAACTTTTATCGAGGTTTAGAAACACGTGTCCTTTACGGGATTTGTGTGCACTTACCACAGTACCGCAAACAGTAACATCTTTGGGATAATCAATAAACATTTTTGCGTCCACTGTATTATAATGGTCTTTTGGCAGTTGATTTTTGGGGATAGGAGCTTTATCGTATTTTTCTTTTTCGCTTCTCCATAAAGAAATATCGGAATGATAAAGAATTTTGTTTCTGGTTTCTTCGTCGAAGGCAGTGTAAAATTCGAGTCCAGTGATTTTTTGAATTGAGTCAATGGTAACAACGTATGATTCTATTGGATAGTCGAGTTTATATTGGTTTACAAGAAAAGCTATAGCCTTTTTATCAACTGTATCAAATAGTATTTTGTAATGATATTCGGGAATAGATACTTTGTTAATGCTTCTTTCAATTTTTGGTAGGCTGTCATGTAAAATGGGAGCAGTGATAACGAATAAATCTCTGTCGGGGTGATTTACAATGTAGCTGCGAGCAAAATTTTCTATTTCAGCCCAAACCTCACGGTTAAATTTAGGCAATTGGGGAGTCATGTTAGAATAATAGTATGATTCAGATAGGGCAATTTCGCTCCATCTGAAGTCTGCCGAAGGGGCAAGATGTCCGCGGTCGAAGCCGAAGCCGTCGTATTTTATTGTACCGTCATCATTCTCAATTATGAGAAAATAGTCTTCTTGCTGAGCAGAGCCGGTTTTTATTAAGCTGTCTATCCTAAAATCATTAGTTCTGCTTATCGTTCCTTTAACAACTTCTCTTGAAATAATGTGAGCAGTCCATTTTGCAACTTCGTGTTTTTCGTCATAAACTAAGCAAAAAGCAGAATGACATATAAGCTCGTCGTCATCTTGCAGTTTGGGGAGTCCATATTTAATAAGAGCCTCTTTTAGTTGGGATAGTTTTATTATTTCAACAACTTTTCTGAGGCTGTCGCGTTTTTGATTTAGTTGCTCAATTTCGTAATTAAGTCTCTGTAATTCTTCTTCGGCGTTTTGTGCAAAAGAAGAAAAAATAAAAATTAAAAAGACTAGTATTGAGCAGCTGAATCTTTTCATATTATTGTTTATAAATCAGAATGTCATCAATCAGATAAACCCCTTTTTGACCGGTTTGGGTTTTAAACCTAAATGCGATATAATAATCTCCGTTAAATGAACTTAGGTCGGTTTCGCCGCTTTCGAGCCAATTACCGTAAGAGTTTGAGTTTGATGTTGCAATATTTGCATTAACCACAGTCCATGTTGCATTTTCAATAGGGTTTTCGGGATTGTAATCATTTGAAACAACTAATTCCAATTTAGCATTCAGCAACATACCTGCTCTTGTTTTGAATGACATTTTTGCATTCGATAAATTTTGTTTTGGTAGTACCAGATAAGTTTCAGATTCTGTTCCGTTTGTGTTTTCTATTTTAACGTATTCGGCACCTTCGCCATTGTTAAATCCTTTCCAGAAGATATTTCCAATGGTAGGAATGTTTTGCCAGCCTTGGTAATCGAAATTTGTTCCGTTTTGAATACCAGCAAAATTTTCAAAGAATAATGTATCAACATCGCCAAATCTTCTAAGATTAAAATTAATATCTGCAAGATTGCGAATAAGCAATTGCCAGTCGGAATTAAACTTGCTTACTATTGCTATTATTGAACCTCTGCCCGAAGGAATTGTTCGGGATGCAAAACTTGCATAACCGCTTGTTCTTACAATAATAGTTTGATTATTTGCATCAATGAGGGTTTTGTTCATTGATAATTTATTTTCGCTGTCAGCAAATGTGGTTCCCAAATCACTGTCAATAAACTGAACGTTTTCTATTTTAACAAGTTTAGCAATGTAAAGTCCGGTATTAATCTGATCAATTGTAATAGTTTGTGGAGTTACACTTTTGAGTGTTGCTATTTTAATGATATTTTTATCAATATGAACAGAATCAATTTGTAATAAACCTGCGTATTCGGTTAAGTAAAGTCCTTTTAAATAAACTCTTATAGAATCTCCTTCATAAAGACCTCCTGATGAAAGTAAATGTAGGTTTATACCATGGGAACCGTCCTGCACAAAAGCAGATTTATAGATATTACCGGACTTGTCGTCCATAGTAATTTTGGCATAAACCGAATAATCTTCAGTGAATTTATAAAAAGTTTTGCCTGCCATTAAGGCACTGTCATTATAGATTTGATATAGTTGTGCGATTGTGAGCAACTGTCCTACTGGTATTGAGTCGAATTCAGGTTCTTCAAATTTTGTATGTATGCAGGAATTTAACACAAATGCTGCCAATATTGAAATTATTATAATTTTGTTTTTCATGACGCGAAAATTTATAAATTGTTTAAATGTTTTAATTGCACCTTGGATTTATCATTTCAAATTCTTTGGGATTACGAACTAACAATTGCCATGCGGTATCGCCTCCACTATAGATATATTTTGTAATAACACCAATAATGTCGCCTTTTCCTGCCGGAAGTGTATCAATGGCAAAAACAGCATAATCGCTTGTTCGCACAATCATTGTTTTGCCGTTACAGTTTTCCAATGTTCTGTTTTGTGCACTTGTTCCTCCACGATTTGCAAATGTTAAACCCAATTGTGATGTGGCAAACTGCACATCTGTAATTTTAACCAATTCGCAATCATAATTTGCTGTGAAAATATCTTCCATAGTAACAACAGCAGGCTCAATAAATTCACGTTTGCGAATTACAATGATTGATTTAGTAATGTCGTATATTTTATCAAAAACTAATTCCATTTTGCCGCTGTAATTTTTTAAGGTTACGTTTTTAAGATTTATTCTTACATAATCTCCCACTTCAACGGCTCCTTTAATGCTCAAACGGTATAAATTTAAGCCGCCTGTAGAGTCTTGTATATATGCTTCTTTGTATATATTCCCTGTGGAATCGTCCATAATTACGTGAGCATAAAGCATGTAATTATCAGTAAAGGTATAATTGTCGCCACTGTCGGTGAAGATTTTATAAATATCTTTGACCTGCAGAATTTTTGAAGGGTCTGCCTGATTGATAGGAGGTCTGTCGAGTTCTCCGGTACAATTTGTAATGGAAAACAATAATCCGAATATTCCGATTATGATGCTAAATCTTATATATAAATAATTTTTCATAACTATATTTTTTAAAATTAAAACCTGTAATATAAGTTTATAAAGTATGTTCTGCCATACATAAAATAATATTTATTCGGGAATTTGTCAATATTTGAACGACTGAAACGCAATTGCTCAAACCCGTTAGTAATAATATCAGTGTTGTTGAGTATGTTTGAAATACTTGCATTGAATCCGATAGTTTTTCCTTTGACTCTCCATGATTTCCCGCCCCAGATATCAAAAACGTATCCCGGGTCGATTTTTTCTTGAGCTAAAATTCTATCAATTTGTGGATCTGTATCTATTAAAGTTTCGAGGGCTTCGGCAGTCCTGCGTTCAGGATTTAAACTTACATAAGCATTTGCAAAATATGTTGCATTAATACCTACAAACCAAAATTTCGGAGAATTATACTTTAGTCCAAGGTTTGCAGCAAGTTCAGGAGTTCCTCCGATATGATAATTTTTTATATAAACGGTTCTATTTTCTGCGATTAGTTCGGCACTATTGTCTCTTGTGATTGTAACAACCGGTCTGGAGTTATAGATATAACTTCCGTAACCTATTGCAGTGTTTATATTGAAAACTTGTAACAATTTTGCTTCGGCTCCAAATTCAATACCGGTAAAAAGTTTGTCAATATTGCTCAATGAGTAGTTAACAAATGTTCTGTAATCGTCGTGATAAAAGTTTTTATTTTCGATAGCATTATTTATTTCGGTGTAATATCCGGTGATACGAGCCGAAAAATTAGGATATCTGACGATGTAATTCAGGTCTGCTGATATTATTTCTTCGCTTGACAAATTAGAAACTACATTATCCCTTGTGCGTGGTGAAATAAATACATCTTCGAAGTAGGGAGGTTTTGTCATGTATATTCCGTTTGCAGAAATGATATGTCGTCCGGTTACTTTATACAAAGCTCCTGCTTTTACTCCATAATTCAGAAAATTATATGTTTTTGATTTTCCAAAAGAGTTTATAGGGAAAAGACCATTTCTAAAGTTCCCAATACGATAAAATGAAGTGTAGGATGAATTGGCACCAAAGTATAAATCCAGTTTTCTGAATTTCTTTTCGATTTGAGCAAAAACTTTAGCAGACTCAACAATAGAATTATAATTATATCCGAAAATATCACCAACGCGAACGGCTTTATTAGGTTGATCTAGATTTGTCTGGTTTGTGAAGTTATCATTAAAGTCTCTTTCAGCAAATTGATCTATATCAACCCACCAATCTGCACCCAATAAGTCGTTAATTACTTTAAAATTATGTGTGTTTGCAGAGTAAGCATTTAATCCTGAGATAAGCAATGTATTTTCGTCTAAATAATGTGAAAATACGGAATTAAAATCGAAACGACTAAGATCTTTTCTACGTTCTTCAATAATATATTTTGCTCTGTTGCCTGTTATGTTATTACCTTCAATTCCACTTTCATCAACGATTGTGTAGAGGTTTTTGCTATTAGCAAAATAAAAATCGTCCCATTTAAGTTGTCTAAAATTTTCGTCATTTTGCCAGAGATCGGTATAAATAGTTCTCAAGATAGAACCTTCTTCATAATAACTTGGCAGGTTTTTGTAATAATCAGGTCTGGGATCAGGAGCATCGTACCAATTTAGAGCAGTTACACCACCTCTTCCAAATAAATACGAAAGTGATGTTTCGAGATTTGAACTGTTGTTTATTTTCCAATAGTGAGAAAGTATCGTTCTTGGTTGATGATAGTTTGCAACTCTTGAATTACGTATTTTCCCGTTTTGATATCCCCAATTTGGGTTGTAGAAATTGCTTCCGGTAAGTTGGTATGCTTCAAGTGTTGTCGCTCCGCTTCTTCCGCTGCGATAGGGAGAACCGAAGATTGTCAGATTAAGATGGTGTTTTTCGTTAATTTTTTTTTCTGTGGCTAAAAAGTAGGCATATCCTTCATAAAATGTTCCGGGAACATATCCTTGTTGTGCCCATCTAGTAGAAGCCGAAAATGTAAATGCCCATCCTTTTTCATTCATTCCTGTTGAATGAGTTATCATTATTCTGTTTCTATAATTCCTGTTTGTTGAGGCGTATGAAACAGATGAACCTGTACGATATTGGGAAGCTTTGGTAATAATATTGGTTGAACCCATTAAACTACCGAACGAAAAATCGGAAAATCCTAAGCCTTCTCTCATAACTTTGTTCCTTGTAGCATCGTTTAATCCTCCCCACTGGCTATATATAATTCTTCCTGTTTCGGCATTACTTAAATTTATTCCATTCATTAGTAATTCATGGTAGCTGTTTTCGTAACCTCTAATTAAATATCTTGCTTGTCCAAAAGTAAATCCTGCAGTGTTAAAAAATACATCACTCGAAGATTGCAATAATCCTGAAATATCCTGGTTTTTATTTCCTCCCTCAAGATCATCGTCCGAAAGCAAAATCGTTGGGATATAAACACTTTCTGCCTTGACTAAACTGTCAGGTTGTTCCTGTGCAACAATTCTAATAATATTTAGAATTAAAAAACAAAATAAAAACAAAAATTTAATTGTTCTCATTACTTAAAAAATTAATTTTTGCAATTTTAAGAAATATTTTTGCCATTTTTGTAATTTAAACATTATTTTTTTGAACAAGTAAAAATTTGATTTTATGAATAGAATTTTTTCGATACTACTTTTTCTTATTGCAGCATGCACAACAATATTTTCTCAAAAAACAAAACCATCAACAGAGTATCTGAGCCCTGAAAAATATAAATCAGAAACAATATGGTCGTGTATTGATAAACATTTCGGATATTTTATTTTTGATTATTCAAAGCCAATTAGCTTTAATACTCCAAATGAAAAAATCTTGAATTCAGGGAGTATAAATTTGGGATATTTATATCGTTACAAGTTTTTTAAATTTTTTGATATAGGTTTAGGATTAAACTACTCACGAAATAACAAGGCTTTAAATAAAAATGTAATGAATCATTTTGACCCTTCGGGATATTATGATAAAATAAAGATTATTAACAATAATTTTTTGTCAGAAGTATTCATGCGAATTACATATGGCGAAGCTTCTTATAATAAATTAGGCTTTTATTTGGATTTAGGCGGTTATTTTAGTTACACAATTTCGGCAGGAACATTTTATTCTTTTGAAAATAAATATATTTATGAGAAAATTAAATTTAAGAATCCTGAATATTTAAACTATATTGATTACGGAGCTGTTCTTAGACTGGGGTATAATAAAACATACCTAAAGCTTTCTTTGAATACTCCTTTATGGATAGAATCATTTAATGGAAAAGATTTTCAAAAATCACTACTAAATGTTGGTTTTGGTCTAAATTTGTTTTAAAAATGAGAATAAAGATATTTTTAACATATTTGTTTATCGTTTCTTTTATACTTAATAATGTATCTCAGGAAGCGAGTTTCAAAATTGCATTATTAAAATACGGAGGTGGAGGAGACTGGTATGCAAATCCTACATCACTGCCTAATTTGATTAAGTTTTGTAACGAGAATTTAGGAACTAACATTGCTAAGGAACCGGTTGTTGTAGAGCCGGGTAGTGCTGATATTTTCAATTATCCTTTCATTCACATGACCGGACATGGGAATGTATATTTTACCGATTTTGAGTCAATGAATTTGAGAAATTATTTATTGGCCGGAGGCTTTTTACATATTGACGATAATTATGGAATGGACCCTTATGTGAGACGAGAAATAAAAAAGATATTTTCTGATATGGAATTAGTTGAATTACCATTCTCACATCCTATTTATAACATAAAATATTCTTTTCCAAATGGACTTCCTAAAATTCATGAACACGACGGAAAACCTCCTCAAGGTTTTGGAATTATCTATCAAGGGAGATTAGTTCTTTTTTATAGTTATGAGACCGACCTTGGTGATGGTTGGGAAGATCCCGAAGTTCACAACGATTCTCCGGAAATACGTCTTAAGGCTCTAAAAATGGGAGCAAATCTTATTTCTTTTGCATTTAAAAATTAATTAAAAATTAATTTGCGATATTAAAAATTTGTTTATCTTTGACAGAAGGAGAGTTAGAGGCTATTGTTATTTATAGGCAATTTAATGTATTACAAAACATGAAAAAAGTATTTTTAATATTTTGGGTTATTATACTCAATTTGAGCAATTTTATTTATTGTCAAAAATTAGAGTTTACTCACATTAAACCTATAGTTGGAGGTTATACTGTTTATTTTCATGTGAAAGATATTAAGGATGATTCGCATGCAAAGGAGATTTTAAATGATTTTCTTTCTGACAACAATATTTCGTGGGGAAGACATTTTATAAGCATCGAAGGAAAGCACAGATATCAGCTGAACATAAATGAATTTGTAACTCCGGAATATATCAGAAAGATTTTAAATGCTCACGGAACGGATTTCGATTTCAGTACTGTATCGGTTGACGGAGTTATACTAAACAAATCGCCTTTACCAAATAAGAACAATTCCCCCGAAAGTGAAAGAATAAAAGTAAATGCTGCCGGATTTCCGGAATACAAATCAACAGGGAATAAGGTTGAAGATGATGAAAGATA
>LUZK01000184.1 GCA_001603595.1 Bacteroidales bacterium Bact_19
TCTAGTTACTTAATTAAGCTTAATATTTTTTTAATTTTTAAATCTGTTAATTAATAATTGTTTTTACATTATTTGATTTATTAACATATAATGTAATAAGATATTTGAATAATAAAACAGTTTTTGTGCGAAAGTTTTTAAATTACAAATTATATGATAATAAACATTTTAATTAATTATCAAAATATTATGTTTAAGAATTCTGGTAAATTTTATATCATGAAAAATTTTTATGTGCTTTAGGTATTGTTTTTTAATAAAAAATTCTTCTAAAAATCTTATATTGATTTGTAAAAATATTTTAATGTATAATAAATTAAAATACTAAAAATGATGTATTCTAAAAAATTATTATTTAACTAATTTCTGTCAATAACTGTTGTTGAAATATTATTATTTGAATTAATTGTGATATCATAGTTAAAACAATTTTCCATATTAACAGTTTCAACATGATTAGTATTGGCAATAGTAATTGTAAAAGTAACGGTTCCTGGAGCATATGATGAATAAGGAGATGAAGCTCCTGGATCAATATTATTTATGTTTACTGTATTACCACCTGAAGTTTTGATTTGAACACTAGCTTTTGATGTTCCATTGTTAATTATTCTTGCAGATGGATCTTCGTTTTTGCATTTATGACAGCTACATAAACCGGATATTATAAACGTAATGCTTATTATTGTAAGAAAATTTTTAATTTTATTCATAAAAGAAAAATTTAGTTGTTTAGTAATTTGTTTTCTATTCACTCTGTTTCTCTAATTAATTGGAAATATCCAATTAATTGTTTAAGATATTTTTGCATTATTGGGAGGTCAGCCCTTGAATTAACCATTTAATTAATTTCTGATTTCTTAGATAATTTTGCCATTTTCCGCATTTCTAATATTATTTCTTAATTAAAAAATTATGAATCAAAGTAAAAAATATTTTGTTAAACTTACAAAATGTTTTTATGTTTTTTTGCATTACGAATTTATAATAATATTTTTTTCTTATTATGATTTTGGCGAGTTGATATTTTGTGAGTTTGATGAATAATTTGCATATTGCAATTTATTTCATATTTTATTTTTAAAAAGTTATAAAGTAAGTTATAAAGTAAATATAATAATATAATTTTTGTTTTAATATAGCTAATAAATTTTAAAATGAAAATGCATTAAAATGCGTTTAGAAGAATTGAAAGTTGCTATCACAGATTATTATATTTTTAAATTAAAACTTTTATAGGGATATTAATCTTTAATTATCTTGAATAATTCTACTTTTGATTTTATTTTGTCTATTATTAATTTCAGAACTTAAGATCTAAATCAATTTTAGCATGGAATTCTGCAAAATCGTGATTTCCAAAATGTAAATTAATCGGTATTAAATTAATTGCAGCTCTTCCATTTGGCGAGTTAAATCTAAACCCAGTTCCCAAATAACCTCCAAAGTGATAATCATTTATATATTCGGAATATGTATTTTCATTTGATTCATTGAATCGTCCAGTACCTTTCAATCCTAAAGAATTATTTATTACTCCTCCACATCCTATAATCAATGAAAATGATTTTATTTTTATTAAGTCATAAAAAAGATTTGTCTCAATATTAATAGAATTAAAATATTGATCTATTGCATCAAGCAATAATTTGGAACTGTAATTACCGATACTGAAGTTCGGATTTAATCTTAATTTGTCTTTCCAAATTTCTCTTTGATATCCTATGGTATAAACAAACCCAATACCATGAGAATGATTGCCCATAGATACTCCTATTCCAAAACCTGTTTTTATGCTGTTTTTAGAAAAAATTTGTTCCTGCCCATAAAGAGTTTCAAGATTAATAATTATTGAAATCAGAACTAATGCAATCTTAATCGATTTATTCATGATTATTTTAATTATATAAATAATATATATAATAATAGCATTTGCAAAATTTAAATCATTATACTAAATTAATGTTTACTTATCTTTATATTTAATAGCAGTTCCTGAAACAATAGGATACCAGGCCTGAAAGTCATACTTTATATTAATTACAGCATCAGCTTGTAATTCGATGGCTTTTTTTTCATTTGATTAAGTAATTGTTGTGGAGTGTGAAAAATTCCTCCATCCGTCTGAATGTAGCAGATTTCTACGTAGTTTCTGTCTGGAATTTTTGTTGTAAATAATTCTATTGTTTCATTTTCAGATTTTGTTAAAGTTGCTACTCTTGTTGTTGTACAACTAATAAAGGTAAAAACTAAGATAAAATAAATAATGCCAGTTTTTAATTCTAAATTTTTCATATTACGTTGTTTTTTTTAGTAACGTAATTTGTTTTCTTTTAGTATTTATGTGATTATAATTTTAAGATTTTAAAATATTAAATGATATTAAAAACAAAATTATCAGAATTAAATTAAAAAAAAGTATTTTTATGTTTAATATAATATTATTATATATAAATTTAATTTATAATTTAAAAAAATATATTAAATTTTAAAAACAAATTTTA
>LUZK01000029.1 GCA_001603595.1 Bacteroidales bacterium Bact_19
ATCATGATAACAATCATTTCTGCATCAAAATCTTCTGATTTTAAAAATCAAAATATAACAAAACTATTCACTATTCCTTTTTTTAAAGATGAAAGAGAAAAAATTTTAGAGATTTTATTAAATTATTCAAATGATGATCTAAAGCAGCTTATGGGAATAAGCGACTCACTCGCAATATCAAATTACGAGAAACTAGTCGAATTAAAATATTTTCCAAAAAGGGTTAAACAAAAACAAGCAATATTAGCGTATTCGGGTGATGTTTATAAATGTTTAAATCCATCTGATTTTATAACTGAAGATTTCGAATATGCCCAGAAAAATTTAAGAATTTTATCGGCTTTATATGGGATTCTTCGTCCTCTTGACCTTATTGGACCATACCAACTCGAAATGAAAATTAAAATTAAACCCGATGGTTTTGAAAACCTCTATAAATTTTGGACAGATAAAATTACCGAAGAAATCAACAAAGACAATAAATCAGGGATATTGCTAAATCTGTCTTCAGAAGAATATTTCAAAGTTATAAATAAAGAAAAACTTAACTCAAAAGTAATTCAACCCATATTTTATGATATTTTAGATGGAAAACGAAAAATAATTCCTATTCATGCCAAAAAATCCCGTGGATGTATGGCAAGAGAAATTATTAAAAATAAAATAGAAGACCCTGCCGAATTAAAAAAATTAAATATAAACGGATTCAAATATTCGGAAGAAGATTCCAATGAAGAAATTTATGTTTTTTTTCGTAAACAAAAATAAGTTTTATACTCCTTTCTCGATTGTAATTTTGCGAGCACAAGACTTAAAAAAATGATAGCCCGAAGCAGCCTCACAAACTAATTTCAACACTTTTTCTTTGTTGGTAAATTCAGTACCTCCAATTATATTTATTCCATTTTGAAATAAAATATCTGGCGGAATATTAGCCGAAGGACCGGTGATTACGGAAATTTTGCTGTTGTTTAAATATTTTTGTATCAACGGGAAAGTGTCATTTACGAGACTTAGTCCGGTAATAATTACAATATCGGAATTTTCAATCGTTTCTGCTGTTTTGGAAACATCCACAAAATATGATCTGAATTTTTCCGGAATAGCTTCATAATCTAACTCTAATAATTTAAAATTTACTGCGTTAATATCAAAAAATTCGATATACGATCTGAAAGCTCCAATAAGAGCAACCTGCTTGTTTTTAAAGCTTAATAGTTCAATTGGATCTTCATCATAACGAATTTTATATTTTGAAAAATCAGTATATCTGTAATTCAGAGCATTGATACATGCAAATTTCAACGAATTTAAAACCGAAAAATTATCCCTGGTCGTCAGCAAATCATAAACACTTTGTCCACATATATTTCCGGGCGAGAACTTACCGTAGTATTTTTGATTCAATGATTCGACCGCTTTAAGATCTGTCGTTCCCGCAATTCCAAAACTTCCATCCGAAAGCTCAACGAAACTAAATCGCAAACCTATCACGACACGAGCAAGCTTAAGATCCTTAAAATCAGAAAAATTTGTAAAATAGTCTATACATTTTTCAATTATCATGAGCTCAAAATTCTATTCAACTTTTGTAATTTTAGTTTCAACAAAAATTTTATTTACATTAAAATAATGCAAATAAAAAATTGAAATTATCATATTCTATTTTTAAGAATATTTTATAAAAAAAGGTTAATTATTCAGAAATCCATAAGAAACGCCAGCAATAAGGAAAATAATTATATAGATTATAACATAAATAATTGTTATGATAACACCCCATAAAAGAGTTGCTTTAGCCCAGGAAGATTTGCTTGGATTTGTTGTTGAACTAAAAGCCCAAACCAACAATAAAATAAAACCAACAATTGGAATAAAGGCTACAAATATGGTCCACATCCACTCTCCCATTTTTACTGGAGGATATAATTTTTCAGCGTTATTCTGTCTGTAATTTTGTTGTTGATAATGTTGATTTGTAGGTTGTTGATATGGTTGTTGATATGGTTGTTGATATGGTTGCTGATATGGTTGCTGATATAAAGGCTGTTGCGAAGGCTGTTGATAAATAGGATTAGGTGAAGGTTGTGGATTATTAATGGGCGGAATAGGAGGTGGAACAGGTTGATTTGGTTGTACACTTTGTCCCGGATCCGGAACTCGTCTTGCAGGGTCTTGTAGGTTTTCCATATCTTTAAATTTTAATAATTTCTACAAATGTACAAAAAAAAATTTGATTGAATATAATTTTACAACAATTAAATTCAAATCCATAAAATTACTCTGCAGAATGCAAAAATAAAATTCCGTAAAACAATTTTCTTTTGATAAAAATATCCAACCAAGCAACTAATCTTTTAATTAATAATTTACTTAAATAAATTTTTAATAGTTTTGCAGCCGGATTTGAAAATTCATAATGCAGAGATTTTTATTGATATTACTAAACTTTAGCTTATTGACGATTTTAACTTCTCAGAATAAGGCACAAATTTCATGTGTGAATGATTTAAAGAAAAACTTAAAAATCTTCTGCAAGGATTGTAACGAAGAATATTTTTCATCTTGTACCGAAAATTATTATCACAAGAAAAATTCTTCACCCCCCGCTTATGTGTATGTTGGGAATGAAAAGTTTGCCATAAGCTCCCAAGCAGCAAAAATAAAAAGCGATCTCGATAAACTTAGACTATCAGAAAAATGCAAATTAAAGTACTGTTACTTCTACTTTACTAAGGTATCATTCTTTGATGGGTCAATCCCAAAAGAAATTGCTCTATTGCCAATTGCAATTAGTGGTTTGGATAATAATTTCATAACTAATTATAAAGGTGTTGGAGTTTGGGGACTTCAATATATACCGGCAGCAAAATTCGATTTCCCCGGGGATATTAACTTCGATAACAGACTCAATCCTCAATTCTCGTCAAAAACCGCTACCAGATATCTGGCTCACTTATACACTATATACGGAAGATGGAATTATTCTATTGCTGCATATCTTACATCACCAATCTACATTAACAAAATTATTGATTCCACAAGGGATGAAGACATTATTTCTGCTTTGCAGGAAGATATTATTCATATTTTTGACAGATTAGTTGCCTTAATTTATTGGTTTGAAGAAAATCCTATAACAGAAAGCTTCAGTTTATGTCCCGAAAAAAGTATTGATACTGTTAGAATAGTTGATAAAATTCATTTTGAACAGATTGCTACAGTTTTAAATATTGATATTGCAGAATTAAAAAATCTAAATAATGTTTTTACTTCAGAAATAATTGATGGGAAAAGACGTGAAAAAATATTTTTTCTTCCTGCCGGATACGGTCAAAAATTTTACGAGCTTTATGATACAATATGCTCATACAATACGGAAAAATATTTTCCAAAAGTCTTAGTAAATGGTACAGACACTTCTAAAGATACAGAAATATATAAAGTTCCGGGGCCGGAATACGAAAAAATCTCTTATAAAATAGTTTCGGGAGATAATTTAGGGAGCATTGCTCAAAAATTTGGAGTAAAGATTTCAGAAATTCAGGAATGGAATAATATTGACGGAACAAAAATTTATGCCGGACAGGAAATAGTTTTATGGAAGAAAAAAGGCGAAGCCAATCAAGCTGATAATAAAATTACTAATAATGAAGTAAAATCTCGAACAAATACGCAAAAGTTCGACCCATCACAATACGAACTTGTAGAAACTTATGAGGTAAAAAAAGGCGACTCTGCTTATAAAATAGCTAAAAAATACAGCTGGGCAACCGCCGATGAGATTCTTGAATGGAATGGAATTTCTGATCCGTCAAAATTGCAGATTGGACAAAAACTAAAAATTTACAGGAAGAAACAATGAAAATAAGGGATGTTTTGTTTTTTGTGTGGGGCGTAATTGCTATTTTAGGAATTATTATGTTATTGTTTCCTAAAGATGGCATAAAAATCACAGATAACTTCATTCTGTATTTTCCAACATTCGAAGAAATGTTTTACACTTCAAAAAACGACAATGATATTCCCAAAATAGAAAAGCAACAAAATATTGACGAACTTATTGACGAAAACAAAGAATTCGATAAAGAAGAAATTAAATCAAAAATTACTCCTCTGGAGTTTCCCGAAAATAATCCACATGCTTTAGACCGATTTTTTGCAAAACTTGAAAACGAAACTCAAACCGGAAAAGTAAGAATTATGCACTACGGCGATTCCCAAATCGAAGGAGATAGAATTACCGCTTATCTCCGAAACCGATTACAATCAAAATTCGGTGGATTTGGTTGCGGAATGCTGTCGCCAATAACTATTTATGCACAGTTTAGCATCAAGCAAATTGCCTCCGAAAACTGGATGCGTTTCAGCGGATTTGGGTATAGCAATTACACAGCAAGTCATAATAGCTACGGACCTATGATTTCGTTTTGCAGATATTCTTATCCCGTTGATACTCCATTCCTTACTCCTTCTCAACCTTACAAAGCATGGGTAGAATTTTTTGAGTCCGAACTGGCATACTCAAATACAAAAAAATTCCGCGAAATTCAAATTATATATGGAAATGCAAATACAAAGACACAACTGATTATAAAATCAAATAACGAAATTATAAAAACTGACTCACTCAACAGTGGTGCAGGTCCATACTTATATAACTATGTACATTCTGATTATTTGAACAGAATCCGTTTTGAGTTTGAATCCTACGATAGTCCCGACATTTATGGTATTTCGCTCGAAGACCAAACAGGAGTTGTGGTGGACAACATAGCTCTCAGAGGCAGTAGCGGGACTGTTTTCACTACCACAAATACAGAGTTATTGGCCAACTCATTTAATTTACTGGGGGTTGATTTATTCATTTTACAATTTGGAGGGAATTCAGTTCCAGGATTACCTGATAAAAAATCAGCTGAAAATTTCGCCAATTATTTCTATTATCAAATCGCTTTTCTGAAAAATATTATGCCCGATGCTTGTTTTATTGTAATTGGGCCAAGCGATATGGCATATAAAGAAAAAGATGCCTACATATCCTATCCTAATCTCGAAAACATAATTAATGAACTCAAAAAAGCTACTCACCGAGCAGGTGGAATTTATTGGGATCTATACAAAGCTATGGGAGGGAAAAATTCTATGATAGCATGGGTCAATGCAAATCCGCCCCTGGCTGCTCCAGATTTTATTCATTTCACTCCTCAAGGTGCTCAGATTGCAGCTAATATGCTATACAGTGCTATATTTTTGGAATATATTAATTACAAAAATCAACAAAATAAATCAGCTCAAAAGTGAAAATATCACTAATACATATTGCTTTTAGTTTTTATTTTATTTTAATTGCTACTCAATTAATGGCTCAAAATAACGGATCACATTATTACATCCCGGAACAAATATATATCAATAATGATACAAATTTTTTTCAGCATTATGGAGCTAAAAATTCAATAAGTAAATTTTACGAAAAAATAGAAAATTTATGTCTGTGCGGTGACGAGAAAGTAACAATCTTACATATTGGGGCATCGCATGTTCAAGGTGGTTCATGGTCATGGGAGTTAAAGAAAAAATTCGAAGAATTATGTCCTTTTTCCGAAGGAACTCCGGGATACGTTTTCCCTTTTTCAATAGCAAATACTAACCATCCAATATTTTACCGCAGTGAATTTTCGGGGAAATGGGATTTTACAAGAATTACGGATAAAGAACTTAAATGCCTTGTAGGATTAAGTGGAATAGCAGCTTTTACACAGGATAGTGTTGTGGAACTGAAATTTTTCTTTAATAAAATTTCAGAAATCGAAAAACGTAAATTCAGTAGAATTAGAATTTTTTCAAATTTAAGCGATACACTTTCTTATTCTCTAATAGTTAATGGTAATACCAATTTGAAGAATATCACATTTGATACAATTACAGGTAGTATTATTGTTGATTTTAATACACTTCAAGATTCTATTTCTGTTCTTTTTAGTAAAAAGGACAGTATAAACACAGAGTTGATTTTTTACGGAATTTTAACAGAAATTCTCAAACCTTCATTTAATTTCATAAGCATCGGCATAAATGGAGCCTCAACATCATCATATCTCAAAGCTGAACTTTTTGATAAACATCTTTCTGCCATAAATCCGGATCTGGTTATTTTTTCTATCGGTGTTAACGATGCCTCAGCAAAAGATTTTAATAGAAACAAATATTTTGCAAATTATCAAACCCTGATTGATAAAGTTAGAAACAATAATCCCAACTGTGCTATAATTTTGACAACAAATACAGATTTCTATAATTCACGCTCTGGCGTAAACAAAAACTACACTGAAGTTTATTCGGTAATGAAAGAACTCGCAGAAAAAAATGATTGTGTCGTATGGAATCTTTTTAGTGTTATGGGGGGAGAAAAATCTATTCTATTATGGAAAAACGATAATCTTGCAACAAAAGATAAAATTCACTTTAGCTCTGAAGGATACAGAATTATTGCAAGACTGATGTTTAATGCTTTTTTGGAAGATTTTGTGGATTATTTGAACAATAAGGTAAATGGTAAATTTTAGTGAAATAATCAAAAATATTTTTTCGTACAGTGAAACTTCTCCTTTACTGTTCACAAAGTTTTTTTATTGGGCATTTTTTGGAGTTGTACTCATTGGATATACATTTTTATCCGACAAAAAAGTATCCAGATCACTGTATTTAATGCTTGTTAGCTTATTCTTCTATTACAAGTCCAGCGGATTCTTTCTTATCTTACTTATTTTCAGCACCTTAGTTGATTTTTATATCGGAAAATGGATTTACAACACCGAAAATCCAGGTAAACGTAAATTTCTGCTTTTCCTAAGCATGTTTATAAATCTTTTTCTATTGTCATATTTTAAATACACTTATTTTTTCACTTCCGCAATAAACGACTTGTTTGGTACCAAGCTGGTAGCTTACAACTATCTGGCAGATTTTTCTAATCTGTTTTTAGGGACAAGTTTTGATACCGCTAAAATATTTCTGCCCGTAGGGATATCTTTTTTCACCTTTCAAACAATGTCCTACACACTGGATATTTACAGCAAAAAACTTGAACCTGTAAAGAACATTCTGGATTTTGGTTTTTATGTATCATTTTTCCCCCAACTTGTTGCCGGACCAATAGTCAGGGCTTCGGAATTTATACCTCAGATTTACAAAAAGTTTTCACTAACAAGATATGAATTCGGTTGGGCATTGTTCATGATTTTAAAAGGATTGATAAAAAAGATCATGATTGGGGATTACATTGCTGTAAATTTTGTGGATAGAGTGTTTGCTAATCCAAGCATGTACACCGGTTTTGAGAGTATGATGGCAATGATTGGTTATTCGCTTCAGGTTTACGTTGACTTTTCGGGTTATACTGATATGGCTATCGGAGTTGCTTTGTTAATGGGATTTAAACTGCCAAAAAACTTTGACTCCCCTTATAAAGCACGAAATTGTGCAGAATTCTGGAAACGTTGGCATATATCGCTCTCAACATGGTTGAAAGACTATCTCTACATACCTCTTGGAGGTAATCGAACTGCAACGAAAGGTACATGGATTAATTTTGGACTGATAATACTTATTTTTATTCTTCTTGCAGCTAATACTTTAGCTACGATTTCACTAATCGCATTCGTAATCATTATTTATTTGATTTATAAATTTAACGATAAAGCAAGAAAAGGAATTGTTACAAACATAAATACCATGATCACCATGTTACTTGGAGGATTATGGCATGGGTCAAGCTGGAATTTTTTAATTTGGGGAGGGTTGAACGGAATTGGAATTTTAGTGTATAAATATTGGAGGAAAATTAGTCCATGGGAACAAAAAAACGGAAGATTGGCAACCATTTGGAAGATAGCTCTTACTTTTAGCTTTATTACATTTACAAGAGTATTTTTCAGAGCTCCGGACTATCCAATAGCTTCAACGATGTTACACAGAATCTGGAATAATTTTCATCCTGAATTAATTCCAAAAATTATGTCTGGATACTATAAAGTTTGGTTAATTATGCTTTTTGGCTTTATCACACACTGGTTAAGTTATAATTTCAAAGATAAATGGATGGAAAAATTTATAGCTTTACCTCATTGGCAACAAGCATTTATTTCGGCAATAGTTGTTTTCATTGTTTATCAAAGCATCTGTGCTGATATGCAACCATTTATTTATTTTCAATTTTAAATTCTTTAAAATTTTATTTTCAAAAATTAAATTTTTCTGAATATATTTGCTATTATGTTCGATTCATCTAAATACAAATATTTAAAGGATATAAATGGTCCCGAAGATCTCAGGAAAATCGATATTAAAGATTTACCTGCGATTTGTCAGGACCTAAGATGTTTTATTATTGAGTCAGCCTCTACAAATCCCGGACATTTTGGAGCAAGTCTCGGAGTTGTGGAACTTACGGTTGCCCTTCATTATTCATTCAATACTCCTCACGACAGAATAGTTTGGGATGTTGGACATCAAGCTTATGGACATAAAATACTTACCGGAAGACGCGATGTATTTCATACAAACCGAAAATATAAAGGCATTAGCGGATTCCCAAATCCAAAAGAAAGCGAATACGACAGTTTTGGTGTTGGACATTCATCAACAAGTATTTCTGCTGCTCTTGGAATTGCAAAAGCCTCTTCTCTTTTAGGAATAAAAAGAAACACTATCGCTGTAATTGGAGATGGATCCTTAAGCGGAGGTATGGCTTTCGAAGCACTCAATAACATTGCGGCTTCTAATACAAATGTTCTTATTATTCTTAACGATAATAAAATTGCTATAGACTCAAATACCGGAGCTCTCAAAGAATATTTAACCGATATTGCAACATCAAAAACTTATAATAAGGTTAAGGACGAAGTCTGGAATTTTTTGGGAAGAATAAACAGATTTGGACCAAGCCTACAAAGTTTTACACAAAAAATTGACAATGCAATAAAATCTATTGTCATGCGAAATTCCAATCTTTTCGAATCGCTTGGCATAAGATATTTCGGACCTGTTGACGGTCATGATGTTGTTTTACTTTCACGACTATTCGAAGATTTAAAAGATATTCCGGGACCAAAACTTTTGCATGTAATAACAAAAAAGGGAAAAGGATTTGTACAGGCAGAGCAAAACCAAACTCTCTGGCATGCTGCACCCGGGAAATTCGATATACAAACCGGGGAAATACTTGATGCTGACTGTTCGGAAAATGAACCACAAAAGTTCCAAGACATATTCGGTGATGCAATTGTAGAACTTGCCAAAGCCAACGAAAAAATTGTTGCGATTACTCCGGCAATGCTTACCGGAAGTAGCCTCAACAAAATGATGGAAACATTTCCCGAACGAACTTTCGACGTTGGAATTGCGGAACAACATGCTGTTACTTTTGCAGCAGGACTTGCCATCGAAGGAATGATTCCGTTTTGTAATATATACAGCAGCTTTTCTCAAAGAGCTTACGACCAAATTATTCATGATGTTGCTCTTCAGAATTTGCACGTAGTGTTCTGCCTCGACAGAGCCGGGCTTGTTGGTCAAGATGGTGCTACACATCATGGAGCCTTCGATATTTCGTTTTTAAGATGCATCCCAAATTTAGTAATTTCAGCTCCCAGAGACGAATTCCAACTCCGCGATCTGATGTACACTGCACAACTCGAAAAAAATAAATTCCCTTTTGTGATTAGATATCCCAGAGGTAAATCTACATCTCCTAAAAGCAAAATAGAATTTCACGAAATCGAAATAGGTAAAGGCAAAACAATTTTCGAAGGCAACGATATCGCAATAATTTCTATTGGAACTGCAGGAAATATTGCTTATAAAGCCGTGAAAAATTTAAAAAATGAGGGAATTAATATTTCTCTCTATGATATGATTTTTGCTAAGCCTTTAGATACTGAACTTTTGGATGAAATTTTTAATAAACATAAATTAGTAATAACCGTAGAAGACAACGTAATATCGGGAGGATTCGGATCCGCAGTTTTAGAGTATAAATCTGATAAAAACTATGCTACAAACCTTATTAGACTTGGCATTCCAGACAGATTTATTGAACACGGCACTCAAGATGAACTGATTAAAGAATGCGGATTTGATGAAAGTTCTTTACAAGAACTTGTTAAAAAAATATATAAAATGTTGATAAAATGTTAATAAAAAAATAATATCTTTACAACCAAAATCAAATTCACTAACATGAAAAAGCTTTTTTGTTTTTTTACATTGATGTTTGGAGCAACTCTGGTTTTTGCACAAGAGATAAATCCTGATCGTACTTTTGTAAATAATTTCTACGATGCTGAAGCGTACATGTATGAAAAAAACTTTGACGCTGCATTGGAATTGCTGCTGAAGTTAGAAGAAATTGACCCAAAAAATCCTAATATATGGTATAAAATAGGATATTGTTACCTCAACACAAGATTATACAAAAAGAATGCTCAGATTTATTTAGAAAAAGCTGTGGATTATGCTAATCCAAATTATAAAGCAGACAACCATCGCGAAACAACCACGCCATTAGAATCTTACCTATACCTTGCAATTGCATATAGAATAAATTACCAATTCGGGCTCAGCCTCGAAACTCTCGACATATTAAGACGTAAACTTAATCCTGCGAAAAAAGAAGATCAAGAATTATTGAAATTAATAGAAAGGGAAGAATTTATTACAAAAAATGCTATTGAGTTTTACAACAATCCAATTGAAGCATATTTAAAAAATTTAGGACCCGACATAAATTCACCTTATGCCGATCACTCACCGGTAATAGATTTTAATGAAAAAGTTTTGATTTATACATCTAAAAGGCCTCGCGATGGTCAAGCTCCACAAAATCAAGACGAAGATATTTTTATCAGCAAGAGCAATAATTACAAGTGGCAAAAACCACAAAGACTTGATGCCCCCGTAAATACAAAAGAACACAATGAAGCTTCTATCGGGCTTTCGCTTGATGGCAAACAATTGTTTTTCTATCGCTCGGCTTATAATCTTGCAGGGAATGTATATGTCACTGAATCAGAAGATGGATACAATTGGAGCGAACCAAAATTATTACGTGAGGATGTAAACACAAAATATCGCGAAACTCACGCAACAATTACTCCCGATGGTAATGCAATATTTTTTACAAGCGATCGTAAAGGAGGTTTTGGCGGTACTGATATTTATGTGATGAGAAAACTACCAAACGGAAAATGGAGTCGTCCTCAATTATTACCAGATCAAGTAAATACACCATACGACGAAGAATCTCCGTTTGTTCATCCCGATGGAATCACCTTGTTTTTCAGTTCTAAAGGACATAACACAATGGGTGGCTATGATGTATTTTATACTAAAATGAACAGAGACGGAAGTTTTACCGAACCTGTTAACCTAGGCTATCCAATAAATACTCCAGATGACGACGTTTCTTATGTAATGAATATGGATGGACGAAGAGGTTATATTGCAACTGTTAAAGATGACAGTTTCGGAGACCTCGACATTTACGAAATTATTCAATCCGGAGTCTATGATAACAATTTAATCGTTTATGACGGTATTGTTTCTGATATCAACAATAATATTCCTTCGGATCTTGTTGTAGCTGTTAGAGATGTTAAGACTGAAGAGTATGTAGGAATATACAGACCAAATAAAAAAGACGGAAAGTATCTGATTGTCTTGTTACCTGACAATTCTTATGAAATCTCTTATGAAGCTTCCGGATTCTTAATCCATTCTATTGAATATACTCCTACTCGCGATGATGTAAAAAAATTCTCAACTTCATTTTTACCAATTGAACTTGACCCAGTTCTGCTACAGGCTTATTTGATGCACGACTTTGTTTATTTTAACGAAGGAGACATGGAACTAGATAATGAAGCTATATCAATTTTAAATAAAGTTATTCAAAAATCCAATGAATGGAAAGGAGAATCCCCTGCCGGACTTATAATAAATATTAACCTACCCATAGTTGGAGCTGATCCAATAAAAGATAACAAAAGATCGAGTGCTATTATTTCGTATCTAACTTCTAAAGGAATTGACAAATCCAAAATTTATCTCAATGGTTCTTATCCACAGGGTTATAATGATGTTTATGGCCTCGACATTCGTGAACGCAAACAACTTATTGCTTCTACCCTCCCTGTAGAAGAAGAAATTGTTACCAAAGAAAAGAAAACTATTACTATTGAAAACATTTTATTCGACTTTGACAAGTACAACATTAAACCGCAATACATTCCAAATCTGGAAATTCTTGCTAATTTCTTGATTGATAATCCCAATGCTCAGATCGAAATCGAAGGACATACCGATATTCTTGGGTCCAATGAATATAACTATTTGCTATCTTATCGAAGAGCAAAATCTGTTAAAGACTTCCTTGTTAACAAAGGAGCTAAACCAGAAAACATTATTACAACAAAATACGGAAAAGAAAGACCTATTGCTGCCAACACAACACCTGACGGGAGAGATAATCCTGCCGGTAGAAGACTTAACAGACGCGCTGAATTTAAAGTTTTAAATCAAGGATACGAAAGTCTGTTGGTAGTTAAACCTTTAACTCCGCATCAAAGTCTGGCAATGGCTGATAACCTTAGTGGTACTAATGTTGTAGTTGATCCAAGTAAAAAATACACTATTCAGATATTCGCTCTTAAAAATCCAAAACCAATCGAATATTTTGCTGACCTCGTTGGTGTAAAAATGCACGTAAGCGAAGACGGTTGGTATAGATATTATGTCGGAGAATTTAATTCGTACAAAGAGGCAAAAGACGCTTTGGAAAATCTTAAAAAACAGGGTTATAACCCATTCATCAGAAAATTAAACTTCTTTGAAAAATAAAGGTTAACATAAAATTATAAAGACCATCAAAAAATAAGATGGTCTTTTTTCTTTTATAATATCACAATATTCCCGTGTTTTGCGAGTTCATTGATAAGTTTCACTGTTTCGTTGATTTTTACTAATAGCTCCGATTTTTTTTCTGCATCGTGGTTTTCAATTGCAGATTTCAATTCAGACTGTAGTTTTTGTTGTAGTTCTCTAAGAATCTTGAGTTTATATAGTATAAAAAGAGATAACAATATTTCAACAAGATTTTTTTCCTCTGACACAGGCGTGGAATTAAATCTTTCCCAGATCTTACTTATTTTATATTTATCCGTAATAACATTAATAGCTGTCTTGGAGATTTCGGGATCAGGATGATTTACAAAAAATGAAACCTGAATTTCTTCACCTTTTTGATTAATTTCATCAATAATTTTAAAAATCTTCTCGTGAACAACATTTTTTAATTCAAGTTCATCGTTTTTTAATTCATAGATAATATAATCTGCTACTTTAATATCAATTTTTTCATTGTTATCGGTTCTAAATGTAATTATTTCATTTCCGTAAAGCAATAATATTCTTATGATAAGATTCTCCTGTTCTTCATAGGTAATTCCGGGAGCGTAAGATGGCAATTTTGGAATTTTAGAGGCAATGGTTCGCTCCTTTATTTGCTGTAATTTATTCTGGTCATTTATTATTTTGCTTCTGATTTTTGCAACTTCTGAATATATTACAGATTCTTCTATTTCTAATCGCATTTCACATTCCTTGATATAAACAGTACGTTTAATATCATCGTCAATTACAGCAATACTTTTAACAATTTCTTTAATTAGATTTGATTTTTTTACTGGATCATTTTTGGCATCTTCTTTCAGAATAGAAATTTTAAATCCAATAAAATCTACCTCATTTTCGCTGATAAATTTTAAAGTTTCTGCAGCTCCATGTTTTCTTGCATAAGAATCAGGGTCTTCACCATCGGGAAACAATACAACCCTCACGTTTATACCTTCGGACAATAACATATCAATTCCACGCATGGAAGCTTTTATACCTGCAAAATCTCCATCGTAAAGGATAGTAACATTTTCGGTGAATCTGTGTATTAATCTGATTTGATCCTCAGTAAGAGAAGTACCCGAAGAAGCAACAACATTTTTTATTCCGCTCTGGTGTAACGATAAAACATCAGTATATCCCTCAACAAGATAGCACTTTTCTAATTTTATTATTTCTTGTTTAGCCTGAAATAATCCGTATAAAACTTTTGACTTATTGTAAACTATTGATTCTGGAGAATTAAGGTATTTCGATACGGATTTATCTGAGCTCAAAGTTCTCCCGCCAAAACCAATAACTTTTCCTGTAAGATTAAAAATGGGGAACATAACCCTACCTGCAAAACGATCAATACTCTCCGTACTGCTTTTTACAATCGTAAGCCCTAATTTTTCGAGTTTATCAAGTTTATATCCCTTTGACAATGCAAGTTTAGTTAAATAATTCCGTTCCGACGGACTATATCCAAGCCGAAATTCCTTGATAATTTTTTCTGTAAATCCCCGTTCCTTAAAATATGACAGTCCTATAGTATTTCCCTCATGGTGGTTAAATAGTACATCAGCAAATTGGTTTGCGGCAAATTCGTTTACGATAATCAGGCTTTCCCTCTCGTTTATGAGATTTTTTTCTTCGTCGCTCAGTTCTCTCTCTTCGATAGGTATACCATATTTGGACGCGAGATATTTAAGAGCCTCTACATAACTCATGTGCTCGTAATCCATGATAAAGTTGATAGCATTTCCTGCTTTGCCACAACCAAAACATTTATAGATGCCCTTTGCTTCGCTTACAGTGAATGAAGGTGTCTTTTCATTATGAAAAGGACATAATCCTAGGTGATTTGCCCCCTTACGTTTTAAAGAAACAAAATCCCCTATAACATCTACAATCTTCGCAGTTTCAATTATTCTCTCTATTGTTTCTTTACTTATCATTTTTTTATTTTGGCTAAATTAGTTATTTTTAAAGCTATTTTGAAATTTAATTATTAACAAAATGAAGAATAAAATTTTACTAAAAGAAGTTTGTTTACATTTTTTAAAAGAAAATCTTAATAATGTTGATCCCGGTCATGATATTTTACATTCGGTAAGAGTTTTTAATCTTTCTCAAAAAATTGCACAAAATTATACAGTTAAAAATAATCTGATAATTGCTGCTTCACTTCTACATGATGTGGCAGATTCTAAATTTTCCGACAATCAGGAATTTATTAAAAATAAAATTTATACCTTCCTTGTTAATCAAAATTTCAACCATTCGGAAATAGATGAATTTTTCTTCATAATTGAAAATATTTCTTTTTCGAAAAACAGTTACTTAACTGACGAATGCAGTTTAGAATTAAAAATAATTCAGGATGCAGACAGACTTGATGCAATTGGAGCAATTGGTATTGCCAGAGCTTTCAGCTATGGAGGTTTTAAAAATAGACCTATTTTTTGCAGTGTTAATAATCTTTACTCAAAAAATCCCGAAAAAAATTCAACAATACAGCATTTTTACGATAAACTACTTCTGATAAAAAATCTTTTAAACACACCCGAAGCAAAACAGCTAGCAGAAAAAAGACATAATTTCATGCATGATTTCTTAAATGAATTCTATTCAGAATGGTTTTTACAAATCTAAGATCATCACCAATAAAACTTCCTAACCAACCAACCAACCAACTAACCAACTAACTAACCAACTAACCAACCAACTAACCAACCAACTAACTAACCAACTAACCAACCAACTAACCAACCAACCAACTAACCAACCAACTAACCAACCAACTAACTAACCAACTAACCAACCAACTAACCAACCAACCAACTAACTAACCAACTAACCAACCAACTAACCAACTAACTAACTAACTGACTAACTAACTGACTAACCAACTGACTAACCAATCTATCCATAGAAACCAAATATCCCGAATGTAGAAAAATAATCTCGTTATTATTAACAATTATTAAAAGTGGAAGTTGCTTAATTTCACTGTTTAAATTTAAAAGCTCATAATTTTTATCAACAAAAAACTCCACATTAAATTTTTCAATTGCGGATAAGTGAATTTTATTGTCATCAATTAGAAAAATTGTTTTAATACTATGTTGATGTAGATTTTTATTTTCTTTATTAAGATCTGATATTAAATGCAGAGAAGGTTCTTCATTAGGATTAACCCAGCACAATACCGTAAACCCATTTTTATTCAGGATTTCAGATGAATTTATCGCAGCAGAATACTTATTATAAACAGTTTTATTTTTCAAAACTTTCTTCTCGATTTTAAAATTTGGAACTTCCAGACTATAAAATGGTACTACAGTAACTTTATTTTTAGAAATTTTAAAGTATGTTCTTTTAACATATGAATTCCCGTTTAAATCTCTTTTGGAGATTGTTAACATATAATTGCCTTCAGGAAGTTCTATTCCTTCAATAAAATTTTGAATTGAGAAGCCCCATTCATATTCTAGAGTTTGTATTTTATTTTTATCTATATTGGCGATTGTAAAATCACTCCAATATTTTTGATTTGGATTTCCAATTTGAATGTTAAGTTTTAATATTCCTTTGTCTTTGCTTAATTCGTTATAAAACTCATACCAAATCTTATTGTTTATATCATATATATGCACAGACTTAAAAACCTTATCAAAATATGCAGGGATACCCAAACTTCTGCATAAAGCAACACAATAAATCATCTTTGATTTAACATCTGCAATTTTATATTTATTAACAGCGGCAGGAGATATTGCCACGTTATAAGAATTCAATTCAGAAAAATCAACACGGTCAAAAGTAGTAATTACAGTATCAACGTAATTTATAATGTTTTTAACATTAGAATAAAAAAGATTTTTCAAACCTTCATCAATGCTGCCCAAAATATTTTTTCTATATTTCCTTAACGGTTCAAATTCAATCCTTGGAGACAAGACAAATTTTATAAATAATTCATCATCTAGCTGCGGATTTTTATTTTCTAAAGAATAAAATAAATGTTCCTCAAGTATTTCAGTTTTAGTGTCAATTAAATCTTTTTCCGGCAAATTATAAATCAGCTCTGATGCATATTTCTGTATGTTTTTATATGATGCTGAAATTAAAAAATTCTCAATTTCCTGCCAATTCCCGGCTGCTTTAATAAGGTATTCCTGAAGTTTTTTGTCATATTTAAATGTTTTGCAAAACAAATCTCCCATATTTTTAGTATAAAATCCCGATATTTTACTGTTTCTTAGAGAATCGTTATGATGAATTCTTTTTTGAGTTTCAGTAAAATCTATTTCCTGTCTGCTAATTTTATACCCAACGGGAGCATAATAAACAGAAAATTCATCAGGCAGATTATTTTGTTTTAAATCAATTTTAATCACACTAGTACTTTCAGGCAACAGATGAACAAATCCGAATAAGGAATCTTTAACTGCAATCACATCAAGACTGCCGTATCCTATCTCAAAAATACTGTAACCCTTAAATCCCGAATTAGAGATATGAATAGGATATAATTCACAATAATTCAGAACATAAAATTTTATTTCAGCATTTAAAATAGGAACTCCATCTATTACAGGTACAACAATTATTTTTTTTGTTTGAGCATAATCCGATGTTCTATTGATAAATCTAAAGTTAGGATTATCCGACAAAGTTTTTAAATTTTGATTTTTCCCGCCAAATTCTCTTGTATGCACCAGAATAGCTCTTGTTGCATGTTCAGAAAACCACCCGTAATTTAATATTGGAGCAGGCTCACACGCACCTATGTATTTCCAGTTGCCATTGACATAAACTTCTACCCAGGCATGATTATCATCTGTGTGAGCCCATCTTGGTACATAAACCTGCCTTGCAGGAATACCAACAGAACGCAATGCTGTTACCAGAAAAGTAGATTCTTCACCACAACGACCATAGCAAGCTTTAATCGCATCCATCGGACTTATGGTACGTTCATCTGTTCCACGATAAGTAATCATTGAATGACACCTGTTGTTTACTTCAAGAACAACCTTTTCAACACTGCTATCTTGCCATAGTTTTAAATCATGAAACAAATTATAAAAATAAATACGTGCAGTATCAGGAACTTCATTATTCACACGATAAGGCAATACGTAATGTTTAAAAATTTCCTCCGGAATATCTTTTGCCCATGAAAAATTTTTTCTGGCAAGAATAGCATAATCAACCTGAGTTTTAAAAAACTCGAAATCAAATTCCATAATATCAGATAATGGCATATAAGCCACTAAAAATTTTAAATATTCTATCTGAAGAGAATCTATTTGAGTGTTTTCGATTTCATCAAAAACTTTTATGCCATATTTAGATAAAATTTCTTCTTTAAAATTATAATCTTCCGAAAAATCATTAGAATTACTATTTGTTGAATATTTTCCACAGGAAAGAATTAATGCAATAGATATAAATAAAAAACAAAAAGAAAATTTCATGAAAATCAACCCAAATTAGAAATCTTTTGCAACATTTTAAGATCAATAATTTTAATTCGACGGCCTTCAACAGAAATTACTCCTTCCTGAGCAAAAGCCGACAATGTTCTTATGGCATTACTGGTGGTCATGTTGCTCAGACTTGCCAGATCTTCGCGTGAAAGAAGTGCCTTAATTGTTTTGCCATCTTCATAAAATCCGTAATGATCAATTAAAAACAACAAGGATTCTGCTAATCTCCCACGTATATGTTTTTGAGTGAGACTTACAGTTCGCATATTTGATACACCAAGCTCTGTAGCAAGAGATTTTAAAATAGCAAAAGTAAAATCCATATTTTTTTTCATTACATAAAACAGAGCATTTCTTTCAATTGTGCAAGTTATGCAGTTTTCAATAGCAACTGCTGAGGCAGAATAATTTTGTTCTGCAAATAGTGCTCGATATCCAATAAAACCTCCGGGTTTCGACAATCGAATTATTTGATCGCGGTTCCCTGCTCCTTCCTTAAAAATCTTTGCCTTACCCTCAACTAAACAAATTAACCCCGAAGGTTTTGTATTCTCCTGAAAAATAATCTCATTTTTTTTATAACTCTTACAATCAGTATTATCCAATAAAAATATTTTTTCTTCCTGAGTAAGCTTCATAAACATTGAATCAGGAGTTTTAAATAATTTTTCTTTTGCCGACAGATATTGTTTCATAAAATATTATATTAATATAAGTTAACAAAAATATAAATTTTACGCTAACCAAAGAAGAATTTAAATTTCTTTATAAAAAATTCCTTCATGGTTCGGAATCGGATTTAATAAAAAAACATTTGTATAATAATTATCCAGTACTTGTGTTAAACAAACAAAAAACTATCCAATAGCAAATCAAAAAAAATAGTGGATAACAGTAAAAAAACAATGTTTATTGACTTAAACCCTTGCTTTAGAATTAAAGATTATATGTCTGTATTTTTTTTGATTAATCATCATTTATGATTTTTTTTATTTTTTTTTTTCATTTAAATAAAAATTATTCTTATATTTGCATAAGAATTAAGCAAACAATTTATTAACTAAATTTTACGGATATGAAAAGAACTACGATTTTTGCAACTTTAATGTTGATTTCAGTAATTGTTTTTGGACAAATGACATTTGAAAAGAAAACAATTAGCACTCCTGTTAAAGATGGAGATTCTAGAGACCTCGCTAATAAAAGTATTTTTTGGCAAAATGATTTCTCTAATCCTTCAGAATGGTCAATGGAATGGATGCAAAGCAATCCAAACGATGGTCCTTGGGTAATCGGAACTTCAGGACCTTCAGGATCCTTCTCAACTGGCATGGGTCCTATTAATTCAACCACAGCAGCAAACGGTTTTGCAATGTATGATTCAGATGCAATTGGTGTTGAGGTAGGAGAACAAGATTCGAAAATTATTTACAATGGAACCATTGACTGCTCAGAACATCCAAAAGTAGCTGTAATGTTTGAGTCTTATTACAGAAAGTTCCACGGAACTCCTTACCTTGAAGTAAGTACTGATGGAACAAATTGGACACAATTTGAATTGCATACAAATTTAGATGTAAACCAGTCTTCTCCGAATCCTACTTTAGTTACAGTAAACATTACTACAATTGCAGGTAACCAACCAAACGTTTATCTTAGATTCAGGTATGTTGGTGAATGGGATTATGCATGGATGGTTGATGATATTGTTATGTTCGATGCTCCGGATTATGATGTAGAATTACAACAAGTTAGATTAAATTTCTGGCCTGATTATGCAGATTATGGATACTCCGGATTTTATGGACAAATTCCATTAGAACAATTATCTGTTGGCGATTTACCAATTTGGTTCGGTGGTGTAATCAAAAATCTTGGAAGTGAAACTGTTACTCCTAATCTTAATGTAACAGTTACAAATCCCGCAAATTCTCAAATTTTCACCCAGACCTACAACATGACAAACCCATTAACAACCGAAGGATTTGACACATTAAAACCAGATTATCAAGATATTAATACCGCCTTTGTTTGGACAAACCCACAAATCGGAGAATATAAATTCGATTTCTTAGCCGGTATTATTGGTCAAGATGATGAAAATCCGGTAAATAATTCTAAAAATTACAGTGTTTATGTAACACATAACGATTTTGCACATGATAATGGCAACTATACAGGTCAATGGAGTACTTGTAACTATACAGGTGGCTGTGTTGATGGTGACATAATTGGTGTTGAATATAAATTCTTCCAAACAACAAATATCAATCATCTTTCATTCTGGGTTGGCGATATGTCAACTGTTGGTTCTTCATACATTGCAAAGATAATGTTCTGGGATGAAGGTGGAAATACATGGTCAGAGCTCTCAAGCAGCGACTTCATTACTATCGAAAGTACAGAGCAAGTAGGAACATGGCATACAGTAACTTTCCTAGACGAAGTATTTGTTAACGTTCCGGAAGGCGAATCAACTAACATTCTTGCAGCAGTTGAATACTATCCGGGTTCAGGAGGTCATTTCAGATTAGGTATTGATGGAACTGCACCAACTAATGGTTTTGAAACATGGATGTATTTTGCTGGTGAAGGACAATGGTACTACTATGGAGGTACTCATGTTTCATTAATCAGGTTAAATGTTGGGCAACCTTCAAATGTTGAAATTCAAAATGCAGGTTCTGTTTGTGTTTATCCAAATCCAAGCAATGGAATTATTTCAGTTGCTAACGTAGAAAATGCTAATATCGAAGTTATTAACATGATGGGTCAGGTTGTTAAATCTATTAAATCCGAATACGAAATTAGCAGCATTGATCTTTCAAACTTCGCTAACGGAACTTACTTTGTAAGAGTTGTTAAAGGAAACGAAGTTTCAACTCTTAAAATTAACCTTGTTAAATAATTCTTAATTAAATAGTTTTTATGGGGGCTAACTTTCAAGTTAGCCTCTTTTTTTGCAACCATTTATAATTTTTATGGTCTGTTTACTATAATTTAAATTTTTAGCTTATTTTTACATTTAATAATTTTTAAAATCTATTTATATGAAAAAATTTATTGCATTTGTATTCAGTTTTTTTCTAATTATTTCTGTTCTTCAATCGCAAAAAGTTGTAAAGCTCCAATCAATTACCAATAGTACTGAAATTGGAAATGTAACTAAAGAATCTTTTAGTTTTAGTTGCAATATTGGTACAATAGAATTAACTGATGTAAAAACAGTTGATGGAAATTATGTCAGAATATCTATTCCTGAATTTTATCCTGATAATAAAACCGGTTATCCCGAACTTCCGGTTATTTCGAAAATCATTGAAATTCCTGAAGGATCAGATATTACTGTTAATGTAATAAGTTACACTGAACAAGTAATAAATTTGAATGAAATAGGTTTTGAATTTAAAATATTTCCTAACCAACCTTGGCTCTATAAAAATCAAGATCCTACCTCAGTTGAATTTGTAAAAGCCGATGCTGTATATAAAAATCATGAATTTTACCAAACTGAACTAATAAGAATTGTTCCCGGAAGCAAAATAAGAGGTGTTCAAACAGGAAACATTATTATTTCTCCTTTTTCTTACGATATAGAAACTAACTCTCTGATAATTAAAAATAATATTCAAGCAGAAATAAAGTTCAAAAATGCCGAAATTTCAAATTATGAAAAAGTAAAATCTTCAAAATATTCTCCTCATTTTGAGAATATTTACAGAAAAATTTGGAATTATACTCCTCCAACCTCGAAAGATGCATTATCAAAATACCCTATAAAATATGTGATAGTGGCAAACAGAATGTTCGAAACGACACTTCAACCTTTTATTGAATGGAAAACAAAAAAAGGATTTAAAGTAATTGTTGGATACACAGATGAAATTGGAACCTCGGCCGCAAACATTAAATCTTTTGTACAAAACCTTTATCAAGCAGGAACAGAAGATGATCCAGCTCCAACCTACTTGCTACTTGTTGGTGACGTAGCACAAGTTGCAACAAATCAGTTGTCAAGTCATGTTTCAGATATGTACTTTGGTGAATTTGACGAAGGTGGTGATTATATTCCGGAAATGTACATAGGTCGTTTTTCTGCAGTTAATACTACCCAACTCGAAACTATTATTGAAAAAACGTTAATGTTTGAACAATACACATTTCCAAATCCAGATTATCTGGCTGAAGTTGTTTTGGTTGCCGGTGATGATGCTACATATGGTCCTACTCATGCCAATGGACAAATAAATTATGCTAATAATTACTACTTTAATTCTTCTCAAGGTGTTACCGACTATACTTATTTATACCCGCAATCCAACTCTCAAGCCTCTGCGATAATTTCTAATATTAGTAATGGAGTGGGATTTGTTAACTATACAGCTCATTGTTCCTCAAGTGGATGGGCAGGTCCAAGTTTTACAACCACAAATATACCTTCTTTGACTAATGAAAATGAATATTTTTTTAGTATAGGGAATTGCTGTCAATCTAATAAATTCGAAGAACAGGAATGTTTTGGAGAGGCTCTTATAAGAGCTTCAAAAAAAGGTGCTGTTGTTCATATTGGAGGTTCAAATAATACGATGTGGAACGAAGATTTCTATTGGAGCGTTGGAATTACTTCAAATATAACCGCTAATCCTACATACGAACAAACGACCCAAGCTGCCTACGATCATTTATTTCATTTAAATGGAGAAGATGAATATTCATCTGCAGGTCAAATTAACTTTATTGGAAATATGGCAGTGTATCAAAGTACTTCAACAGAAAAGAAATATTATTTCGAAATTTACCATGTAATGGGAGATCCCTCTTTGATGCCTTATGTAGGAGTGCCCCCACAAGTATATGCCGATTATATAAATACATTAATAATAGGGATGTCTTCATTACAAGTTACCACCGAACCGGGTGCTTATGTAGCTATTAGTTTAGAAGGAGAACTCCTCGATGCAAAACTTGCAGATAACTCCGGCGTTGTTGAACTACAATTTCCTCCTATGACAAACCTAGGTACTGCAGATATTGTTATTACAAAGCAATTCAGAGCTCCACACATTTCAACAATTCAAATTATTCCAAATAATAGCCAATACGATGCAATGTTGCAAACAATAATCAATCCCGAGGCAGTTATTCATATTTCAAATGCTACAATTGCTCCTCAATTTAAAATTTTAAATCTCGGACAAATAAATCTTAATTCTGTTACCGTTGGATATCAATTAAATAATGAAGATCCGGTAGAAATTAACTGGACAGGAGACCTTGCTTTTCTAGAATCAGAAACAGTAACATTCCCCGAAATTACTTTACCGCAAGGTAATTCAATAATTACTGCATACGTTTCTTCTCCTAATGGTCAATTAGATGAATATCCTGATAATGATACAAAATCAAAGAATATTTTAGTTTATTCAGGAAATGTACAGCTTACAGAAATCATAAGTCCCCTTGGTTCTTTATGTAATATTACCACAGCTTCGCCATCAGTAAAAATCAAAAATTTTGATTCAAATCCGCTTACATCTGCAACAATTCATTATTCATGTAATGGCGTTGAAGACAGCTATAATTGGACAGGAAATCTCGAACAAAATCAAACTGCAACAATAACTTTTCCCGAAAATGAATTCCCACAAGGAGAAAATACTATTGTATTCAGTATTATTTCAGTTAATGGAGGAGTTAACTTAGCAAATAACGGAACAAACATTTCTACAGATTTCAATGTAATTTCAAGTGGACAACTCGTAAAAATAGACATTCTTACAGATTATTATCCAAATGAAACTTCTTGGAAATTATTTGATGCAAATCAAAATATCGTATTTTCAGATGGTCCATATCCATCAACACCCAGAAATGAATTGTACAGTTATGAATTATGTTTAAATTTTGGTTGTTATACTTTTGCTGTTTATGATAGTTATGGCGATGGGATGAACGGTTCTACATGGTTTAATCCAGCAAAAGGAAAAATAACAATCACAAATCTTTCAACAAGTGATATTATTTGGGATTGGACAGCAAGTGGAAACTGGTCTTCATACACTTATGATTTTTGTTTAATACCTTCTTCTCTGGAAAAATCAGAATTATCAAATATTGGCATCTACCCTAACCCAAGCAGTGGAAAAGTTTTCGTTACGAACAATAAAGAAATACAAAATATTCAAGTTTATTCTATTGGAGGAAAATTATTAAAAAATATTAGTGTAAATTCAAATACTGCTGTTATTGACATAGAAAACCTGCCTGCCGGAATTTATATCTTTATGGTTACCACAGAAAACTCAGTAACTCACACTAAAGTTATTAAACAGTAAAAATGTTTTAAATATTGATTTTAAGGGCTTGCAAATTTGCAGGCTCTTATTTATATTTGAAAAAAAAACATGAAACGAATTTGCCCTGTTTGTAAATCCGAATTCGATGGCAGAATAGACAAAAAATTTTGTAGTGATTATTGTAGAAATACATTCAACAATCAAAAATATCAAGACATAAACAACTATTCGAGGCGAATTAATCGTATTTTAAAACAAAACCGTAAAATCCTACATGATTTATTTTCACGAAATATTAATAAAATCAATAAAGAGAAACTATTAAGTTACGGTTACAATTTCGACTTTTTGACAAATATTTATAAAACAAAAAACGGCAAAGAATACCATTATTGCTACGACTACGGATATACAGAACTTGAAGATAATATTTGTCAGATTGTTCAGAAAAAAGGATATGTTGACTAAAACCCTATTTAACAACTTATAAGAATTTTTGTTAATTTGAATATTGCAGACTATCTTTGCATAAACTTTAAACTTTAAACTAATGATTAAATTAACCGATAATTACAAAATAGAAGAAAGCATCATTTATATTATTGAAAGCAAAGATCAATTGAATAAATTGCAATTAAACAACGACGAAAAAGAATACGCCTTAAAAAGATTAGAAAACGAGAAAGACTTCGTGTTTATTAATTCATTTTTTAAATTCAATTTTATTATTGTTGTAAAGAAAGAAAAGGATATTAACAAGATTAAAGAAGATTTACGCAAACAATCCGATAAGATTATTAAAATCATTGATGAAGAAAAAATAGAAAAAATTAATATTCTCGAGATTTCCCAAAACAACTACGATCTTGTTCTTGCAGAAGCTCTTGCTTTGAATTGTTATGATTTTGCAAAATATCTTAATGATGCCGATAAAAAGAAACATTTTCTAAAAGAAATTAAAGTCATTTCTACAAATGTAAATGAAGATAAAACATTGAAACTTAATGCCCTGATTGAAGGAGTATATCAAGCTAGAGATATTATCAATGAACCGGCCTCGTATATGACTGCAAAAAAACTTTCAGAAACTATTGTTGAGCTCGGGAAAAAATATGGATTCAAAACAGAAGTTTTGGATAAAGGTAAAATTGAAAGTTTAAAAATGGGTGGCATCTTGGCAGTAAATCGGGGGAGTATTGAGCCTCCCACATTTTCAATCATGGAATATATTCCCGAGAACTCAATAAACGAAAAGCCCATTGTTCTTGTTGGTAAGGGCTTGGTATTCGACACAGGCGGTATAAATTTAAAACCCTCGGGTTTTATCGAAACTATGAAAAGTGACAAATCCGGAGCTGCGGCTGTAATTGGATTGTTTTGTGCTGTAGCAATGGCAAAATTACCTTTAAAACTTATCGGGTTAATTCCTGCCACTGACAATCGCCCCGGAAATAATGCCTATGTTCCTCAAGATATAATTACAATGTTCGATGGAACTACCGTTGAGGTTTTAAATACAGATGCCGAAGGCAGACTAATATTGGCAGATGCTCTTGCATATGCAAAAAAATATTCACCTGAATTAGTAATTGATATAGCAACACTAACAGGTGCTGCCATTGTTGCAGTTGGCGAAAAAGTTTCTGCAATAATGGGTAATGCCAAAAATGAAATTAAAACTTTTTATAATATTGGATTAGAACAATGGGAACGCGTTATTGAATTTCCTCTATGGGATGATTATAAAGAACTAATAAAATCAGATGTAGCAGACCTGAAAAATGTAGGACCACGCTGGGGTGGTGCAATTACAGCTGCAAAATTCCTCGAACATTTTACGGATTATCCGTGGATACACCTCGATATTGCCGGACCGGCATACTCCGAAAGTCGCGACAGCTATAGAGGCATTGGAGGCACCGGTTTTGGAGTTAGACTAATTTTCAATTTTTTATTAAACCGAATTTAAAACATTAAATATTTAATTATGAGTAAAAAGTTAAAAATAGGTATAACCCAGGGTGATATAAACGGAATAAGCATAGAAGTAATACTAAAAGCTTTTAATGATCCAAGATTTTACGAAGATGATATTTTTATCGTTTACGGTTCCCCAAAGGTCATTGCCTACTATAAAAAGAATTTTGAACTGAATTTTCCGCATCAAACAATATCTAAAGCTGAGCAGGCTAAAGCAAAAATTATAAATATTATTAATTGCAACAGCGAAGACATAAAAGTTGAAATGGGAGAATCAACAGAAATTGCAGGTCTGGCAGCATACCAAGCACTCGAAAAAGCGTGTGCAGACATCAAGGATGGGCATATTGATGTTTTGGTTACAGGACCTATAAACAAAAAAAATATCCAAGCAGCAGGTTTTAATTTTCCCGGACATACTGAATATCTTTCAAAAAAATTCTCCGATGGTGATAACCTTATGATTTTAATGAATGATCAAATTAAAATAGGAATCATTACAAATCACGTTCCCATTGCTCAAATTCCTTCCGTTCTAACAAAAGAATTAATTTTAAAAAAAATAAAGATTTTTAACGATAGCCTTAAATCGGATTTTGGTATTTCTAAACCAAAGATTGCAATATTATCTCTTAACCCCCATTGCGGAGATGAAGGTCTTTTGGGACAGGAAGAGCAAACAATAATTATTCCTGCAATAAAGGAAGCTGTTTCAAAAAATATCATGGCTTTTGGCCCCTACCCAGCCGATGGATTTTTTGGCGCAATGAAATTCAGAGATTTTGATGGAGTTCTAGCAATGTATCACGACCAAGGATTAGCTCCCTTTAAAATAATTGCATTTGAAGACGGTGTTAACTTTACTGCCGGATTATCTATCATCAGAACATCGCCTGCCCATGGAACAGCTTATGATATTGCAGGAAAAGGAATTGCAAACGAACAATCTTTCCGTAATGCTGTTTATGTTGCAAAAGATATTTATTTTAACAGAAATGCTCTTCAGATTCTCGAAATCCAGAGAGTTAACCTCGAAGCACTTAAAAAAGATATTGAAGAAATTAATAAAAACGGTGAATAATGACTTTGTTTACAAAACAAGAAGCTTTACATTATCATAGTAAGGAACGTAAAGGGAAAATAGAGGTAATCCCGTCCAAAGAATTTTCAACACAAAAGGACCTTTCTTTGGCATATACGCCCGGAGTGGCCTTACCATGTTTGGAAATAAAAAACGACAAAAGCCTCGTTTACGAATATACTGCAAAATCAAATCTGGTGGCGGTAATAACTAATGGAACAGCAGTTCTTGGTTTGGGTAACATCGGAGCAGAAGCCTCTAAACCTGTAATGGAAGGTAAGGGCCTTTTATTTAAAGTTTTTGCCGACATTGATGTTTTTGATATTGAAATTAATGAAAAAGACCCTCAAAAATTTGTAGAAATTGTAAAATCCCTTGAACCTACTTTCGGAGGCATAAATCTGGAAGACATTAAATCACCTGAATGCTTTTATATCGAAGATGAACTAAAAAATCAAATGAATATTCCGGTATTCCATGACGACCAACACGGTACTGCTATTATTGCAGGAGCGGCCTTGTTAAATGCACTTGAAATTACCGGAAAGAAAATTCAAGACGTTAAGGTTGTTTTCAGTGGTGCAGGAGCAGCAGGACTAAGCTGCGCCAAACTATTTGTAAAACTTGGCATAAACAAAAATAATCTTATAATGTGCGACTCAAAAGGTGTTGTTAGAAAAGACAATGTCAGTAACCCGCACCAGCTTGAATTTGCAACTGATCAAAACCTTAAAAACTTAAGCGAAGCAATAAAAGATGCTGATGTTTTTGTCGGTGTTTCAGTAGCCAATGTATTAAGTCCTGAAATGCTCCTAACCATGAACAAGAATCCAATTGTTTTTGCTTTGGCAAATCCCGACCCCGAGATAAATTACGAAATAGCTATTGAAACAAGAAATGATTTAATAATGGCTACCGGACGCAGCGATTATCCAAATCAAGTAAATAATGTACTTGGGTTTCCTTTTATTTTTAGAGGGGCTTTGGATGTAAGGGCTAACAAAATAAACGAAGAAATGAAACTCGCTGCTGCACAGGCTCTGGCAAAGCTTGCACATGAACCTGTACCTGAATATGTTTGTAAAGCATATCATAAAGACCAAATCGTTTTTGGCAAAGATTATATTATTCCGAAACCTCTGGATCTTAGAGTAATAGAATATATAGCTCCGGCAGTTTCAAAAGCAGCAATGGATTCGGGAGTTGCAACAATTAATATTGACGACTTTGAAGAATACAAAAAAATTCTCAGAAATAGAGTAGAAAGAGTACAAAATATTTTTAATAATCTAGGATAATTTTGGACAATACTAAGATAAAAATCGCTTTAGTCGACACTAAAGATAATATTATCGGATATGCCGATAAAATTCAAGTACATCAACAAGGACTTCTTCATAGAGCTTTCTCGATATTTATTTTTAATAATAATATGGAATTACTCCTTCAAAAAAGAGCAGCATCGAAATACCACTCACCACTGTTGTGGACAAACACCTGCTGTTCTCATTTTATCGAAGGAAAAGAATTTGTTGACTATGCCCATGAAAGGTTAGTATATGAAATGGGAATTAAGTCGGAATTAAAGTATATCTTTAAATTTCATTACAAAATACATTTTGATAATAACCTTATTGAAAACGAAATTGACCATGTATTTTTTGGCATTTACAACTCTGAACCTTCTATAAATACTTTGGAAGTTGATGATTTTATATGGATAAATTTTCAAAATCTCCGTGCTGAAGTAAAGCTAAATCCTCAGCTATATACCTATTGGTTCAAAGAATCTTTAAACCATTTTAGCTCTAAACAAGTGAGCGATTTTATTAAAAACCAAAATTCCTAATCCTTATACAAAAGCACTTTTTCAATTTTTGTACCTGAGATTCGTAAAATTTTAAACCTTATATTTCTGTTATTATCTGTAATATTAATGAGAGCATTTTCTTTTGGAAAACTACCGGTATGATGGAGAATATAGCCTGCTATTGTCTCGTATTCATCTGATTCGCTCAGGTTAAGATCAAATTCAAGATTTAATAAATCAACCTCCTGAGAGCCTGAAATAATATAATTTCCTTCTTTTGTAATAATAACTTTAGCATCAGGATTATCGTGTTCATCTTCAAATTCACCGAAAATTTCTTCAATAATATCTTCAACAGTTACTAAGCCACTTGTAGCTCCAAATTCATCAACAACCACGGCAATGCTTTTCTTAGATTTAAGAAGTTTTTCAAAAAGTTTACGTGCCGACATGGTTTCCGGAACAATAAAAACCTGCCTTAAAATTTCATCAATAGAACTTGGATTTTTAAAAATATCTTTAACATTTACATAACCGGTAATTTCGTCAACAGATTCATTATAAACCAAAATATTAGAATGACCGGTTTCTATAAATTTATCACGTACCGATTGTATTGACGCCGATTTGGGAACAGCAACAATTTTATTTCGCGGAATAATACATTCCCTCAATTTAATTTTAGAAAAATCCAGAGCATTCTGAAATATCCTTAATTCATTGATATTTGATTCATCATCCAGATCTTCAACATTACTGTCATCTATAATTGCCTCAATATCATGCTTGGTAAAAACTTTATTTTGAAAATTATCATCAATTTTAATTTTAAAAAACAACTTAGCTATTACCGAAGAAAGCAAAACAATAAAACGTACCAGCGGTGTGAACAAATAATAAAAAAATCCTATCGGAATAGTCATTATTTTTATTGCATTATCGCCAATTATACGAAAGATTGTTTTAGGCAAAAACTCTGCTACAACAAGAATCAAAATTGTTGAAATTATCGTTTGAATTAAAAACACGTAAAAATGATTATTTATTCGAGAGAGAATTATTGGTTCTAACAAAGCCGAAAAATAAATACCGTAAATTACAAGAGCAATGTTATTTCCAACAAGCATTGTTGCAATAAATTTTGCCGGATTATTAATTATAGCTTCAATAATTCGGCCTTGAAGTCCTTGATCTTTGGAAGCAATTTCCATTTTCAGACGATTTGCTGTAACATAAGCAATTTCAATTCCTGAAAAAAAAGCCGAAAAGATTATTGCCAGAATAATAACTATAACTTCCATCTATTGAATTAATTATTATTTCGACGTTGGGTATTTTTTCGCTGCTGACGGCGAACTAGGAACATTCCAATACAAATTATGCTAAGCATATATATCAACCATGCATTTCCAATACCAATTTTAAAGTGATAATACAATCCTGCAATAAGACAGAAAACTGCCATTACAATCCAAGCTATTTCAACCACTATAAAAAAACCGTTTAATTTTTTCTTATTCATCATTAATATTTATTACTCCTCGTGGGTTAATAATTTTCCATTTTGAAAAATCCTGTCGAGCTTCAAAGCCCATTCCAAAAAGGATTTGAGTTTCGGTTGTAATTTTTACGTACTTGTGTGAATAAATACTTTCAGATTTAGTATCCCAATACAATAAATCTGTATTAACTTTTTCATTTTTCTCGAAATTAGTAACTTCAACATTTCTGCGTGCTTCCCATAATTCTTTTTCGATGTGGTATTTTGCATAATTACATTTTAAGATTGCCGTTACTCGCATCTGAGGATCAAAAAATTCAACTTGAAAACCTTTAGGATACTCGTCATATCTATTTATTCCATCCTCAATTCTTATCAATTCTTTGGCTTTGAGTCGCAGTTTTATTTTACCGCTATCACTTAAATTTGTTTCAAAGTTTTCTACAACAAAAGTTGGTAATACTTCGTAGTTTGTGAGTTTATTTACTGTTTCAATATCGTTTCTACAAGAAATAAGAAAGTTGCCGGCAAAAATCACCGGCAACAAAATTATTAAAATCTTCGATATTGTTTTTTGTTTCACTATTTAATAAATCTTACAGTTGTAGTTTCACCAATCCAACAACCAACGGTATAAGATTGACCTTCTTTTATATCATACCAGAAAGCTTCTTCTTGAGTAGGAAATCTTGAAGAATATCTTCCAATCATTTCGTTAGCATCTTCAGCAACACTGGGATCAACATTTCTGGCTTTTATAAACTGGTCAACTATAACCCAATTAACAGCTTTTTGTTCGAAAGCATTTTCGCCACAACCCGCACTACCTGCAGCATAAGCTCTGCCAATCAACATGTAAGCTTTTCCATGGTTCGGATTAAAGTTTATCGCCATACGAGCATATTGTCTGGCTTTTGGATAGTTTTTGAAATTGGCAAAATAAAGCAATCCCAATTCATAAGAAATATCAGCTTTACGAAGATTGTCCTGTTCGAGGTTTATTGCTTCAAGATAATACTGTTCGGCATTAGCATTTTCACCTCTTTTAAAAAAACTTTGTGCCAGGGATAAAGCTGCATTTGCAGTTTTTTCATTATTATACAACAGAACTGCTGCTTTTAGGTATAAATCCGAAAGTTTACAATCGTCAGAACGACCTCTATCAAGCAAAGCTATAATTTTTGCGGCCATTTCAACATCAGTAGGATTCTGAATGAATTTAGGCTCGAAAATATTTATTATAGTAGCACAGTCTGCTGCAGAACTTGTTGCAAAAAGGTCTTCGACAGTTTTTATTGCTTCCTGAATTTTTGGAATATTAGCCTCTTTAGTTTCGTTTGCAAGCTGTTCGTTTAATCCGTCTATAACTTTCGTATATAACTCTACTAGCTCATCTTTAGATAATTTACCTTGATTTAGTAAAGCTAATCCTGTTTTAAAATAAATTCCAAGTACAAAAAATTCTGTGTTATTTCCTGACAAAGCATAAGCCTCATCAAAAATTTTCTTAGCTTCTTCAACAGCATCAGGACGATATTTCAGAAGAGCAACGCCTTTTCGTCCGAGTTGAATTTCTCTTTGTCCATAGTATTCCATACGTCTATCGTAAACCATTAAAAGAGTATCAACATAAGCTTGTTGTATTGCCGGATCAGATTCGTTTGCAATAAAATATTCCATTATGGTTACTCCATGGATATAAATATTTCTGGTTGCACCCGGGCAGTTTTCAAAACACCAACGCCATGCAGGCAAAGCATCATGATAGTTTTTTTGATTTACATATTCTGTATAAATTGACAAATTCGTCCTGCAAGTTTCAGGTTCACTACCGTAATTTTCCTGAGCATAAGCAACACTTGATAATACTAAAGTTAATGCTGCTACCGAATATAATACTTTTAATCTCATAACAAAAAATTTATCTATTAAACTTTAATCAAACCTACTTTTCACAAACCAAGTATCTCCGAGATTGAAACTTAATCCTAATACAAAATAATTTTCGCGAATAAGACTATTATCTAATGTCCCCCTCTGTCCAATCTGTAGAGATAAGTTAAAAACTGTTTTAGAACGTTTAACAGGCAATCCTAAACCAAAAGATATGCCAAAATCATTTATTTTATATTCATTACCGGAGAATCTAAAATAATTACTATTAAGATAAAGGCCACCTCTATAAATTATGCTGGATGAATATACCAAAGGATTTTTATTTGCTCCTGCAGGTTTATACTCAAATCCTAATGATAAATAATTATTGTTTTTAGAACTGTCTATTTCGTTAAAAAATGGAGATTTTGTCCAGTCTTGCATAGTAAAATCAGCTCCAATAAAAAACTTCTCGTCAAAAAAGTAACCTAACCCAAAACCTATTTTTTGAGGTAAAGTAATTTCACCTCTTTCGTCTTCAGATAAATAAATTGTATCCTGAATTACAGAGCTGCCAACAGAAAGAGAATTATAAATCAAAGTAGATTTGTAGGCATTTAATTTATTGTTATATCCATAAACAGCTCCAAGCAAAATTGTGCTTTTATCGTTTAATTTAAATTTATATCCTAACCCGGACTCAAAACAAAAATCACTAATTCTTATAGAATTTTGTTCAACAACATTCAATAACCCGCCATCATTTGCATTAAATTTTAATCCGTTGGTTTGATAAATTTTTCCGAAATTGTAGCCTAAGTTTACACCAATGTTTAAGTTTCTGGCAATGTTAAAGCCATTGTTTAAGAATACCTTATTGATACCTCCAAAACCTTGAAATAAATATGTTTTATTCACATTGAATACAGAATCAATTGCCCCAATATCATAACCAACATTAGAAAAAGGTATTAAGCCTGATGATACTTTCCACCATTTACTTACCGGAAACCCGACAATAATATGAGCCAAATTAAAATCAGATTTTAACATTTTGGTTTCAGGATTTTTAACGGCAAATAATCTTGCTCCGCCATCAAATCCAAAATCAAAAATGAATGTGAGGCTGTCAATATTTGCACCCGAAGCAGGATTAACAAAATCTATACTGTTTTGATAAGGCAGAGCATAAGCCAGCCCTCCCATTGCCTTATTACGACTTTGAACAGTATTATAAATATCTCCTATTCCGTAACGAGTGTAAGGAGAACCTACACGTCCTTGTGCAAAAATTTCGGTAACATAGATTACCAAAAATGTTGATATAAAAAGTAATTTATACATTTATTTTTAATATTTCATTTAATCCTATAGCGATTAAATCATCGCATGCAAATATGCTAAAATTTAATAATTTATGCAAATAAATAGTATCACCTCCTGTAAAAACAACTTTTAAATCTTTATATTGTGCCAAAGCATTATTTATTATGCCTTCAATTTCATTTTTAATTCCGATAAAAACACCTAACACCAAAGCATCTTTGGTATTTTGACCTAAAAATGAGTCTTTGAAATCAAAAGTTAAATAATCTTTATAATTTATAAGTGGAAGTTTTCCGGTAAATTGATTGAGTGCTTTAAATCTTAATGCTATACCAGGACTAATGTTGCCGCCAACGAAATTTTTCCCTTCAATAATCATATCGTATGTGATTGCTGTTCCGACGTCAATAATTAAAACATTTTCACCATTAAACAAAGTACTTGCTCCGCAAGCAGCAGCAATACGATCTTTTCCTAATGTTTCCGGAGTTTTATAATTTATTTTTATAGGTAAATTTAAATCATATGAAAATTCAATGAATAAAGTACTTGCTTTTAAAAATTCAATAAGTTTAGCATCATCATTACGAACCGAACTATAAATACAATAAATATCGTTTTTTAATTTCTGATTTTTCAACCAATCAATGACTTGAATTTGTGAATTTGATATAAGTCGAGAAATAATGTCTGAGTCTTTAAAAATAAAGACTTTAAAATTGGTATTGCCGGCATCTATAATAATTCTCGACATAAATTAGCAGAAATTTTTTTGCAAAATTAAACTTTTATAAATAAAATTTTCATTAAAAAGCCATTATTATTCGAGTAAATAACAAAGTGAATTAAAATTTTGTGTAAAAATTACTTATTGTAATTATTTTTAAAACTTTGTTTACAAATAATTTTATTATATTCGCAGCCTGAAAAATAATTCAAAAAATTTAGTAAAACTTTTAAATTTTATAAGTAATGGCAGTTCTACAGAAGATACGTAACAGAGCAGGAATTTTTGTGGTTATTTTTGTTGGTGTAGCATTATTTTTATTTATAATTGATCCTACGACTTTTCAAGGTTTATTCATGAAACAAGACACCAGCATAGCAGAAATTAACGATGAAAAAGTTGATTACAAAGAATTTAATGAAAACTATAATTTTCATCGAAACTTTTTACTTGTAGCTCAAAGAAAAACCAATCTTGAAGCGGATGAAGACGAAAGTGTAAGAGAACAAGCATGGAAAGATATTCTTAACAAATATATCTTAGAGCCAAATTTTGAAAAAGTTGGTATTAATGTTAGTGATGAAGAACTTGAAGATTTGCTATGGGGATCTAATATTCACTACATCATTTCACAAAACTTTACGAATCCCGAAACAGGTAAAGTTGATACAGCAAATATTAAAAACTTTTTCCAAAAAGCTTATGATGACCCAAATTATACAATAATTGCTGATTACTGGAAAGCTATCATTAAGAAAGACCGAATGAATACCAAATATAATAATATGGTAAAGCAAGGTTTTTACACTCCTAAAGCCCTTGCAAAAATGGATTATATAGAAAGAAATACAACTTATGATATATTAGTTTTAGTTCGAAGTTACAAAGATATTGCAGATGAAAGCATTAAAATTACAGATTCGGACTTAAAAGAATATTACGACAACAACAAACACATGTTTAAAGTTGACAAACGCAGCAGAGACATGGAATATGTTGTTTTCTCAATAATCCCGAGTACAGAAGATACATTAAAAGCAAAACAGGACATTACTGATTTATTACATGATTTCTTAAAAGAAGAAGACGTTTTATCTTATGCAAAAAGATATTCAGAAATCAGATTCCCTGAAAAATACTTAAATTCCAATGAACTCCCCGAGGGGATTTCTCCGGAATTTTTTGAAAAACCGGTAGGAACATTATCAGAAATTGTTTTATCAAATAATGCTTTTCTGTTTACAAAAATTGTAGATGTAGCAGAAAAACCCGATTCTGTTAAAGCAAGTCATATTTTAATCAAACCAAGCGAAAATGTAACATTAGAACAATGTAATGCTAAGGCAGATAGCTTGATGAAACTAGTTGAAAAAGGTGAAGATTTTGCTGTATTAGCATTGATGAACAGCGAAGACCCAGGGTCAAAAAATGCAGGAGGCGATTTAGGTTGGTTTACAGAAGGAATGATGGTTAAAGAATTTAATGATGCCTGTTTTGAAGGGAAAACCGGGGATATCAAAAAAGTTGAAACTCAATATGGAGTACATATAATAAAAATTACAGATCAAACAAAACCACACAGAAAAATAAAATTAGCCACAATTGCAAAAGAAATTAACTTCTCCGACAAAACTTCAAATTTCTATTTTTCACAAGCAAGTCAATTTGCTTCTTTGAATACTACAGCAGAAAAATTTGATAAAGCTGTGGCCGAACAAAAATTAACAAAAAGGATTGCAACAAATATCAACGATATTGACAATAAACTACCCGGGATTGAAAATGCAAGAGAAATGGTAAGATGGTTATATGATGAAAATACTAAAAAAGGCGATGTATCTCATGTATTTGTTTTCCAGGATAAATATATCGTTGCAAAAGTTGCAGCTATTCGCGAAAAAGGCTATGCTGAAATAGAAGATGTAAAAGACAGAATTCAACCTATTGTTTTGAAAAACAAAAAAGCTGAAATTTTAATCTCCGAACTTGAAAAAGATTTGAATTCATTAAAAGAATTGAATTCGATAGCTTCAAAATACAATATAAACCTTGATACAGTAAATAATGTAAATTTTGCATCCTTTTCAATACCCGGACATGGCATTGAACCTAACATAAATGCTGTAGCTTCAACGATTGGTAAAGGAAAAACTTCAAAACCAATAAAAGGTAACAACGGGGTTTATGTTATTAAAGTAATAGATGAATATGCTGCTCCTGAAAAAACAGATTTTACAGCCGAGCAGTTAAATCTTATGAGAAATATGGCATCCCAAACTTACAGGATTTTCGAATCTCTTGAGAAAAAAGCTAATGTAATAGACAAGAGAGCCAAGTTCTTCTAAAATAAAGAAAGCTGTCTTAGGACAGCTTTTTTAAAAAAAAAACTTTTTTCTTTTTTAAAACAAAAAAAGTATTTAAGTTTGCAATGAAAATTTAATGAGTTACTAACTTAAATTATACAAAAATGGCTTACAAAATTTCAGATGATTGTACTGCATGTGGTACTTGTATTGATGAATGCCCGGTAGAGGCTATCTCAGAAGGTGATATCTACAAAATTGATCCGGATGTTTGCACAGATTGTGGTGCTTGTGCAGACGTTTGTCCTGTAGAAGCTATCCATCCGGCATAGTAATTAACAGATTAAATGCTGCTTCCAGAAATTTTGGAAGCAGTTTTTTTTTATGAAAAAAATACTTTTCATCCCTTTTAATCTTTTAGCTCATTATTTGAGGTGTATTGAAATAGCTAAAAATTTTGCTGTAAGCAATTTAGAAATTGTTTTTCTAAATTCAGAGAAATATAATGATTTTGTTATTTCTAATGGATTTAGAATAACAAAAAATCCATGTTTAGCATACGAAAAAGTAATAGAAAGTGCAGGGAAATTTGATTTTTCGTGGATAAATGAAAAATCTGTACGAAAAGCAGTTGATTTTTTAATTAATGTCATAGAAGATGAAAAACCCGATATGGTTATAAGCGATACATATCCCGGAATAAGTATATCTTGCTCGTTTTTAAAAATAAAACATATATCCATTGTAAATGCTTATGCTACAAATAATTATGCTTTATTTAGAGATGTCCCTCATAATCATAGAGCTAATCGTTTTCGTAAATATCTCACACAAGAAAAATGGGATAGAATAGTAAGAACTGTAGAAGAAATCACATTAAAAAGAGTACATACACCTTTTAAAAAGATTAGAAAAAATTTGTCAATAGATTTAAAAGAAAACCTATTTGATGAGTTTACATCAGAGTTAAATCTAATAGTAGATGACCCTGAAATTTTTCCAATAAAAATCAAGGATAATTCTTATGTGCAATTAGGACCTGTATTGTACGCTTGCAGAAAAATTGATAATACCCTAATAAATTTTTTAAACAAAAATTCTTCTAAACCATGTATTTTTATTAGCACAGGCAGTAGTGGAAAAAACATTATTCCTAACATAATAAAACCCGAAGAATTGCAAGATTTTAATTTAATTGTTACCGGTTCCAATGAAGAATATGAAAATAAAAATGTCATTTATAAAAACTTTGTAAACTTTGATATAATCGCTGATAAAATTGATCTGGTAATTTGCCACGGAGGCAACGGAACAATGTATCAATCATTAAATGCAGGCAAAAAAATTATTGCAGTTCCATCAATCTTTGAACAAGAATGGAATATACAACGATTCTCGGCTTTAAATTTGTGTAAAGTTTTTTATCCTGAAGAAAATCCGCAAAAACTTATAAAATTAATTTTTGAAAGTTTTAAAGAAAAATCTATAGCTACATATAAAAGTAAATACAAAAAAGTCCCCGCAAAATACGGAGACGTTATTATAGAATATTTATCAAAGTAGATTTTATTTTAAATATTCATCAAGCCATGCTTTAAATTCCCTTTGCCACAATATGCTGTTTTGAGGTTTTAAAACAAAATGAGATTCATCGGGGAAATAAAGCAGTTTTGCATCTATACCGTTAAGTTTTGCTGCATTAAAAGCTTGTAAACTTTCTGTATAAGGAATCCTAAAATCATACCCACCTGTAATAATTAATATAGGAGTATTCCATTTGTGGACGAATCTATGTGGAGAATTTTTGTAAGAATTTTGAGCTACTTTATTTGTTTCGTCCCAATAAGGTCCACCAAGATCGTGATTTACAAAGAATGTTTCTTCAGTTGCAGCATATTGTGATTCGAGGTTAAACATACCGCAATGAGCTATAAAGACCTTAAACAGTTTATTTTCATTATGTCCGGCTAACCAGAATACAGAAAAACCTCCATAAGATGCACCAACAGCACCAATTCTGTTTTCATCAATAAATGGTTCATTCTTACAATATTCCACAGCTGAAATATAATCTTTCATATTCTGGCCACCGTAATCGCCGGAAATTTGTTTGAGCCATTCGCTGCCAAAACCGGGAACACCCCTTCTATTTGGAGCAATGACAACATATCCGTTTGCTGCCATCAGCTGAAAATTCCATCTATATGAAAAGAACTGAGAAACCGGACTTTGGGGACCTCCCTGACAATATAAAATTGCAGGATATTTTTTAGTAGCATCAAATTTTGGAGGAAGAATTAGCCAAACCAACATCTTCTTATTATCGGTAGTATTTACAAGCTTAGGAATTACTTTTCCAAATTCAATTTTATCATAAATATGCTGATTAGTGTAAGTTAGTTGTTTTTCAGTACCATCAAAATCAACAGTGAATAATTCACTTGCCATTGACATAGACATTTTTTTAACGATAAACCTATCTCCTGCAAGTTTAATGTCCTGATAATCATGATATCCATCGGTAATTTGAATTATTTCTCGAGTTGTCAAATCAAGAGTAAATATTTGATGAGTGCCTTTTATACATGAGATGAAATATATTTTGTCTTGTTTACTATTTATTTTTGGCCAAATTACGTGTTCAACACTGTAATCAAAATTTGATGTAAGGTTTTCCTTATTTCCTGTTTCAATGTCGAAAACAAAAAGTTTTTCGATATCGGATTCATAACCGGGAGTTTCCATACTACTCCAAACTAATTGTTTAGAATCGGAAGAAAATACAGGAAACCTGTCGTATCCGGGCATCCCCTTAGAAATGTTTTTTGTGATTCCGGTTGCTAATTCATATAAATAAATATCAGAATCAGTACTTAAGGCATAGTCTATTCCTGTAAGTTTTTTGCAAGAATAAGCCACATATTTACCGTCAGGAGACCATGCAAACTCAGACTCATCAAAATATGGGCTCATAGGAGCATCATAAGGTTCTCCTTCTATAATATCTACAGGGTTCGAAACTTTATAATCTTTATCTAGATCTGCAATAAAAATATGAGAATAACTGTAATCTGTCCAGCTGTTCCAATGTCTGTACATTAAATCCTCTGTCATAATAACATTGGCTTTGGGCAAGTCAGGATAAATTTCTTGAGGAGTTTTGTCAATTTTCACATCTGCAATTAGAATTATCTTATCACCTTTTGGTGAAATTTTGTATGCATTGATGCTTTTATCCCAATCTGAAACTTTTGTTCTGTTTTTTCCATCCGGATCCATTACCCATAAAGCAACCGTATCAGTTTCGGTAGAAAGGTACATTATTTTTTTACCATCCCTGGTCCAAGACGGACTTAAATATGAAAATTCGCCTCCGGTTAATCTTTTTGACTCACGTCCATCTACAGAAATAGTATAAATGTGAGTAAAGCCCTTATTCTTATCAACATCATAGTGAGTGATATTATACACTACTGTTTTTCCATCTGGGCTGATCTGAAAATCGCCAATCATACCAAACTTCCAAAGGATTTCCGGAGTAAGTATGCCATTTTTTATTTCTTCTTCTGTTAGAGAAACATTTGGCATATATTCTTCAACAACCTCAACTTGATCTCTTTTACTGTTACAGGCGACAATAATTAACGAAATAAAAATCAAAGGAATTATTAATTTTTTCATAAGTAAAATATTTATTATCGTTGTTTTTTTATTACTTCATTTAAACCTTCAATAGCAAGATCATAATTTGGATGAATTTCCAGAACCTTTCTATAATCTATTTCAGCAAGTTTATATTTTCCCATTTTTTCGTAAACAAAACCTCGGCTGTAGATTGCTTTTTCGGAATTTGGTCTTAACTCTATTGCCCGACTAAAGTATTTTAAGGCCTCCTCATTTTTGTTAAGAAAATTAGCATATATATATCCCAGGTTATAAAACGCTTCAAAGTAGGCAGTATCAAGTTCGGTAGCTTTAAGATATGATTGTTCGGCCTCATAATATTTGCCGAATTCCTGCAAAGCATATCCTCGATTATAAAAAACTTCTGCATTATCGGGAAAAAGATTTGATGCCGTGTTAAAATATTCTAAAGCAATAGTATCCTTAAGTTTTGTGTAAATAAGTGCTAGAAGAATATAAGCCTGATCGTTATTCTTGTCATATTCTAATGCTTTTTTTAGAGCATGGGTTGCATCTTGATAGGCTTCTGTTTCATTAAGTATTAAAGCTTTTAAAAAATATGATTCTGCGTTTTGAAGATTATTTCGTTCAAGAATAATTATTTCCTGCATTGCTTCGCGATATAGTTGTATGTAAAAATATAAATATGCAAGTTTAATTCTTGCCTCAACATTTGCAGGATAACTGGTCAAGCACTTTTTTAGAACATCGTTGGCAGATTTAGAATTTCCTTTTTGCAAATAGAGATCGGATAACTTAATATAAATATCCTGACGTGTAGAATCTACTTTGAGAGCGACTTCCAAATCTCTGATTGCCTCTTTAAGATTATTTTCTTTTAGATATAACTCACTCCTTTTAACAAATAAATCAGCATTTTTGGGATTATTTCGAATTTCTTTCGATAGATCTTCTATTGTTAAAGTAGTGTCATTTAATATGTCAGCAGTATTTTTATTACCTGAATTTTTACAAGAGTAGAAAGAAAAGATCGTAAAAAAAGAAAAAATGAAAATTATAATAATACTCTTCTTCATGTCTATTGCTTAAGTTTTTCAACGATTTTAGCTTCAATCTCTGCCCATAATTCAGGATTATCTAAAAGTATATTTTTTACACTGTCTCTACCTTGCCCAAGTTTGGTTTCGCCATAGCTAAACCATGAACCGGATTTTTTAATTATATCATAATCAACGCCTAAGTCAATAATTTCTCCGATTTTACTTATTCCTTCGCCGTAAATAATATCAAATTCAGCTTTACGGAAAGGTGGAGCAAGTTTGTTCTTAACAACTTTTACTTTTACTCTGTTTCCGGTAATATCCTCTCCACCATCTTTAATCTGAGATGTTTTACGAATATCCAGGCGAATCGAGGCGTAAAACTTGAGAGCATTTCCACCTGTGGTTGTTTCGGGATTGCCAAACATCACGCCGATTTTTTCTCTGAGCTGATTTATAAATATGCAGCAGGTTTGAGTTTTACTGATATTTGCAGTTAATTTACGTAATGCCTGCGACATAAGACGAGCCTGCAGTCCCATTTTAGAATCTCCCATTTCACCTTCAATTTCGGCTTTGGGAGTAAGAGCTGCTACAGAATCAATTACAATTATATCTATTGCTCCCGATCTGATAAGATTATCTGCTATTTCAAGAGCTTGTTCACCGTGGTCGGGTTGTGAGATAATAAGGTTTTCTACATCAACGCCCAACTTTTCGGCATAGAATCTGTCGAAAGCATGCTCGGCATCAATAATGGCAGCAATTCCGCCATTTTTTTGAGCTTCGGCAATTGCATGTATTGCAAGAGTAGTTTTTCCGGATGATTCAGGTCCAAAAATTTCAATTACTCTACCACGAGGATATCCTCCTATTCCTAGTGCATAATCCAGTGAGATTGAACCGGATTTAATAATGGGAACTTCCTCAACCGGTTTTGAACCTAACATCATTATCGAACCTTTTCCATAATCTTTTTCGATTTTACCCATTGCAAGCTGAACAGCTTTCAACTTTTCTTTTCTTATGTCTTCAGGATTGTTTGCCATATTTTATTCGTTTATTTTCTTTAATATTTGATTTGTATGTGCTTTTGTGTCAACTTTTTCGAAAATTTCAACTATAACTCCGCTTTCATTTAACACATAGGTTTTTCTTAAAACACCCATATATTTTTTGCCATACATACTCTTTTCTCCCCAGGCTTCATAATCTTTTAAAATCTTTGCTTCAGGATCACTTATCAAATCAAAAGGTAAAGAGTATTTTTCTTTGAATTTAAAATGGCTCTGAACACTGTCGGGACTAATACCAACAACGCTGTAGCCTTTACTCAACCACATCTCGTAATTATCTCTCAAATCACATGCTTCGGCTGTACAGCCTGGAGTGTTATCTTTTGGATAAAAATATAAAATCAACTTTTTACCTTTAAAATCATCAAGACTAATTTCTTTGTTGTCTTGTGTAATACCTTTGAAATATGGAGCTTTATCTCCCGGTTTTAATTTGTTCATAGTTAAATAATTAAAGTTCTACAAAAATAATTTTATCAATTTGTAAAACCATATTTTTAATCAAAAGTTTATTAACAAAATTAATTTCTTTTATTATCGAAATACTCAGTTAAAATCGAACCGCATTCTTCGGCGAGAACTCCACCAATATACTCTGTTTTTGGATGCAAAATATTTTTAGACACATTCGTAAATCCCCGTTTAGGATCATAAGCTCCGAAAACAAGCTCCGAAACACGACTCCAGAAAATTGCGCCTGCACACATAACACAAGGTTCCAAAGTTACGTACAATGTACAATCATTTAAAAATTTTACTCCAAAAGTAGAAGAGGCAGAAGTTATTGCCAACATTTCCGCATGAGCAGTTACATCCTTAAGTAATTCTGTCTGATTATGAGCCCTGGCAATTATTTTTCCATTATGAACAATTACAGCTCCCACGGGGATTTCATCAGCCTCAAATGCTTTTTTCGCTTCGAGAAGAGCCTGCCTCATAAAATTTTCATGTTCTGTTTTATTTTTTTTAGACATTTATTAATAGGGTTTTACTAAAATTTTCATATCAGACATTTCAAAAATAGCATATTTTACCCCCTCCTTGCCAAAGCCGGATTCTTTTAAACCTCCGTAAGGCATATGATCCATCCTGAAAGTAGGTGATTCATTTATCATTATACCACCGGCTTTAATTTTTGTGAACGCTATGTTCATCTCCTGAATATTATTGGTAAATACTCCTGACTGTAACCCAAACCTTGAATCATTAACAAGATCAATAGCCTCATCGAAATTCAAATATTTTTCGATACAAACAACAGGTCCAAAAATTTCTTCTTTTCTCACTTTCATGTCTTTGTGAGTATTTGTTAAGACTGTCGGATCAAGGTAGCTACCGGTTCTCTTACCACCTATCAGAACTTTTGCTCCTGAAATTACAGCTTCGTTAATCCAATTTTCAACTCTTATTGCATTAGTTTCATCAATCATAACAGATATATCTGTATCCGTTTCTAATGGATTCCCGTATTTTAATTTGGATGTCCGCTCAACAAACTTTCGCACGAAATTATCATAGATACTTTCGTGAACAAAAATCCTCTGAGTATGTATACAAACCTGTCCAGAATATGCAAAAGCTCCTGTTACACATTTAGCAACAGCCTCTTCAAAATCTGCCGATGGAGTTACAACTGCTGCTGCATTACCTCCAAGTTCAAGTGTAATTCTTTTCTTTCTGCAACGAGTTTTCATTTCCCAGCCAACTTCCGGCGAGCCTGTGAAACTAATTTTTTTAATTCTTTCGTCTTCAATTAAAGGTTTGCTCACAATATGCGACATTGGTAAAACAGAAAATGCAGATTTTGGTAAATCCGTTTTATTAATTATTGCTGCAAGTTCAAGTGAGGAAACCGGTGTAGCACTTGCAGGCTTTAAAATTATGGGACATCCTGCAGCAATTGCAGGTGCTAGCTTGTGAGCTACAAGATTTAATGGGAAATTAAAAGGAGTGATTCCTGCAACTGTTCCAACAGGAAAAAGTTTTACCACAGCCTCCTTGCGTAAATCCGAAAACCAATCCAATGATAAAATCTCCGAATAAATTCTCTTTGCTTCTTCGGCTGCGATAAGAAATGTTTGGGAGGCTCTCTCTGCTTCAATTAAGGCATATTTAAGCGGTTTTCCGGCCTCCATGGCAATAATTTCAGCCAACGTTTTTCGGTTTTCAAAAATTGCATCGGAAATTTGTTTCAGAATTTTGTATTTTGCCCCCGATGATAATTCAGACATTTCGTTCTCAACACCAACAGCTTTCTGAATACATTCCTCCAAAATTTTTTCATCAGCCATACAAACTTCGGCAAAATATTCGTCTGTATATTTTTCTTTTACTTTTAGAATATCCTTAGTTTGAATAAAACTTCCGGCAGCATAAAGATAATAATGCTTCATAGTCAAAAAATTTTTACCAAAGATATACATTTAGAAGGAAAATTCAAAAAAAGCCGGTTCGGGGAGGCTCGAACTCCCGACCCCATGATTAAGAGTCACGTGCTCTACCAACTGAGCTACGAACCGGAAATATTTTTGATTGTTCGGGGTGCAAAATTAAAAAATATTTATAAAAACAAAAAATATTTTTTTTAGGAGAAGATCTAGGAGGTACTCCTTACAGTCCGCAAATTTTCTTGATTTCGTTTAGTTTGTTTAGAGCTTCGAGTGGAGTTAGGCGGTCTATGTCAAAATTTCTTATTTCTTTTCGGATTTGTGAAAGTACGGGATCTTCGAGCTGAAAGATGCTTAGCTGATAACCTTCACGATGTTGGGCAATTTTTTCAACTGGTTTACTAAGTTCGTTTTTTACATTGAAATCTTTTGTTTTTCCTTCTAGTTGTTCAAGAATTTTACGGGCTCTGTATACTATTGACTTTGGCATTCCGGCCATTTGAGCTACATGAATACCAAAACTATGTTCGCTTCCTCCGGGTTTTATTTTTCTCAGGAAGATAATCTTTTCCTTTGATTCTTGAACAGATACATTAAAATTTTTTATTCGAGGAAAATATTTTTCCATTTCGTTGAGTTCGTGATAATGAGTAGCAAAAAGCGTTTTAGCTTTTGCTGTGGGATGTTCGTGAATAAATTCTGCAATTGACCAAGCTATGCTGATTCCGTCATAAGTACTGGTTCCTCTGCCGATTTCGTCGAGTAAAATAAGGCTTCGCTGGGAGATGTTGTTCATTATACTTGCTGCCTCTATCATTTCAACCATAAAAGTTGATTCGCCCATGGAGATATTATCGGAGGCCCCTACTCTTGTGAAGACTTTATCAACAACACCTATTGAAGCAGATTCGGCCGGGACAAAACTTCCAATCTGTGCCAAAATGCAAATCAGAGCTGTTTGACGTAGTAAAGCCGATTTCCCTGACATATTTGGGCCGGTAAGCATCATAATTTGTTGGGTTTGATCGTCAAGATATACAGAATTGCTCACATATACTTCTCCAGGTGGCAATTGTTTCTCTATCACGGGATGTCGTCCTTCCTTAATGTCAATGATTAGAGATTCGTTTACCTCAGGCTTAACATAATTATTTTCTAAAGCTGATTTTGAAAATGATAATAGACAATCAAGTTTTGCAATAAGATTTGCATTCTGTTGAAGTTTTGTAATGTAATTGGACGCAAATTCGAGTATTTCGTTATACAGCTTAAGCTCTAGACTTTGAATTTTTTCTTCGGCTCCAAGAATTTTCTCTTCGTATTCTTTTAGTTCCTCATTGATATATCGTTCTGCCGAGACAAGAGTTTGTTTACGAATCCATGTTTCGGGGACTTTATCTTTGTGTGTATTCCTAACTTCAAAATAATATCCGAATACATTATTAAAACCAATTTTAAGACTGGTGATTCCGGTACGTTCACTCTCTAATTTTTCGAGATTTTCGAGATAATCTTTACCTCCGTAAGCAAGTTTACGAAGTTCGTCAAGTTCTTGATTAAAATTTTCAGCGATGAAATTACCTTTACTCAAAATTGCAGGAGCTTCGAGATTGATGGATTGGGTGATTTTCAAAACAAGTTCTTCGCAGCCGTAGAGTTTTTCACCAAAAGCCTGCAAATATGGATTTTCTGAATTTGACAAAATATTCTTTACCGAAGCAATTGCTTCGAGAGAATTTTTTATAGCAAGAAGCTCTCGTGGGTTAATTCTCAGAACTGCAATTTTGGAAGCCAATCTTTCGAGATCGCTAATAAGGCTGAGTTTTTCGTGGAGAAAATCTCGTAAATCGTCATCAGAGACAATTGCTTCGACGACATTAAGTCTTTCGTTAATTTTTTCAACAGATTTTAAAGGCAAGCTGATCCATCTGCGGAGTAATCGGCCACCCATTGGAGTAACCGTATTATCAATAACATCCAAGAGGCTTTTACCTTTCTCGTGGAGAGGATAAATAAGTTCGAGGTTTCGAATTGTAAATTTATCCAGCCACATATAGTTATCTTCATCAACCCTTGCAATGCCTGTTATGTGATCACGAACGGTATGGTTGGTATGATCCAAATATTCGAGAACTGCTCCTGCAGCAATAACTGCACTATCGAGATTTTCGATTCCGAAACCTTTTAAAGAGGTGGTTTTAAAATGGTTTGTGAGTTTATCAAAAGCATAGTCGAAAGTAAAAACCCAGTCATCAAATCCAAAATTAACCTTAAAATCAGGAAATTTTTCTAAAAAATATTGCTTTTTGCTTTTTTCAAAAATGACTTCTTTAGGCTTAAAACTTTGCATCAATTTATCAATGTACTGCAAATTGCCTTGAGAAACAAGGAACTCTCCGGTAGAATGGTCGAGAAAAGCGACACCAATAATGTTGAGTTTACCTAGATAAACAGTTGCCAAAAAGTTATTTTGTTTATTTTCAAGGACATTGTCATTTATAGATATTCCGGGAGTAACGACTTCGGTAATGCCACGTTTGACAATTTTTTTTGTAAGTTTCGGATCTTCGAGTTGTTCGCAAATTGCAACACGTTCACCAGCTCTAACAAGTTTAGGAAGATAAGTATCAAGTGCGTGATGCGGAAAGCCTGCCAGATCAATATATGCTGCTGAACCGTTTGCTCTTTTTGTAAGAGTAATTCCAAGGATGCGAGCTGTTTTTACAGCGTCTTCCTCAAATGTTTCGTAGAAATCGCCTACACGAAACAACAAAATTGCATCGGGATGTTTTGCTTTGATGCTATAATATTGTTTCATTAAAGGTGTTTCGGTTGCTATCATTTATGAAAAAATATTTTTGGTAAAAATACTAAATAAGATTAAAATTTACATTAAAAAGTCATTCGTAATTTTCAGAACAAAAAACTTTCGGGTTTAGAGTTGTAAAAATTTTAATGTTTAAAATGTCGAAATCCGGTGAATACCATGGCAATATTGTTTTTATTGCAAAAATCAATACTATCTTGATCGCGAATTGAACCTCCGGGCTGAATTACTGCATTTATTCCTTCTTTCGAAGCTAATTCAATAGAATCACTGAAAGGGAAGAAAGCATCTGAGGCCATAACTGCACCATTAAGATCAAATCCGAAGGACTTTGCTTTTTCAATTGCTTGTTTCAGGGCATCAACTCTGGAAGTTTGACCTGTTCCGCTGGCAAGTAATTGCTTATTTTTGGCCAAAACAATGGCATTACTTTTTGTATGTTTTACAAGTTTATTTGCAAAAATCAAATCTTCGATTTGTTCTTTTGCAGGCTTAAGATTTGTTACAAATTTAAATTCTTCCTGAGTTTCGACTTTAGTATCGCGATCTTGCAGCAGAAATCCGTTTAGCGAACTCCTTAAAGTTTTATTAGGAAGTTCGATTGATTTTTGAAGCAGAATAATTCTGTTTTTCTTTTGTTTTAGAATTTCGAGAGCTTCAGGAGTATAATCTGGAGCAATAATAATTTCAATAAATATTTTATTTATTTCCTCTGCTGTTTGATTATCTACAATCTTATTGCAAACAATAATACCTCCAAAAGCAGATACGGGATCAGCCGCTAAAGCATCTTTCCATGCTTCAGTTAGATTTTCCCGAGAAGAAAACCCGCAAGCATTATTATGTTTAATAATTCCAAGACTTGTTTCTTTGAAATCGGATATTAAATTTACGGCAGCATCAATGTCCAGAATATTGTTGTAGGAGATTTCCTTTCCATTCAATTGTTCAAACATTTCGTAAAATTCTCCAAAAAATACAGCTTCTTGATGCGGATTTTCGCCGTATCTTAAAATTTGTGGCTTATGAGAAGAAATTTTTAAAAACGAATTATTATATTTATCGAACCAATTAAATATTGTAGAATCATAATGTGAACACACGGCGAAGGCTTCCATAGCAAACTTACGACGGGTTTCTAAATCAGTTTCGCACTTGTTTTCTTCTAGTATTCCAGCTAACTCGTGATACTGACCTCTGTGAGAAATAATAAACACATCATTATAATTTTTTGCAGCAGCCCTAATTAATGAAATTCCTCCAATATCAATTTTTTCAATAATTTCTGACTCGTCTTTGGTTGATTTTACAGTCTCCTCAAAAGGATATAAGTCTACTATTACCAAGTCAATTTCAGGAATTTCATATTTAAGAAGTTGCTCTTGATGATCTTGTTTATCTCTTATTGCCAAAATTCCACCGAAAACTATCGGATGTAAAGTCTTAACCCTTCCATCGAGTATTGAAGGATAACCCGTAATATTTTCAATACTTTCTACAGGAAATCCCAAATTATCAATAAAATCCTTTGTACCACCTGTTGAATAAATCTTTACACCATAATTATTCAAACTCTTAACAATTACATCCAGTCCGTCCTTATAAAAAACAGAAATTAAAGCTGATTTTATTCTTTTTCTCATATTAGTTTTTTTGCTTCAAAATTATAAAAAGAATTTTCTATTAAAACAATTGTTGATATAATTTCTTATCTAATTATTTTGTAAAGTTTTATAGTTTATTTAATTGAGCTTTTATCACCACAGATTACAAAAATTTATTTGTTTCTCGTGCACTTATTTTCTTTTATTTTTATAAGGTTCTGCATTATTTTTTCTTTTATCCAAAATTAACTTGTTTTATTGTTGTTTTACTGTACGGATTGGAATAGAATGTTTGTTTTGTAGTATTTTTATCTTTTTGCCTTTTCTTAATCTTTAACAACATAAACTTGAATATGAACCTAAAAGTAAAATCGTATCATACCAAAATCCCAAAAATTCGTTTTCTCTATGTCGTTATTTTTTTCAAAAGTTTAGATTTAACAATGCAACTTTAAAATAAAATATAGAGCATTATTTTCTTATAAAAAATTTATTCTGCAAGTGTCTTTAAATGTTTAATCGAAATTTAACAACATAATTTTGAATATGAATTCAAAAGAAACATTTAAAAACACATCGCAGTAATCACACTTTCGCCTTTTCCCTAATCTTTAACAACATAATTTTGAATAAGAAACCTTCATAAAAGCGACAAAACCACATAAATCTCAATTTTTCACTTTAAAGTTCTCTTTTCAAAAAAATTATAACAACATTATTTTGAATATGAATACATAAACTTCAAAAAACTAACTAAGCTAAATTTGGATTTATCCACTGCCCTATATTACTTTCAAATAATTTTAACCATATAATTTTGTACAATCAAAAGCAAACCTCGAGAAAAATATTTCCAGTAGAATTTTTAACAACATAATTTTGAATATGAATACCTAAGAGTTTTGGAAAATTACATTTAAATTTTTTCCAAATTATTTTGTAATAAAGTGATTATTAAATCATTCTTTTCTCATATTACGCAAAAAAACTCTAACAACATAAATTTGAATAAAAACCTATACTTAATTCTTGACTTTTTTATGCGGAATTTGGACTAAATGAATTAGCAATAATTTCCAAGATGCATACATATATGTTCTGCAAAACCTGCACCAGATTCTGAATAAATATCATAAGCAAAATGCACACCTAATCTTTTTAAAATATTTAGTTCGTCTTCGTGGGAAGCTGCGGCAGCGATTTTTCCGGGATAACCAATTTCTTTAAGTCTGTCTATTGCAATTAGGTTCGCCTGAAAATTTCCCATACATAAAATAACCAATTTAACTTGAGATGCATTATCGTGCTTTCCTTTTACGGAAATCCAGAATTCAAGGTCTGTTGCGTCATCATGAAGTACTTCTCTACCCTCTTTTTGATGTTTTTCTACTTTTGTTAGGTCAAAATCTATAGCTAAAACCCTTTTGCCATATTTTTTTTCGAGGTTATCAAAGACAGATGTTCCAATCCTACCCATACCGAAAACCAAAATTTCAGCATTACCGATGTCAAAAGTTTTATCATATTCCAGTCTAATTTTTGTTTCAAAATATTTTAGTTTAGATCTTAAAAAAGAAAATATCTTATGCCCTTTTACATTAAGAGGAGTAGAAACTAAAAAAGAAATTGACAATGATAATGCGATAATAATCAACCAATCTGAGCTTAAAAAGCCTGTCGAAAATGATACTGCAGCCACAATAAGTCCAAATTCACTATAGTTTGATAGTGCAAGTGTTGAAAAAAATGCTGTCCGTGCTCTAACTTTAAATCGAGTAAAAACCAAAAAATCAATTATAACTTTTATGTTAATTAATAATGCAATAAGAAAAGCAACCCATAAATGATTAAAGTTAGGAACGCCCATCAAGCCAATTTTTATAAAAAATCCAATAAGAAAGAGGTCTTTAAAATTAATTAACTTTTCATAAAGTTCATCCCCATCTTTTGTGTTTGATAAAAGTAAGCCCATAACCAATGCTCCCATATTTTGTCCTAATTCCATAAAACTAAAAATTTCCGGACCAATTACCAAGCTTACCATAAATCCAAATAAGATTAATAGTTCTCCATGACCAATAAATTTTAAAATTCGTAAAAACAGGACTCTTAAAATGATTAAAATTAATGGTAATGCAATAATATAAATACTTGGGGTTTCATTGTTTATTAAAAACATAAATATTACGGCAAAAATATCTTGAAATACTAGAACTCCCAGAGCTAAAACGCCATGATAAGAGTTTATTTCGCCAAAATCTTCAAATATTTTAACAGCAAAAACAGTACTCGATAAACTTAAAGCAAATGCTAATACTAGAGATGTTTTTATGTTTAGATTTTCAAAAAACATCAAACCTAGTCTCGAAAATAAAATAAAAGTTACACTAAAAAATATTGTCAATAATACCACTTGAATGGTTGTCCCAGCCCATATTTCTTTTCGAACGAAACTTTTAACTTTTAGTTTAAGTCCGATTGTGAAAAGCAAAAGATTTATCCCCAATTCAGAAATTACTTCTAATGTTTCGCCTGAGTTAAAACCGAAAGCAGAAAGTAAAAATCCTGCTCCTAAATATCCAACCATAGGCGGTAACCCTATAAATTTAACTAATAATCCAAATAAAAATGTTACTGCGAGAATAATAGGTTCCATTAAATTTTTCCTTTCATTTTCAACAATTCTTCTTCCGGTAACTTACTATTAATCAAATAAAAAAGATTTGAAACAAGTCTATTTAGAGTCATATCATTTATTCGATTACCTTTTTCAACTAAATCCCAACGAGGTGCAATCTTATAACATTTCTCAAAAACGGAGGGATAGTCAAAATTTCCCTCAAAAGAAATATCAATAAGTATTGAATTTTGAGGTACATATTTGGTTGGAATTTTAAATTTTCCCGAAGGTACTGCCGAGATAACTATATCTGACAAAGAAACGCTTTCTAAGGTTTTCTCAAATGGGGTATATTGATGACAAATTTGCACATAGGCATTTTCATTTAAAAGCATCAAAGCCAGAGAACGACCAACTGCCAATGAATCATTTATTATTGTAACACGTTTTCCTTCAAGTTCAAAAGGATTGTTTTCAACATTTTCAGGATAAAAGCCCCTTTGATTATAAAAATCCTCAAAATCAATATAAAATCTTTTAAATATGCTTAATATCCCTTTTGCAGTAGGTGGGATTACTAATTTTCTTAACTGTTCGGCATCAAGAAATTTTTCAAATTGAACCAAATATCCCAAATAAGAATAACTTAATCCTTCAACATCTTTTTCAGGCGATACTAAATTCATAAAAATCGTATCTTTTAACCCATAACCGGTTGGATACATTATTAGTATTCCATGAACTTCATCATCGTTATTCAAATTATATATAATTTCCTCAAGGCTTTTAGCATCACTTACCGAATATTGTTTAAACTTTATTGCAAGTGAATTGCAGAAATTCTTAATTCCCTTTGTATATGATATGCATCCTACATCATCATTTGTTAACACTACAGCAAGGCAAGGATGTATATTATTTTGATCATAAAAAAGTCTAGTACATTCAAAGTTAGGCACATCAAACTTTTCAATTAAATGCCTGATATTTAATACTTTTCTATTAAATTCTTCATTTATAAACATAAAATTATATTTTTCGATTACTACCTTTTTATTTCAAAAACTTGCATATTTTTTATTTCACCCAAAATTATTTCAAACTTTACTGCTGTAACAAATTTATGCCAACCTTTGTTTCCTGCTGCCCCGGGATTCATATACAATAAATTATGCTTATCATCATACATAATCTTCAAAATATGTGAATGACCACAAATAAAAATATCAGGGTTCATTTCTGTCAATAAATTTCTAATCCCAGGAGCATACTTCCCGGGATATCCCCCGATATGTGTAATTAATATCTTTTTCCCTTCAATCTCAAAAAACAAGATTTCTTTACATCTAAGCCTGATTTTGTAATCATCAATATTGCCATAAACAGCTCTTAATGATTTCCAGTTTTCCAAATTTTCAAATAGTTCTACAGATCCAATGTCTCCTGCATGCCAAATTTCGTCAGCATCACTGCAAAATTCGATAATTCCGTCTTCTAAATAAGAATGAGTATCAGAAATTACACATATTTTCATATTCCAAAATTAAAAAAACTTCATGAAAAGAATAACTATTTTTATTTATTCTTAATTTTCATTCGAAAAAAATATCATTTTGTTAATTTTTGTTTAAAACTATTTATAGTAAAATTTTTTATTTATCTTTGACCAAACGTTCAGTCAATAAATTATTTTATGAAAACAATTGATTATCAAGGATTAAACGAGCAGGAAGTTCTCGAAAGCAGAAAAAAATTTGGAGAAAATACTCTCACGCCACCAAAAAGAAAATCTGCTTTTAGCCTATTTTTAGAAAAATTTGATGACCCTGTTATTAAAATTTTAATCATTGCAGCAATAATTTCGCTTGGGATAGGATTTTTTCATAATGATTTTACGGAAGCAATAGGGATAATAATAGCAATTATTTTGGCCACCGGCATAGGTTTTTGGTTCGAATATGATGCTCGAAAAAAATTTGATATTTTAAATCTTGTAAATGACGAAACTCCGGTAAAAGTTATAAGAAATAACAGAATTACTGAAGTGCCAAAAAAGGATGTAGTTGTTGGTGACATTGTTATTTTAAATACAGGAGACGAAGTCCCGGCAGACGGTGAAATTTTAGATTCAGTAAATCTCAGCGTTAATGAGTCTTCGCTTACAGGAGAAATGATGGTTGAAAAATCTGCTGATCCACAAAAAGTAACTCACGAGAGCACGTACCCGGCTAATAAACTTTTTAAAGGCTGCACAGTTATTGATGGTAATGCAGTAATGAAAGTAACAGCTGTTGGTGATAATACTGAATATGGCAAACTTGCTTTTAAGTCCGGTGAGGAAACCGAAACAAAAACCCCACTTAACGAACAACTTGACAAACTTGCAAAATTGATTGGTTTTGTTGGATTTAGTTTTTCTGTCATAGTTTTTATTGTGCTTTTCACAAAAAATCTCATAATAGGCAACCTACAATTATCATTATCTCAATTATACCTTGTATTATCAATATTTCTTGTTTTAACAATATTTCTTTCAAAAATTTGGGTGCCAATACTCTATGACGGATTAAAAATTATTTTTAAAAGAAACTTTTCTCATAAATTTATTGAACATTCCTCATCAATCAAAAGAGTTACAATTGCCGGGGTTCTTATTCTCCTGTTTCTAATCATAACAGGTTACATAATTGGAGTAAATCCACTTGATTCGAACAGCTGGATTAACCTTGACCAAGCCTCAATGTTTCTGGAGTATTTCATGATTTCAGTTACAATTGTTGTGGTAAGTATTCCCGAAGGTTTGCCGATGAGCGTTACTTTAAGTCTTGCATTAAGTATGAGACGAATGTTAAAGTCAAAAAATCTGGTTCGAAAGATGCACGCTACCGAAACTATGGGAGCAGTGACCGTAATTTGTACCGACAAAACCGGAACGCTTACTAAAAATGAAATGAACGTTTTTGATATTCAATTTTTTTCAACCAACTCTGTAAGAAACAATTCCGAACAATCAAAAATAATCATTGAAAGCATGGCTGTTAATTCAACAGCTAATCTCGATTTTTCCGAAAAAATTTCCAAACCTATCGGAAACCCAACAGAATCAGCTTTGTTAAAATTTCTATTCGACAATGGCATCAATTATCTTGATGTTCGTAAAAAAACTGAAATATTAGACCAATTAAGTTTCTCAACTGAGCGAAAATACATGGCTACTCTGGCATATTCCGAAGCACTTAACAAAAAAATACTATACGTAAAAGGAGCTCCGGAAATAGTTCTGGGACTATCAACAAAAGTTTTAACTTCCGGTAATACCGAGCCTTTATCAAATTTTGAAAGTACAATTAAAGAAAACATGCTTCGTTTTCAAAATAAAGGAATGAGAACTCTCGGATTTGCCTACAAGATTATTGAAGACGATTCTCCGGTGTTTTCAAATTCTGGTTTAGTTTGTAATGACCTAATATACCTCGGCTTAGTCGCTATTTCTGATCCGGTTCGCGAAGATGTTTCGCAAGCTATTACCGATTGCATAAGTGCAGGGGTAAAAGTAATTATGGTAACAGGCGATATCGAAGGTACTGCCAAAGAAATTGCTCGTCAATCGGGAATAATAAATTATTTTAATAAAAACGAATTAGTCCTTTCAGGTAAAGAATTTGAATCTATGTCTGATGAAGAAATAATTAATATACTTCCAAACTTAAAAATATTATGCAGAGCAAAACCTGGCGATAAGCAAAGATTAGTAACCTTATTACAAAAAACAGGAGAAATTGTAGCTGTTACAGGAGATGGGACAAATGATGCTCCGGCTCTTAACCATGCCCATGTGGGACTAGCTATGGGTAGCGGCACTGCTGTGGCTAAAGAAGCCGGCGATATAGTCATTATGGACGATTCTTTTTCTACAATTGTTTCAGCGATTATGTGGGGACGATCACTTTATAAAAACATACAAAAATTTTTGGTATTTCAACTAATAATAAATTTTTCTGGACTGATAATTGTATTATTTGGGTCTATTTTAGGCCATGAAATTCCACTCACAGTTACTCAAATGCTCTGGATAAATATCATAATGGACACGTTTGCGGCGGCAGCTCTTGCCTCTCTCCCTCCAGACAAAAAAGTATTACAAGAAAAGCCAAGAAAAAATTCAGATTTTATTATTACAAAAAAAATGAAAAATGCGATTATTGGATGGGGAAGTTTTTTTGTTATAGCGCTGTTTACACTGCATCATCTTTTAAAAGATGCTTATGGAGACATAAGTCTATACAATTTAACTATTTTCTTTACTGTATTTGTTATGATGCAATTCTGGAACTTGTTTAATGTAAAATCGTTTGGAGTAAACAGGTCTGCATTCTACCAGCTTTCAAAATCAAAAGCCTTCCTTCTGGTTGCTGCATTAATAATAGTTGGGCAAATAATAATTGTAGAATTAGGCGGGGCAGCATTCAGAACAGTGCCATTAAATATCGCAGATTTCATAATTATAATTATTTCCACATCTCCAATTTTATTTATACCTGAATTACTAAAATTGATTTCACCAGACAAATAACAATTGATATTCAATGGTTTGCAAAGATTATAAAAGTTTTTAAAGTGATTAAAAAAAAAATTTTAAAAAAATTTTTGATTTTAAAAAAAAACTATATACCTTTGCATCGCTTTAAAGGGAGCTTAGCTCAGCTGGTTCAGAGCACCTGCCTTACAAGCAGGGGGTCAATGGTTCGAATCCATTAGTTCCCACAGAATAAGGGTTTCAAGTTTGAAGCTCTTTTTTTTTTTAATATAAATTCTATTGTTTTCGAAAATTTTGTAGTTTACATATTATTCTCTGAAATACTCAACAAGTACTACATAGGATTCACTGCTGATGATTTGCAGGAAAGATTACGAAAACACAACTCTAAACATAAAGGGTTTACCGGAAAAATTAACGATTGGAAAATCGTTTATTACGAAAATTTCTTCGATAAATCTTCGGCTATTCGGCGTGAAAAACAAATTAACCCGGATTTGTGAATAGGGTTAAAAAACATATTCACAAGTGTGTGGGCTTAAAGGGAGCATCCGGGTTAATCCCGACTTAGATTTTGTTAGGATTTCCTGAGATGAAAGCGAATGGAAATTCTTACAAAATCTTTGTCGCTAACAAATAGAAAAAAATCTTTGATTTCTTGGGATTAAAAACTGGAAAAGCAGAAAAAAAATTGAAGATCTTATTGCCCGAAGTTCAGAGCATCCCGACTAACTGTCGGGAGGGTCAATGGTTCGTACATTTATCTCACGACTGCAAGGAGTAATCCATTAGTTCCCAAAGAATAAGGGTTTCAAGTTTGAAGCTCTATTTTTTTATCTTTGAATTTATTCCTACTCTTATTGGTACGTTAAGCATCATATTCATTTTAACTGGATTAGTTTCTGCTAAAGCCGGAATAAATTTCAGTTCGGAAAGAACTCGCTTAAACTCTTCGTCTATTCCATATCCTAAACCACTGATTATATAAATACCACTAACCGTGCTGTCGGGCAAAACATCGAAACTAACCATAATTTCTCCATCAACTTTTGCGTCAACAGCTTCTTGTGTAAATTCCATTAGTGACCAGATGTCAGTTACCAACTTCATCATACCCCCGGGATATTCAGCTTCGCGGGTATAGTTAACATGCATATTCTGTGGGTCATTGAAATTCTGACCAAATAATGAAACTGTCAAAAAAACTATTACGAATATTAAAGTGAGTTCCTTCATAATACTTTATTTTACAACAAATTTAATCAATTTTCATAATAAATTGTTAAGAACCATAATTAAAATTTTTATAATACTATCAAAAAATAATTCACATAGTTGATAACAAAAATTAAGCCTCTTAAATCAAATAATGATTAATGCAGGAATAATATTCATTTATCTCAATTTTGTATCTTTGCAAAAAATTTTAAAAATTGATTTACCCGATAGATCTTGAAAATAAACTAGGTTTTGACAAAATACGAAGGATGCTCAAAGATAAATGTTTGAGTAACCCGGGAAAGTTATTGGTTGACGACATTAAATTCAGCACAGAAATTACTTTTTTACAAAAGCAATTAGACGAAACAGCTGAAATGATAAATATCATTCGGTTGAAAGACAATTATCCCGCAAACAATTATCCCGACATCGAAGAATGCCTTAAGAAATTAAAAATTGAAGGGATCTCATTAAGTTTCGATGATTTTATCAATATAAGAAAAATTCTTGAAAATGGGAAATCCATACTTTATTTTTTTTCAAAAGATAACAAAAACGAATTCCCAAACTTAAAAAACATCACTGGTCCACTAACATTTCCTGCATATGTCCTTGACAGAATAAATTCGATATTTACAAAAAACGGAGAAATTAAAGATAATGCCAGTGTAAAATTAAAACAAATCCGAAGCAATCTTCAACAACAAGTTTCACTTGTTTCTTCACGGCTAAACAGTATTCTCAACGCAATAAAAAATGAGGGCTGGGTAAGTAAGGATTTGTCTGCAACTTATGTTAACGGAAGGTTAGTTTTACCAATAGAGTCAACGCATAAAAGAAAGATAAAAGGGCTTATTCACGACGAATCAGCAACCGGAAAAACTTCTTATATTGAACCACAGGAAATCGTGGAACTAAACAATAATATTCGAGAATTGGAACTTGAAGAATCAAGAGAAATACAAAAAATTCTTACCGAATTAACTGATGAAATAAGAAAATACAGAGAAGAAATATTAAGCATTTTTCAGGTTATTGTTTATCTGGATTTTGTGAGAGCTAAAGCAATTTTTTCACATGAAATTAATGCTATAGCACCTAAATTAGTTGAATCCCCCGGATTAGAGTTAAGCAATGCTCGACATCCACTATTATTTTTAGCGTTAGCAAAAGAAAAAAAAGAAGTAGTCCCCTTAAGCTTTAGTTTAACTTCTGATGATAGAATTATGGTGATTTCGGGTCCTAATGCCGGCGGAAAAAGCGTATGTCTGAAAACTACAGGATTACTTTGTTATATGATTCAGTGCGGAATCCCTGTTCCTGTTGGAGGCACAAGTGTTTTTGGGATTTTCAAAAAAATATTCATTGATATTGGTGACCAACAATCTGTAGAAAACGACCTGAGCACTTACAGTTCGCATCTAAACGATATGAAAGTTTTTTTGCGGAATGCCGATGAAAATTCTTTGATATTAATTGATGAATTTGGGTCAGGAACCGATCCTGTAATTGGAGGAATTATAGCAGAAGCTATTCTCGAAGAACTTACCAAAAAACGAGTATTTGGAGTCATCACTACTCATTATTCCAATTTAAAAATTTTTGCAGCAAATAATCCCGGTATTTTCAATGCGGCTATGCTAATTGACCATAATACAATGGCACCATCTTTTATTCTACAAACCGGAATACCAGGAAGTTCTTATGCAATTGAAATTGCACAAAGAATTGGAATACCTCAAACTATTATCGAAAAAACCAAAGAATTAGCAGGAAATTCACAAACTAATATTGATAAATTCCTAAGAAGAGTTCTTAGAGATAAAAAATATTGGGAAGAAAAACGAAAAAAAATAAAAATACAGGAAAAAAATCTCGAAACTCTTATAGAAAAAAACATTCGTGAAATTGAAAACATTAAACTAAAACGAAAAGCAATATTGGATGAAGCAAAAATAGAATCACAAAAATTATTAAGCGAAGTCAATAAAAGAATTGAAAATACAATCAAAGCAATTAAAGAATCCAATGCCGACAAAGAAATAACAAAACAAGCCCGTAAAGAATTAAATGAATTTATAGAAAGTCTGAATTTAGAAGAATTTAATTCACACCATGAAATTGAGAAAAAACAAGAACTTCTAAAATCTAAATTAGAAAAACGCAAACAAAACGAAGCAAAAGAAAAGCCAGAAATAATTAAAATTGATGCAAATAAAATCAATATTGGAAGCAAAGTTAAAATCAAAGATAAAGAGTTATTTGGCGAAATTATTGATTTTAATGAAAAAACGGCAGTTGTAGCTTTCGGCAATATGTACACAAGTGTGCCTTTAGATTCTCTGGAGAAAATCAGTCAAGAAGATTTTAAGGAATTGAAAAAAACTTCGGGATTGGCAAAAACAATTTATTCTCAAAAGATTTTAGACTTTAATCCATTCATTGACATTAGAGGAAATACTGTTGAAGAAGCAATTAAAAAAGTTACAAATTTTGTTGACGAAGCAGCTATGCTGGATTTTAAAGAAATAAAAATATTACATGGCAAAGGAAATGGCATCCTGCGACAACACATTAGAGACTATTTAAAAACATTTCCCTATGTAGAGGCTTGCTACGACGAAGATATTAGATTTGGAGGTTCAGGAATTACAATTGTAAAACTTAAATAATGTTTGACATAGATAATAAAATAGTACACCGCGATATTTTATGTAAGAATTTCGCATGTGATTTAAAAAAATGCAAGGGGGCTTGCTGTATAGAAGGCGATTCGGGAGCTCCACTCGAAGAAGACGAGGCAGAAAAAATAAAAGAAATACTTCCAAAAATTATAGATAAGCTAAACGATGATGCAAAAAAAATTATTCAGGAACAAGGACCGGTGATTATTGATATAGAAGGAGATTTGACAACAAACATAATAGGTAAGGGTGGCGCATGCGTCTTTGTCACATACAATGATGAAGGAATTGCACTTTGCTCAATTGAACAAGCCTGGCAGAACGGACTTACGGATTTTAGGAAACCGCTGTCATGTCATCTTTACCCTATCAGAATTAAAAAATACAATAATTTCGAAGCAGTAAATTTTCATGAATGGGAAATTTGCAAAGATGCTATTATAAACGGTACAATAAACAACATTAAAGTTTATGAATTTTTAAAAGAAGCCTTGATACGAAAATACGGAGAAAAATGGTATGATGAACTAAAATTAACTGCTGAAGAATACATTAAGCAATCCTATTTATTCAGGTAAATTAGCATCTTTATCATCAAAAGGGATATTTTTATTTTTTAAATACTGTTTCCAGTCGGTGCATTTAGGCTCTTGGTCAGTATTGGAACGTTGATAGCAATGACACAAAGCAGCTGCAATACCATCAGTTGCATCAAGTTTTTCGGGTAGTTCATTTAGTTTTAATATTCTTTGGAGCATTCCGGCAACTTGTTCTTTTGAGGCAGCACCACTCCCTGTTATGGCAAGTTTAATTTTGCGAGGAGAATATTCAAAAATAGGTATTGTTCGATTCAATGCTGCAGCAATTGCAGCTCCCTGAGCACGTCCAAGTTTTAGCATAGATTGAACATTTTTTCCTTGAAAAGGAGCTTCAATAGCCAGTTCGTCTGGCTTAAAGCCATCTATCAACTGAATTGTACGCTCGTAAATATGTTTTAGTTTATCGAAATGACTTTTCATTTTTCTCATATCCACTATACCATATCCGATACAAACTATTATAGAATTTTTCTCATGAATAACTCCGTATCCCATTATATTTGTCCCGGGGTCTATTCCTAAAATTATTCTGTCTTTATTGAGTTTGGTCATTTTCTATCCGTAATATTTCTTAAATTTTTACGAGCATCAACCGTAAAAATACTTCCGGGATAATCCATAATTAGTTTAAGATAATGTTCTTTTGCATCATCAAAATTTCTAAGTTTTTCCTGGATTATTGCATAATTAAAAATAGCATTATCAGCTAAAATATCGTATCCGAATTCAGTAAAAACGCGTTTATAATAATCAAGTGCTTTTTGAAGATTTCCTGTTTTCTTATATATTTCGGCTTTCCTGTAGAGTACATCATCCATCAAGCTATGTCCTTTAAAAAGATTTTCTATTGAGTCGAGAGTTTGCAAGGCAGCCTGATATTTATTAGAGAAAAAATAAAAATCAGCTCTAGCAAACATTTTCATTGTAAGTTCAGTAGTATCGAGATTATAGTTTTCGGCAATAAACAAACTTAATTCCAGAGCATCGTTAGCAATTAGTTTTGAAGTACTTGCTTTGAGCACATCGAGTTGAGCCTGAGTCCATTTAAATTGTGCTGTATAGTATGCTAATTTGGCTTTCCTTAATCTTGCCTCATGTCCGATTGGTTGTTCTTTACTTTCTTTTTCAACCTGAGCATAAGCTAAAGCAGCATCCCACGGATTGCCGGACAATAAATAAATATCACCGAGCAATAATTTTAAAATATTTTCCTGTTCAACAGGAAATCTTCTGTCCGATAAGCTAATTTTTATTAAATTAATTGCCTCATCGTATTTTTCGAGATAAAAAGCTTTTATATTAACAAGTGCATAAATTATTTTGTAAGAATCTTTACGCGTTACAAAACTTAGAGATTCCTCGAATAATTTTTCAAGTTTTGTAAGTTCTTCACCTGAAGGAGAAAGTTGAGATGTTGTCTTTGAATATAAAACATTCAAATACTCGATATATGCATATTGATAAAATGGGTTGTCCTTTCCTTTAGCCATTATATATTCAAATGCCTGTAAAGCCAGTTCATATTCCCCGTTTTCAAATAACAATATTCCAAAATCTATTATTTCTTTTTCGCCTGATTTTGAACGTCTGTCAATTGCGATTAATTGATTTAGTGCCTGTCTGAATTTTCCGGTTTGAGAGTATTGCCAGATAAGTAATTGAGTAAATACAGGATTTTGCGGAAACTTTTGAATTTTATCAAAAACCATCACTTCAATAATACTGTCCACATTTTGGTCTATGTCATTCAGCATGGATTGTTGCAAACGAGATTGGATGGTAGGCAAGTTTTGAGGATATCTTTCAAGATTTCGTAAGTATTCTGCCAACATTCTGTAATAATCACGTTGTATATAATACAAATTTCCCAACTCCATAGAAAGGTCGGAATTAGTGGCTTTCTCCCCTTTTTTATAAACTTGTTCGGCATATTCCCACAAGCGATAACTCATAAAAGCACTTGCTGCAATATTTATATTATTTCGATTTGTAATTGCTAAATCTATTAACTCTTTAAAAATTTTATCTGCTTCAGAAGTACGATTAGATGAATAATAAACCATTCCGAGGTCGATTTGCAGATAGAGGTCGTTTTTATTCTTTTTAAGTTCGCGTTTTAAAAATTTTTCCGCTGTGTCAAAATCTTTCAATTCAAATAAACACCTTAGATAATAATCTCTGTTATGTTTATATCCAGTTTCGCGATACAATTTTTCATAAATCTCGGCAGCCTTTTGATATTCACCATTTTGATAATATCGTAAGGCAAGCTGAGAATCGCTATCCTGAGCAATTGATTTTGCTGTAAAGAAAATCAATCCGGAAAATATAAGACAATATTTAATAATATTTTTCTTCAAGGGTCTTTTTAAGTTTTATCATTTGTGGATGAAGTTCTTTATATTTTGCTTCATGATAACGAGCAAAATCAATTTCTCCATCAATAATATTGCTTATTTGATTAAGAATAGAATCTTCTTCTCTCAAATATCTATCAATTTCATCATCTTTCAAAAACCCTTTTTTAATGTCGTGTCTGAGATTTTCAATCTGAGATTTAGATTTTGAAAGCTCATTACGCAAAGGGTTAATATGATGAGACTCTAACTTTTTAAAACATTTTTCGATAGCTCCGTATTGAGCGATCAAATCCCATTCTTCGTCGGAGAACTCAGCTTCGGGAGGTAATTTGCTGATAAACAAATCATAAACTTTTGTAGTGTCATAAATTTGCTTAAACTTTTTAAAATCAAGGCTATCAATTCTTTTGTTAAGAAAACCAATTCTTGAAAGCAGCTCATTTGTTTTTTCAACACCTTCTTTCTGTTTTTGAGTTTTGCAAGATGCCAAAGTCAGCAAAACGAATAAACTCAATATTAAATTTCTACTAATGTTCATTATAAAAATTATTTAGTAATAAATTCAAAGCCTGTATATTTTACGATTACTTCCGGTATTTTAATTCCCTGCTTGGTCTGATTATTTTCGAGTAATGCGGCCATAATTCTAGGCAAAGCAAGAGCACTCCCGTTTAAAGTATGGGCAAGTTTTGTTTTTTTATCACTATCGGATTTATATCTCAATTTCAAGCGATTTGCCTGAAACTCTTCGAAATTTGATACAGAACTTACTTCGAGCCATCTTTCCTGAGCGGCGGAGAAAACCTCAAAGTCATAAGTCAAAGCTGAAGTAAAACTCATATCCCCACCACAAAGTTTAACTATTCTGTAAGGTAAACCTAATTTTGCAACGAGAGATTCAACATGAGCCACCATTTCGTCTAGAGCCTGGTAAGAGTCTTCGGGTTTGCGAATTTGAACGATTTCTACTTTATCGAATTGATGCAAACGATTTAGACCACGCACATGAGCTCCCCAGGAACCGGCTTCGCGACGAAAACATGCTGAATATGCACAATTTTTTATTGGAAAATCTTTATCCGACAAAATTACATCTCTGTAAATATTTGTTACAGGCACCTCAGCTGTTGGAATAAGATATAGATTATCTTCAATTACATGATACATCTGTCCTTCTTTGTCTGGTAACTGACCTGTACCAAAACCACTGTCTTGATTTACCATTAATGGTGGCAACACTTCGACATATCCGGATTTTTCGGCTTCGTCAAGAAAAAAACTAATCAATGCACGTTGTAGTTTAGCACCTTTACCTTTATACACAGGAAAGCCGGCACCGGTTATTTTAACTCCCATTTCAAAATCAATAATATCATATTCTCTTATCAAATCCCAGTGTGCTTTCTTCTCTTCCAAAACGGGAATAAGGCCTCCCGTCTTAACAATAAGATTATCATCGGCTCCTTTTCCTGCAGGTACAGACTCGTGGGGAAGATTTGGCAACAGCACTATTAAATTATTCAGCTCTGTTTCTGCAAGATTAAAATCATTTTCTAAAATTTTAATTTGTTCTTTCAAAATTGCTGTTTCCTCTTTCAAAATTTCCGCTTCTTCTCTTTTACCTTGAGAATAAAGAATACCGATTCGTTTGGAAATATCGTTTAGTTCTTTTTGATTGTTATCTTTTTTAAATTGAATTTCTCTACGTTTATCGTCAATTTCGATTATTTTTTCTACAATTTCGCCGGCGTCGAAATTTTTAATTTTCAAGCGATTAATCACTTTTTCCTTTTCTTCTCTGATAGTTTTTAAAGTTAACATAAGCAAAATTCTATCAATATTTACAATGCGAAATTACATAAAGTATTTACAATATCAAAACCATAATAAAACAAAAGAGTTACAGAATTATCTGCAACTCTTTTGTTAAAACTATGGAAACAAAATTACAACTATAAAAACAAATTATTCCTGAGTTTGTTCAACTGCTTTAGTTTCTTCCTTCTTTTCAAAAGGAATCACAGAAACATAAGACTTATTATTGCGTCTTTTTCGGAATTCAACAATACCGTCAACAAGAGCAAACAAGGTATGGTCTTTTCCCATTCCTACGTTATAACCTGGATTATGTGTTGTTCCTCTTTGACGTACGATAATATTTCCAGCGATTGCTTTTTGTCCGCCGAATATTTTAACTCCAAGACGCTTACTTTCAGATTCGCGTCCGTTTCTTGAACTACCTACACCTTTCTTATGTGCCATGATACTTAAGTATTATGCGTTGATATCTTGAATTTCTATCTCAGTGAAATATTGTCTGTGACCATTAAGTTTTTTATAGCCTTTTCTTCTTTTCTTTTTGAAAACAAGAACTTTGTCCCCTTTGCAGTGTTGTAAAACTTTTGCAGAAACACTTGCTCCTTCTAATGCCGGTGTTCCTACGTTTACATTATTTTCATCTTCTATAAGTAAAACATTTTCAAATTTTACTTCGCTGCCTTCAGCTTCTTGCAATCTATGTACAAAAACTTTCTTGCCTTTTTCAACTTTGAACTGTTGACCTGCTATTTCTACTATTGCGTACATCTTTATTAATTTCTAATCCGTTTAAACACTATTTTTTCAAAAAATTCGGACTGCAAAGATATAAACTTTATTTTTATTAGCAAAAATAATTTTATATTTTTTTGAAGATAATTATATTTTTATTCTTCAGCGTTTTTATGAACTAATAATACGCTTTCAAGAGAAGGTTTGCGTGAATTGTCATTTTTGAAAATGCTAACAGTTTTTTCCCAAAATCCTTCATTGAAGCCACAATATCATAAACATCAATCTTATCAATAATTAAAAAATAGTCGTGTGCTTTCTTGTAAACTTTAATTTCAACTGGTGAATATTATTTACTATGATTTTCAAGGTCAATTTTAAGAATTGAATTAAAATTGACTGTATATATTAATTTAATACCTTAACTCCTTCATTATTTTCCAAAAACAAATTCAATATAGATTTATCAATGAGTTATCAAATAAAATATATGATTTATTTGCTGATTTTATTAGTCGGGGAACAATTATCCATGAATCAAAAATTTGTCATTCATAGAGAATACCTTCTTTTAGCATTAAGTCTTTTTTAAATGTATTTCGAATTTATCTATTCTTTTGGTTATGTCAGAGATACTATATTCAATTCTGTTTATCATGTTATTTACAGCATATCCCTTCATCAAACTGTCTCTAAGAATCTTGGTCGCCCATATACGAAATTGCATTACCTATATTGATTTTATAATATAATTTACTGAAATTATAACATTAAGATTATAATAATCTATTTTTCTTTCAACAATTCTATTACCTTCGATTTGAACTGTAAATAAATTCTTGATTATTATATCTTTCTGCAATTCACCTTCTCTATAACAATAATGTTTTGTTTAGTTTGATTAAACAAGAGAGCCATTTATTGTTGAGAAAACCAGATAGTTTCATCTGAAAACCTTAGTTCTATATGTACGAATTAACATTCAGGACGATATAAAATGTTTTCATTTTTCATTTCAAAACATTTTGCTCAAAATAAATAAGCATAAAAAAATCTTAGTAATTACAAAGTTAATTTTTATCCCACCGGAAAAAAATTGATGCTTAAAATAATGACTAAAATGATTTTTTTTTGATAGTTGAAACCCAATTTAGCAAACCCAATTATATTTTAATCCCCATGATTTTTTATTCAGCTCAGAATTTTTGTCGCTGCAAATTAACGAATTTATAATGATATAGTATTATTGTTTATTGGCTATATATCCTTAAATATTGTATTTACTAAAACCATTTTAACCTAAATTCTGAATTGTATAAACAAGTTTATGAAATCTTATTTTATAAAATATTTATCAAAAATTAGCGTTTATAGTTAGAAAAAATTTTTTAGGTGTATATTTGCAAAAAATTATAAAAATTGAAGAAATACAGATTACATATATTTATATTTTTAATTGCAACAACAGGAATCTTCCCCTATATTTATTCACAAAAACAGATTCCTCAGAATCTCCCCAAACTCGATCAGCAGCCTGCACATTTTGGGTATTCGTTAGGTCTTAATACCATGGATTTTATTATCAGACCTTCAGATAATTTTCTATTAAACACTTTCGATACTGTTTATGCAGTTGAAGTTGGAAAGTATATTGGGTTTAATCTTAACATGATTTCAAACTTAAGACTTACCGACCAACTAAGCGTAAGATTTTTACCGGGTTTAATTTTTGGTCAAAGAAATCTTAACTATAAAATAAAAAGAAACAATGAATATCGTCTCCACAGTATGATGATAGAATCCACATTTATTGATTTGCCGATTTATCTTAAATATAAAGCTGTGCGAATTAATAATTGGCGGCCATTTGTTTTAGCAGGGGTATCTCCACGTATTGATTTGGCTGCTCAACGAAAAATCCGCCCAGAAGAGATGCCCAAAATAAGATTAAAAAATTTTGATTCATATTACGAGGTTGGCCTCGGATTGGACTTCTTCCTCGAATATTTTATGTTTGGAATAGAACTCAAAGGTTCATGGGGAGTTTTCAACATTGTTAGATACGATAATACGCAATTCAGTGACGTTTATCGCCGCTTAAATTCCAGAATGCTGATACTATCTTTTCATTTCGAAGGTGGAAAACTTGATAAAATTAAATGGTGGGATTGAGGAATGGAACGTTTTTTTGATTTAATTTTAAATCCTGACCAATTTCAGGATAGGCAATTTGTATTAAACGAAATTTCAGGAAAATCCGGTATAAAAATCTCCGACATTAAGGATTTCAGAATATTGCGAAAATCTATTGATGCACGGAAAAACGTCAAATTTAATGTTCGGGTTGAGATTATTTTGCACGGCGAAACATTTAAACCTATTTTCGGAAATTATAGATTTGATAATGTTGAAAATAGCAAAAATATAATCATTATTGGTGCCGGTCCGGCAGGATATTTTGCAGCACTGGAATGTATTTTACAAGGACTCAAACCAATTGTTTTAGAACGAGGTAAACCTGTTGAAGAAAGAAAAAAAGATATTGCACTTTTAAATCGTAATATCTCAATTAATCCCGAATCAAACTATGCTTTTGGCGAAGGTGGTGCAGGAACATATTCCGACGGAAAACTTTACACCAGAAGCAAAAAAAGAGGTGATGTAAACAAGGTTCTTTCTCTTCTTGTACAATTTGGAGCAAATCCCGAAATTTTAATTGACACTCACCCCCATATAGGTACAGATAAATTACCGCAAATTATTAAAAACATTCGGAATCAGATTTTATCATGTGGTGGCGAAATTCATTTTAATAGTAAAGTTACAAAAATCATAACGGAAGATAACCAAGTAAAAGGAGTTATTTGTTCCGATGGAAGATTATTCAAAAACGATAAAATTATTTTAGCAACCGGACATTCAGCAAGGGATGTATATTATTTTCTGGCAGAACAAGGTATAAATATGACAAACAAAGGTTTTGCCATGGGTGTGCGGGTTGAACATCCACAGGAACTGATAAACAAGATTCAATACGGAAAAGATTATAAAAATTCTTATTTGCCGGCTGCAAGCTATAGTATAGCTGTTCAGGTTGAAAACAGAGGAGTATATTCTTTTTGTATGTGTCCGGGAGGCACAATAGTAAACTCATCTACCCAAATCAAAGAACTTGTCGTAAACGGGATGTCAAACTCAAAACGAAATTCACCTTATGCAAACTCCGGTATAGTTGTAGAAATTCAACCGGAAGATTACATAAAACTTTATGGCAATGAAATGTTTGCCGGTTTGAACATGCAAATGGAGTTTGAAAAGTCAGCATATTTTAATGCAGGAGGGGGTTTTAGAGCTCCAGCACAAAGATTGAAAGATTTTGTTAATGGGAAACTTTCTTCAACATTGCCTCAAAGCTCATATCATCCCGGACTTGTAAGCAGTCCGTTGCATTTCTGGATGCCTGAATTTATTTCTGAAAGACTCAGAAAAGCTTTTGTGGAATTCGATAAAAAAATGAAGAATTTTCTTTCTAACGATGCAATAGTTGTAGGCGTAGAAAGTCGCACCAGCTCTCCAATACAAATAACACGTAACGAGAATTTTGAAAGCACTTCTGTTAAAGGATTATTTCCTTGCGGCGAAGGAGCAGGATATGCAGGAGGTATTGTTTCATCAGCAATTGATGGAATTGAAACAGTAAAGATAATTAAACAAGTTATTCAAAAAGACTAAACAAATGATTATTAAAAATATTATTTTCGATTTAGGAAATGTTTTGCTTAAAATAAATACTGAACTAAGTAAAGAAGCTTTTAAAAATCACGGAATTTCCAATTTTGACAGTTTATATACTCTGGCAAATCAAGTCAATTTGTTTGATGAACTCGAAACTGGCAAAATCACGGAGTTTGAGTTTTATGAAAAATTTCGAATAATTACAAAAACTAATCTCGAAAACGAAACAATTGAAAAATGCTGGAATGAACTTATTCGTGATTACCCCCAGGAAAATCTCGAAATTTTAAAACAAATAAAAAATTCATATAATACATTTATTATCAGCAACACAAACAAAATTCATTACAATCATTACACTTCCATTCTTAAACAAAATCATGGTATAGAAAATCTGGAATCTTTAGTTAAGAAAGCATATTTTTCACACGAATGCGGGCTAAGAAAACCTGATAAAAATTTCTTCTTATTAGTTTTAAACAAGAATGATTTAATCCCCAAAGAAACTCTTTTCATTGATGATGACATAAGAAACATAAAAGCTGCGAAGGAACTTGGAATTAAAACATATCATCTTGAAAAACTAAATATAGAAAAAGCATTGAAGAATTATAATTTATTATAAGCTATAGTTAAAACTCGATAACAAGATTTGTATTTGATTTTTTATAACCCCTGAACATTGACTTTGAATTATAATTGAAAACAACATTTCCGTATTTATCCACAGCAATTAGACCTCCAGTTCCACCAAGATTTGCAATTTGGAGAATCGCATTTTCTGCAGCTTCTACAATGTTCATATTTGCATATTTCATAGCAGCAACAAGATTATATGCACACAAAGTTCTAATAAAATATTCGCCGTGCCCGGTACATGAAACTGCGGCATAATGACTGTCGGCATAAGTTCCTGCTCCGATTATTGGGGAATCCCCTACTCGACCATATTTTTTCATCATCATCCCCCCTGTTGAAGTAGCTGCTGCCAAATTTCCATATTTGTCCAATGCCACTACTCCAATAGTTCCATTTTTATCATTGACTGTAGATTTATACTTTTTCATAACTTCGGGAGTTTCAAAATACTCAGGGTCAACTATTTCAATCCCTTTTATAAATGCAAATTCTTCTGCTCCCGCTCCAATCAACATTACATGAGCAGTACTGTCCATAACCATACGAGCAAGTTTTATGGGATTTTTAACTGTTTTTACTCCTGCAACTGCTCCGGCTTTTAAATTACTTCCGTCCATGATGGAAGCGTCCAACTCAAACTCCCCTTTTGAGTTAATAACAGCTCCTTTGCCTGCATTAAACAAAGGACTGTTCTCAAATATTACCGCACATTTCTCCACAACATCTATTGCTTTAATCCCATTTGATAATAAAGAATCCCCGAGTAACAAAACTTCTTTTATAGAATTATAATACTTCCAATAAGTTGCTGTATCGAATTCCGAAGAATTAAAATTTCCAGCTCCGCCATGCACAACAATACAATATTCAGGTTTATCTTGAGCTATTGACTCAGTTATTATAAAAAATTTAAAAATCAGTAAAACTATAAAACAGTAAAAAATCTTTTTCATTGTTTTTGAGGTTTTGCAGGAATAATATTTAAATAATGTTTGTAACGATTATATACAGAATTAGCAAATTCAACGGAAAAAATTCCGGGAAAGTAACCGTTCTTAACGCAGGTATCGGTGTAATATTTTCTGTTAGATAAATTGATTATAAAATAACTGAGATTATCCCAGTTATTGCAATCCTTATTATATTTTTTACAAAGACAAATTGCATCAATAATATGTCCCGGCCCAATATTGTAGGATGCAAGAGAAGATTTTAATATGGTTATCGAATCTTCAAGTTCATTTTGTAATAAATTTTTTATATAACTCAAATAATTACAAGCAGCAAAAATTTCACTTTCTATACCGCTATATTTTTCATCTTTGTACTTTCTATAGGTCACAGGTAATAATTGCATTAATCCTGTAGCTCCTGCCCAGCTTTGAGCATTTGGATTGAAACGAGACTCTTCGTAAGCTAAAGAAGCAATAAGTCGCCAATCCCAACCTGTTACTATAGCATGTTTATAAAACAAATCATCATATATACTTAAACGAGCCTTGTTGTGACTATGGAACTCGCTTTCGATATTAAAATTATGTCTAAACTTATTGATATACTTTAAGCTTAATCTTCTATAATCCTCTGACTCCTTAAACTTTTCAATCCAAACATTTAAACTGTCTAACAATAAAGGAGAAGTTTCTCTTACTCCCCAGACAATATTTAATGGTAAACTCATATCTACGCTAATATCAATATTTTGATAATAATTACTCGCAAGTATGGCATACTCAATAGCACAAACTGCATAATCTATCTTTCCTGAGGCTACCATATTAATTAATTGTTCCTGCGACAAAGAATCAATTTCTCTAACTGAAATATTTTTTGCAAAATCCTGAATAAAAACTTTAAAAGAATTGAGATTTCTTGTTCCTGAAGAAACATACAAAACTGCTGATTTAAAATCATTTATTGATTTTATCGTTTCAATATTTTTTCCTACACTGTCTATACTTCGTTGAACCAAAACTAATTTTGTTTCGCGAATTGACTTTGTCATATCAATTTTAAGATCAAGCTCAGAACTTTGAATGATTCCCTGAGCTAAAATATCTACTTTATTGCTTTTGAGAATTTCTATTCCTGAATCTAAATCAGACTCAACTATAATTTCCAATTCTAAACCATATTTCTTTGAAAAAGATTCAATCATTTCTAATTGGAATCCAAGTGGAGAACCTTCATAAACAAAATAGTCCACAGGATCAATATTAAAAACTACCTTTAATACCCCATCGTCAACTATCTCCTTAAAATCTCTAAATTCAACTCTTTCAATATCTTCACCTGAAGAATATCTGTAAATTATCCAGACAATAAATATAAACAGGATTATGGAAATAACTATTGTAAAAATCCTGAAATTTTTCATTGATGTTACTTAATTTATTTTTCGTAAGCAAGATACAAAAAATTTATTTTGACTAAAAAGTAATCATAATATAAATGTAGATTTATTTGAACTGTAACTTAAAAAAAACGCTATTACCTTAAAATTTACATTACTATAGAAGAATTGAAAAGTAACAAAATTTCTTGTCTATTCTCAATAAAATTAATCCTTTTTATCATGCATAAAACTCTTAAACTCTCGTATTTTTCTGTCAAAATACGATTTAACCTCCTTAAAACTGTGGCGATGATCTACATCCCATTCTGTTATTTTATATACCATACAGTTATCGGGAATGGGAACTTTTTCTGTACTTTTCCAGGTTCGCTTGTTCAAATCTATTAACAAAACTTGTGTGGCAAAATACACAAATTTAAAATATATGACTTCGAGGCGAGTATATGTAAACCAAACTTTTCGCCTGTTCAGAAAAGACTCCGACAAGGGATCAAATATCTTGTGCTTACTATACGAATAATACCCAGCATACATCTGCAAATATTTCGTTGACACCCCCTTAAGTGTCTTGTTGATAAATCCCTTAAACTCATTTCGGATGGCAAAATATTTTTCTTCTATCTTTTTGTTAACATCTCCTATAAACATATGTATGGCTGACTGCTCTTTGACAAACCGCCTTAATTTCTCCTCTCCTGAAACATTGTAAATCACCGATCCCCTTCCTATTTTATCCTCAAATGCAGCACTATAATCACTAAAATCAATATTGCCAACTTTTACCAATTTCATCTCAGTATTTTTCCCATCACTCATTGATATCAACCGACAAGTAAACTCTCTGTGCTTAAATGGTTCTCGCAAAGGACGACGCCTCGATTCTGCCACTAACTTTCGCCCCTTCTCACTGTATACAAACCATATATCATCACAGTGCACCTCTCCCTTAAATTTCCTATTATTCTCCGGTGTTGACAATAATATCTTATGCCTCCAATCAAAGGCCGTTAAATGACTTATCTTACATAACTCTCGCATCTTTTTCAAGGACAATAGCCCTTGTTC
>LUZK01000030.1 GCA_001603595.1 Bacteroidales bacterium Bact_19
TAATATGGAATTTAACTAATCCCATGCATGATTCTTTGCAGTTTCATCTTTTACCAGTTTATATGTTAACTAATCTGATGATTTTTATTTCTTTTATAATTGTATATAATAAAATAAATGATTTTAAACATGTGATAAAATATATTTTTTTCATTTTCTGGATTGTAATGATAACTATAAATTTTTTGCAGTTTAGTAATAAAGCATTTTTTAGATATAAAAAAATTACGAATTATTATTCATTAGAATACCTTGAAAAAATTTCTATGCTTGTTCCTAAGAGTTACAAGAGTGCTATAGGAGTTCTTTCTTCTCCTATTGAAATAAGAACTTCTTTTAATGCACAAATGAATTGGATTACTATGCCTCCTTTGGACAATTTGATTCCAAATGTTGTTATGGTAAATTTAACTGCTGATGAATATGTAATTCTTTCTGATGACTTAAAAATTCTAAAACGAGCAAATAAATTTATAAATTCATCTCCTTTTAATAAATTTTCGTTTCAAAATGATCCTCAAAATGTTTTAAATAAAGATTCATTAAGATTGGAATTTATTAAAAAGAACAATATAAAATACTTAATTGTTAAAGATCAAAGAGAAATTAGCTCAATACTAATGGAAATCACTAAATTAATAGTCTTTGACCCGGTAAGCAAAGAAAAATTTCTTGTATTAAATTATGAATAAAAATTTTCTTGATATAGAAGGGATATTTTTAATAACGGTTTATTTACTTCTATTTACCATTGGTTTTAATATTTATTCCTCGATAAAATATTCCGGTGAGCAAAAACTAAAGAAATTTTTCCTTTATGGATTTTATTTAAAAATTTTTGCATCTTTAGGTTTTGCTTTAGTTTTTGATTTGTATTATCGAAGAGGAGGAGATTCTTTTTCTTATTTTTATAACGCTTGCAATTTGGGAAATGTTTTTTTCGATGACTTTAAAAGTTATATTCGAATATTTTTTGGCTTTATTTCAAAAGAAAATCTTTATACTCTTCCTACAGGCTTAAGTTATATTCCGGCTTTTAAAGATTCCGGAGTTATTGCTGTTCATCGTTTTCTTTCTCCTTTTACGATATTGGGATTAAAGAATTACTATCTTACAATTATTGTATTAAATGTGTTTTTGTATATTATCAATTGGAGGATATTTTTGTTTTTTAATAAGATATATCCCGAGAAAACGAAAATACTTGCTTACGGTTTTCTTTTTGTGCCTTCGGTTTTATTTTGGGGATCCGGAATTTTAAAGGATTCTTTCACTTTTACTTTCGGGCTGGTTTTTTTAAGTAATTTTTATAAAATATTCTTTCAACGCAAATTAAATATCTTGAATGCGGCAAAGTTTTTACTGGCAGCTTATGTTGTAATTACTCTGAAACCGTATATTTTATACTCCTATATTGCAGGAGGATTTGTATGGTTGGGATTAAATTCACTTAAGGTTATTAAAAATCGAATGTTGAGAGTTTTTGTTTTGCCTGTTGTTATCGTAAGTATAGGTTTTGCCGGAATTTACGTTTTAAACTCGGTTGCAAATGTTGTAGGAGGCTCTTATAAAGATATTGACAGTATGCTTAACAAAGCAGTGGTGTCGCAACAAGATCTAAAGCAGGAATATTATCAGGGATCATCTTTTGATATAGGAGATTATGAGCCTACCTTTGAGGGAGCATTATCGGTAACTCCTGCGGCTATTGTTGCCGGTTTATACAGGCCTTTTATTTTTGAAGCAAGATTGGTAGTTGTATTTTTATCCGGATTGGAAAATTTGGCATTATTGCTAATTACAATATATGTGTTTTTTAAAGCCGGTTTTGTTGGTACTTTAAGGATTATTTCAAGAGAGCCGTTTTTGGTTTTTTGTCTTGTATTTTCAATAATTATGGCTTGGGGGATAGGTTTGTCAACTTCAAATTTCGGGGCTCTGGTGAGATTTAAAATACCTCTCACTCCATTTTTTCTTATTTTGTGGTTGTTTATTTTGGATGAATATAAAAAGGTAAAAAGCGAAGTAAAAAGTTAATATAGCAAAGATAAATATTCAATACAAGAGATTAATTTCGAGTAGATTTATGAAAAAAAATAAGTAAATACTACAAAACGGATAACCATCTCTAAAACAAAAAGAAAAGCACAAAAAAATCAACTACTAAATATCAAAAGGGAAAAAATAAATTTTTCATAAAATTCTGGATAAAAAACTCAATCAAAAGTTTTCAACTTTTCGCCGCAATATTTACAATAGTTAAAGTCTTTTCCGTTTTCGGTAAAACATCTAGGGCATTTTATATTTTCTTCTTTCTTTTGGCGTATAGCTTCTGCAGTAATTAAACCTGTGGGTACGGCAATGATTGAGTAGCCAATAAGCATTGTGATAGAAGCAATAAATTTCCCAATCATCGTAACAGGAGCGATATCTCCGTAACCTACAGTAGTAATTGTAACAATTGTCCAGTAAATTGAAACAGGGATATTACTATAACCGTGTTCGGGTCCTTCAATTAAAAACATCAAAGTGCCTATAACTACAATTGCTGTAAAAACAGCAAGCATAAAAACTGCAATTTTCGACCAGCTTCTTCCAATGGATTGTAATAATAGTCTGCTTTGTTTGGTGTAATCGCTCATCTGAAATATCGAAAATATTCTTAGAAGTCGCAGAGTCCTGATTGCTATTAGGATCTGTGTTCCGGGGATAAATAAACTGATAAATGGCGGTAAAATTGCTAAAACATCAATAATCCCGTAGAAACTTAGAATGTATTTCAATTTACTGTTTACAGACCATATTCTGAGTATGTATTCAATTAGAAATAAAGAAGTTATTACCCATTCCGCCACATAAAGTTGCAATCCGTATTTGTTGTGAATATCTTCGAAGCTGTCGAGCATCACTAAAAGCATATTTATTAGAATAACTGCTAATAGAGTAACGTCAAAGGCTTTTCCTGCCGGAGTATTTGATTTGAAAATTATTACATAAATTTTACATTTAAGTTTATTAAGCCTAGTGTTCATAAAAAGATATTTTTACAAAACTATTAAAAATTTATAAATGACTTTGATTTCCCGAATAAAAATCAAAATAAGACAATTTCCAATATAAGGTAAGTTTTATAAATTTTCTTTCACGGGAAAAAATTATATTAACCTTGTGCAAAAAAATAAGAGATAAGCACAAAACAATCTTATAAAAACCACCAACCAACTAACCAACTAACCAACCAACTAACCAACCAACTAACTAACTAACTAACCAACCAACCAACCAACTAACCAACCAACTAACCAACCAACTAACTAACTAACCAACCAACTAACCAACCAACTAACTAACCAACTAACTAACCAACCAACCAACTAACCAATCAACTTCTCCAACTTCTCCAATCTTTTCACTATATCATCCAGATTTTTAAAATGAACGTAAGATCTGTGATATGCTCTGATGTCGAAAGCCGGTGCGCCCATAAGAATGCTGTTTTCTTTAGTAACATTATTTGATACTCCCGACTGAGCAGAAATTTTTGTTCCGTTTGCAATAGTGATGTGTGGGCTGATACCTACCTGACCGCCAAACATACAGTTTTCTCCGATTTTAGCAGTTCCTGCAATGCCTGTTTGGGCAGCAATAACTGTGTTTTTGCCTATCTCTACATTATGAGCTATATGAATATGGTTGTCAAGTTTAACCCCTTTTCTTATTGTTGTTGAGCCCATAGTTGCTCTGTCAATTGTTACTAGGGCCCCGATTTCTACATTATCCTCGATTACGACATTACCTATTTGGGCAATTTTTACAAATTCCTGACCTTCGTTAGGAGCAAATCCAAAACCATCAGCTCCGATTACCGTACCGGAATGAATAGTGCAATTGTTGCCTATAACACTATTATGATATATAGTTACGTTGGGGTAAATTATATTATTATCGCCAATTTTTACATTTTCTCCGATGTAGCATTGTGGGTAAATCAAAACATTATTTCCAATTTTAGCATCTTTGCCGATATAAGTGAAAGCTCCAATATAAACGTCATTTCCCAGTACAGCTCGTTTGTGTACAAAGCAAGGTTTTTCTTTTCCTTTGGGTTTTTCTGTGAGTTTGTTGTAAAAATCAAGTAAAATTGCTATAGATTTATAAGCATCCGGAACGCGGATTAATGTAGATTTTACCGGTTTTTGCGGGACAAAATCATCGTTTACAAGAACGATACTTGCTTTTGTAGTATAGATATAATGTGTGTATTTGGGATTGGCAAGAAAGCACAAAGACCCGGGTTCTGCTTCTTCAATTTTTGAAAATCTCGTTACCACGGCATTTTCGTCACCTTCTATAGTTCCGTTTAAAATGTCTGCAATTTGTCTAGCATTAAATTCTATTTCTACCATATTAGTCTTTGTTTAAAATTATTTTTGGAACACAAACATAATATTTTTTCACTACTTTGCTTAATACTGAAATGTTTAACATATCTGAAGCTTCGGCAATATCAATTAATTTATTACCGTATTGAATGTTAATTCTCTCGTCGTCAACTCTGTAAGTATTATTAGAAACTTCCCCTGAAAAAACGTAATATTCTAGTTCTTCTGAAGAAAGATTAAATCTTTTAGAGGTTTTTAGTTTGAGTTCTTTTATATAATTATCGGGGATAGGGTCTTTTCCAATAATAATTTTAGGAAATTTTCTGTTCATCAGGCTGTTTGCAAGATAAGATATTATTTTGTCGTCATGATTCAGGAGTTGTTTAACCAGATATACGAAGTCAAAATCATCCAGCATTGAGAAGTTATCGAGAATTTCTTTGTTATTTTTATTTTTGTTATCGTCGAGGAAGAATTTAAGATATTTGTTATCAATATTAATTTTGTTTTGTTGGTAGAGATGTTTTAATCTTTTGAGAAAGTGAATAAGTTGTAATTCTCCCACAAGTACGGTTTTATGCAAATAAACTTGCCAATACATAAGGCGTCGGGCAATAAGGAATTTTTCAACGCTGTAGATTCCTTTAGCTTCTACAACCAGATTGTCATCAACTACCTGAAGCATTTTAATTATTCTTTCGCTACCAACAACACCTTCGGTGACTCCAGTAAAGAAGCTATCGCGTCGTAGGTAATCCAGGCGGTCCATGTCTAATTGCCCTGAAACTAATTGATGAAGGAATTTTTTATGATATTCGTCTTTAAAAATTTTTATGGCAAGTTCCAGTTTGCCGTTGTACTGATTGTTAAGTTCCTGCATGAACATCAGGCTTAATTCTTCATGTGGATGATTTGGAATTATACAGCTTTCGAGTGCATGAGAAAAAGGGCCATGACCTATATCGTGGAGCAGAATGGCTATTCGTGCACCATCTGCTTCTTCTTCCGTAATATTGTGTCCTTTACTTCGGAGTACGTCTATAGCAAGGTTTATCAGGTGCATACAGCCAATAGCGTGTTGAAACCTTGTATGTACTGCTCCCGGAAATACCAGGTACGTTAAACCAAGTTGTTTTATTCTCCTTAAGCGTTGAAAGTATGGATGTTCAATCAGCTCGAACAGCAAGCCTCCCGGAATATTTATAAATCCGTAAACCGGGTCATTAAGTATTTTTTTCTTAGTATTCAATTTTATGCTTTTTTGCAAAAATAATTTATTATTTAAAATTTTGTCCCCCTTTCCCCACAGAATTTAATCTTTCGCACAAAACTAACCAACTAACTAACCAACCAACTAACTAACCAACTAACTAACTAACCAACTAACCAACCAACTAACTAACCAACTAACTAACCAACTAACTAACCAACTAACTAACCAACTAACCAACTAACCAACCAACTAACCAACCAACTAACCAACCAACTAACCAACTAACTAACTAACTAACCAACTAACTAACCAACTAACTAAATTTTTTCGTATGTTTGCAGTGTATAATTTTAAAATTAATGCTTATGTTTTCAGGAATAGTAGAAGAAACCGCAAGAGTTATAAAAATTGAAAAAGACAAGACAAATTATCATTTTTATTTGACCTGTTCTTTTGCCGATAAATTAAAAATTGACCAGAGTGTGTCGCATAATGGTGTTTGTTTAACGGTTGTAGAAGTTTTTCCCGAAGAAAAGCTTTACAAAGTAACGGCGATACAGGAAACACTCGACAAATCGAACCTTGGACTATTGCAACCCGGCGATGAAGTTAATGTCGAAAGAAGTATGTCAATGGATAAGCTTCTTGACGGGCATCTAGTTCAGGGGCATGTTGATCAAACTGCTATTTGTACCGATATTAAGGAAGTTGACGGAAGCTGGTATTTTACTTTTAAATACGATAAGTCAAAAGGAAACATTACTGTTGAGAAGGGCTCAATTTCTGTTAATGGTGTTAGTTTAACCGTTGTTAATTCGAGGGATGACAGTTTTTCTGTAGCAATTATTCCTTTTACTTATCAGGTTACAAATTTTCATACTTTCAAAGTTGGTACTGTTGTAAATCTGGAATTTGATATTATCGGTAAATATATTCAGAAAATAATGTCAACTTATATTGAACAATTGTCAAAAAAGTAAAAAACTGAAAACGAGGTTTTCTTTAAATAAATTAAACAAGGTACTTGCATTGCAGTTTTTCCAAATTTTTCGATTTGGGATATTGTTATTGATAAGTATTATATTTACCAAAACCAATTTAAGTCTCGGTCAGATTGGTGTTTATGAGACTTTTTTACTAATTGCGGGCAGTGTTAGTTTTTTCTGGATAGGTGCAATGCAGCAAACTTTATTAGCTACTTATGCAGAAAACAAAACATTTGGTAAAACTACTGAAAAATCACCCGTATTGTTTAACATTTCTATTTTATTTACCGCTTTAAGTGTATTGTCTGCCGTTTTTGTTTTTCTTCTTCAGCCAGTTATTTCCGGAATGTTTTCAATTCATGGAGAACAAATTCCTTACATGAAAATTCTTTTTCTATATATAATTTTTTCCGGACCCGTAAATCTGGTTGAGTATGTTTATTTATTACTTGATAAGCCACTGAAAATAATTTATTTCGGAGTTTTAACTTTTACGTTACAGTTATTTTGTGTTACCATACCAATAATTTTAGGTTTTGATTTGGGTTATGGGCTTTACGGATTAGTTTTTGTTAATATTTTGCGTTTTATCTGGTTGGGTTTTATTATTTTCAAATATTCAAAGATTCAGCTTTCGGTAAAATTTATCCATGAATTTCTGATACTTTCCGCTCCTTTGGTAACAAGTTTTCTTTTGAGTGGGTCTGCACAATATATTGATGGATTTATTATTTCTTACAAATTCGATGAAGCTACATTGGCAATATTCAGATATGGTGCACGCGAAGTTCCGGTTTATGTACTTTTGATAAATGCTTTCGGTAATGCAATGACTCCCGCATTTGCAATAAAAGACAATCTTAAGCAATCTCTTGCCGAATTGAAAAAAGGAACTGAAAATCTTATGAACTGGATGTTTCCCACTGCTTTTATTCTTATTATCTCAAGTAAATATCTTTTTCCGCTGGTTTTTAATAAAAACTTTATCGAAAGTGCTTTTGTTTTCAATATTTATCTTTTGATTTTAATTACAAGGTTTATTTTTTCGAGAATTATTCTCATCGGGTTTAAAAATACTAAACCAATACTTTATTCTTCACTTGTTGAAATAATTATAAATATAACTTTAAGTTTTGCTTTAATTAATTTTTGGGGAATTTACGGAGTTGCTTTCGCAACTTTTGTGTCTTATGTTATCGAAAAAATTATTTTGATTAGAATTTTAAACAAAAAATACAATATCCCTTTGGGACAGTATGTTAATGTTAAAAAACTTTATTTATTTTCGGCTATTCTTCTGATTTGTTGGATTATAGGATGGTATATTTAATTTTTTAGTTTATGTTTGAATTTTATCTTTCGGCTAACAATCCCTATAAATGGACTCATTCCGATAATGCCTATTTTATAGGATATCTTGTTGATAACGAAAACGTATTTCGACAAAATTCAGCTATTGATAAAATAACGTCTTCCGACCAAAAAATTTGTTCAGGCATTTATTCTTTTATTCAGCTAAAAAGAGACAAAGTTTTGATAAGCAATGATATAAATAATTTTTTCCCTGTATTCTGTTATTATAAATCCGGTTCAGGTTGGATTATAAGCGATAGTTTTCAAAAAATTTTGCAGTTTAAAGATTTGGAACTTAACGATAATATTGTTCCTGCTTTTGAAAATGCCGGCTTTGTTCCTGATAAATTTACGCTTGATAAAAAAATAATAAAATCCCGTGCTGCCTATAAACTTATTTTGCAGAACGATGGAAATTTTTACTATCAGGGCGATTATTATTGGATAACAAAAATTTTTTTTGACCAAAGTTTTAATGACTTGCTTGAATTAACAAGCAAAGAAATTTTTGAAGCAGGGGAGAAGATGATTAAATTTCTTAAAGGCAGAATGGCTGTTGTTCCTCTCAGCGGAGGCTTCGACTCAAGATTGATTGCCTGTTTGTTAAAAAAATTTGGGTATAAAAATGTTGTTTGTTTTACTTACGGAAAATACAATCACGAAACTGATTTAAGTAAAAAAGTAGCTCAAACGCTAGGGTTTAAATGGTATTTTATTGATTACACCCAACTCAATTATTCCGGGTATACTCAAGATAAAACTTTTTTAAGATATGTTTCCGATTATGCAAATGGCTATTGTATGCCTTATCTTCAGGAATATTTTGCGGTGAAATATCTTAAAGAAAACAACATAATTGATGAAGATGCAGTTTTTCTTCCCGGACATTCCGGAGATTACATTGCAGGAAGTTATATTAACAAAACTATAATCACTGACTCAACCGATATCAAATTGGCAAATCACATAGCCAAAAAATATTTTTATTTTAGAAAAAAGAGCGTCAATGAACATCTACAAATCCGACAAATTATATTAGAAACAATAAAAGAATACAACGATCTTGAAAATTTGCTTATTGATGGTAAATTTAATCAGGCTATTGAAGACTGGGATATTAAAGAAAAACTAGCAAAGTTTATTGTTAGATCTTGTTTTGTATTTACATTTTTTGGTTACGAACATTATCTTTTGTATTGGGACATCAAATTGATTAATTACTTTAGAAAAATTCCTTTTAAATATCGCGAAAATAAAAAGCTATATGATGAATGCTTGATACAAAAATTTTTTGTTCCCAAACAAATATATTTTGGAGAAAAAGAAATAAAATCCGGACGATTAAAACTTTATTTCCAGAAATTTAAGGACAATATCAGATATTTTTTCCCGTGGAAAATTGTTCTTGCAAAGATGCAAAAATTTGACTGGATGAATTATTACGAATTTACAAAAGAGATGAACAAAGAAATTTTTATTGAAACAGGGAAATATCTGAAGAATTTTAAAACTTTCAATGCTGTCATTTGCCGCTGGTATTTGGTATTGTTAAAAAAATCACATACTGAAAAACAAAAAATTGAAATTTGATTAAGTTTTATAATTTTGCACATTAAATATATTTTAAATGTTTGAATACGTTAAAGGACTTTTAGTTGAACTCACGCCAACTTCAGCAATCGTTGAAACAAACGGTTTGGCTTTTAATATTAACATAAGTTTATTTTCTTACACCTCTTTAAAACAAGGACAGGAATGTAAACTTTATTTACATCAGATTATAAGAGAGGATGCTCATATTTTATATGGGTTTTCAGAAAAATTTGAAAGAGAATTATTCAGAAATCTCATCTCGGTTAATGGAGTTGGACCTAATACCGCACGATTGATTTTATCATCGGTAAATCCTAATTTAATTATTAAAGCCATTGCAGAAGAAGATGTAAATATTTTTAAGAATGTTAAAGGTATTGGGATAAAAACAGCTCAAAGAATTGTTATTGAACTTAAAGGAAAAAATCTCATCCCCGAATCCGAATTCATTTCAGGTGAAATTTTTACTGTTTCAAACAATACTTTGTACAAAGATTCGTTAAATGCTTTAATGATGTTAGGTTTTTCGAAACCTGCAATTGAGAAAGTTTTAAATAAAATATTTAAAGAAAATAATGATATCAACTTGGAAGAAGTGATAAAGAAAGCATTGGTTTATTTATAAAATTTGTTAAAAATTGGTCGGAAGAGTTTTTAAATATCTGTTTTTTGGAGGTTTAATAATAACTTTAATTTCTATTATTTTCCCTTCAAATGCCAACATAAATGATTACTTTGGTGGTAATTATATTCCTGAAAATAATTATGTTCATAATGATGATACCATTAAGGACGGCTTGCCATTTAAATCTAATCGTCCTAATATTAATCCAACCCAAGATCAGGAATTTAGTCCAATATACGGTCCTAATAGCTCTCTATATAATACCGAAGTTGTTTATGATCCTGTAACAAATGAATACATATTTTACCGAAAGGTCGGCGAATATGAGATTGAAACTCCTTTTGCCGTTGGTTTCAAAGAATACCTTGAATATGATTTCGAAAAAGCAATGAAATCATATTGGAGACAACGTTCAAAATCGGACATTTCAGAAAAAAGAGAAACTTTAATCCCTAAATTGGAAGTTGGTGGCGAAATTTTCGACAGAATTTTTGGAAGTAACGAAGTAAATATTAAACCTCAAGGTTCTGCTGAATTAAGTTTTGGACTAAATATTTCAAGAGTCGAAAACCCTGCCTTACCGGTTAAAATGCAGCGTACTGTTGTTTTTGATTTTAATGAAAAAATCAGAATGAACGTGGTTGGGCAAATCGGCGATAAAATGAAAATTAACGTTCAGTATGATACCGAAGCCGCTTTTGACTTCGAAAATTCAGTAAAAATCGAATATACCGGACACGAAGACGAAATAATTCAAAAAATCGAAGCTGGTAACGTGTCCTTGCCATTAACAGGAACATTAATCACCGGAAGTCAATCTCTTTTCGGATTTAAAACAGAATTGAAATTTGGGAAACTTACCGTAACAACATTATTCTCCCAACAAAAAGGTGAATCCTCTGTGATTGAAGTTGAGGGGGGAGCAATGACCAAAGAATTCTCTATCAAAGCGGATAATTACGAAGCAAACAAACATTTTTTCCTATCACACTATTTTAAAGAAAATTATGACCGAGCATTAGCCGGACTGCCTTTAATAAACAGTGGAGTAAATATTACTCGTATCGAAGTTTGGGTTACTAACAGAGCCGGAAATTTTGAAAGCTCAAGAAATATTGTTGCCTTTGCAGATCTTGGCGAAAGCAATAAAAATGATATTCAATCAGATTTCGTTTATAACGATCCAAACTTGCTTAATTCCACAGCTTATCCAAATAACAATGTAAATATTTTAGGAACAATAGCCGATAATATTCCCGAAGTAAGAGATATTAATCAGGTTGGCAATGCCCTTTTAAATTATGGTATGGTTGGCGGCGTGGATTATGAAAAGGTGGAGTCAGCAAGATTACTGTCTCCAAATGAATATACCGTTAATAACAGATTGGGTTATATTTCACTTAATTCTGCATTGAGTTCAGACCAAGTGCTTGCTGTTGCTTACGAATTCACTGTTGGTGGAAATGTTTATAAGGTTGGAGAGTTTTCAAACTCTGCTATCAGTGCCCCCAATGCTTTGGTTGTAAAATTAATTAAAGGAACATCTTTTACTCCCAGAAATAAAGCCTGGGATCTTATGATGAAAAATATTTATAATATCGGAGCTTATCAATTGTCCAGCGAAGACTTTTTCCTCGATATTTTCTATACCAACGATAAAACAGGAACTCAAATTAACTTTATCCCTGCCGGAGCAATTGATAGTGTAAGATTATTAAGTGTTTTAAATCTTGATAATTTGAATTCTCAATTAGACCCCTATCCCGATGGAATTTTTGACTTTATTGATAATGTTACTGTTAGTGCAAGTAATGGTAGAATCATTTTCCCCGTACGTGAACCTTTTGGTAATTATTTAAAAAATAAAATTACCGGCGGAAATTCTGCTCTTAATAATGTGGCAAATCAATTTGTTTTTCAGGAATTGTATGATAGTACTCAAAGCACTGCCCGACAAATTGCTGAAAAAAATAAATTCACAATTAAAGGTAAATACAAATCTTCCGGAGGTAGCGATATTGCTTTAAATGCAGTAAACATACCTCAAGGTAGCGTTAAAGTTACTGCCGGAGCTCAGATTCTTACAGAAAATGTTGATTATACAGTTGATTATAATTTGGGTAGAGTAAAAATTATCAATCAAGGTATTCTTGAATCTCGCACCCCGATTAGAATTTCTCTTGAAAGCAATTCGATGTTAAACATTCAAACAAAAACTTTAATAGGATCACATTTTAATTATGAATTTTCCAAAGATTTCAACATAGGTGCTACAGTACTGAATTTAACAGAAAAACCTTTGACTCAAAAAGTGGGGATTGGCAGTGAACCTATTTCGAACACTATTTGGGGTGTTAATACTTCGTATCGAAAAGATGTGCCGTTTCTCACAAAAGCTGTTGACTTTATACCGTTTATCGAAACCAAGGAAATGTCAACAATAACTTTTAACGGAGAGTTTGCCCATTTAATTCCCGGACATTCAAAAGCTATTCAAAAAGAAGGAAATGCATATATTGACGATTTTGAGGGCACAAAAACAAAAATAGATTTAAAAACGCATACTGCCTGGTCGTTGGCAAGCACTCCTGCCGATACATCAATGTTCCCTGAATCGAGACTTGTTAACAATCTAGAATACGGCTACAATAGAGCTAAATTAACATGGTTCTTTATTGATGACTCTTTTTTCCATCGTTCCGGTTCTCCCGTTTCTGTTGAAGATAGATCAAGCCATTATGTCCGCGAAGTGTATGAAAAAGAATTATTTCCAAAAAAAGAAAGCACTACTGGTATTCCGACTAACCTCGTTGCTTTAAATCTTGTTTATTATCCCAATGAACGCGGACCTTATAACTACGATTACAGAAATATTGATGCAAACGGTAATTTATTATATCCCAAAACACGGTGGGGTGGTATTATGCGTCAATTGACTACCACAGATTTCGAGGAAAACAATATCGAATACATCGAATTCTGGTTGATGGACCCATTTGTTGAAGATTCTTTAAATACCGGCGGTGATTTGTACTTTAACCTTGGTGACATTTCGGAAGATGTTCTTAAAGACGGTAGAAAATCGTTCGAACATGGGCTTCCAACTCCAACAAGCAATCATCCTGTTGATACAACTGCTTGGGGAATTGTACCTCTTATGCAATCTCTAGTTAATGCCTTCGATAACGATCCTTTGTCCCGAATTGCTCAGGATGTCGGTCTCGATGGGTTAAATGACGACAATGAAAGAACTTTCTTCTCTGAATTAGGTCGTCATCCATACCTTGATTCAATTAGAGCCATATTTGGCGAGAATTCTCTAGCTTATCAAAAAGCCTTCGCCGACCCCTCAAGCGACAATTACCATCACTATAGAGGATCTGATTATGATGCTCAAAATTTAAAAATAATTGATCGTTATAAATTTTACAACGGCCTCGAAGGAAATTCTCCTCCGGCAGAATTTTCTACAGAAAGTTATTCAACTAGCGCTTCTACAGTACCAAATGTCGAAGACATCAATAGAGATAATACTCTTAACGAAAACGAAAATTATTTTCAATATCGTGTAAGTATAAGAAAAGACGACCTCGAAGTAGGAAGAAATTATATAGTTGATAAAATTGAAACTACTGTCTCACTTGCCAACGATAAAAAATCTAAAGTTAACTGGTATCAGTTTAAAATTCCGGTTTATGATTTCGACAAACGCATAGGCTCGATTCAAGATTTTAAGTCTATCAGGTTTATGCGTATTTTCATGAATAACTTTGAAAATCAAACAATATTGCGTTTTGCAACAATGCACCTTGTTCGAGGCGAATGGCGAAAATACAATGCCTCATTTTTACAGCCGGGCGAATATCTCGTTGATGAATTTTCTGATACTCCATTTGATGTTAGTGCCGTTAATATCGAAGAAAATTCCAATAAAACCCCGGTTAACTATATCTTACCTCCGGGCATTAACCGTCAGATTGATCCCATGAATCCACAGTTGCGTCAACTTAACGAACAGGCAATGAGCTTAAAAGTTTGTGGTTTACAAGATGGTGATGCCAGAGCTGTTTACAAGAATGTGAACATGGACCTAAGACGATATTTACGACTTAAGATGTTCGTTCATGCAGAATCTGTTCCCGGAGAACAACCTCTCAAAGATGGCGATATTTCTCTATTTGTACGGCTTGGAACAGATTACAGAAATAATTATTACGAATACGAAATTCCTTTAAAAATAACTCCACCGGGCAACTACAAAGGAGATGAAGATGAATTTGCTCCCGACAGGTATATTGTTTGGCCTGAAGAAAATGAATTGAATCTGTTGTTCGAAGATTTGCAATCTGTTAAGCAGCAACGTAACGAACTAATCCGAACAGGAAATCCCAATGTTAATGTCTCTAAACTTTATACCGTAATCTTAGAAGGCAGAAAAATAAGCGTAATGGGAAATCCTAATATTGCAAATGTACAAACTATTATGATCGGTATCCGGAATCCTAAAAAACAATCACCATTGGATGAAGATGACGGATTACCAAAATGTGTTGAAGTCTGGGTTAACGAACTCCGACTTACCGATTTCGACGAAAAGGGAGGCTGGGCAGCAAATGCAAGAATAACTGCTAAACTTGCCGATTTTGGTACCGTTACTCTTGCCGGTCATACCAGTAAGCCCGGATTTGGTGCAATAAATCAAAAAATCAACGAACGACAGAAAGAAGAAATTAATAGATACGATGTTTCTAGCAATCTCGAATTAGGAAAATTCTTCCCTGAAAAACTTAACGTCAGAATTCCTATGTACATCGGATACTCCGAAAGTATTAAAAATCCAGAATTTAATCCCCTCGACCCGGATATTCCTTTTAAAGTGGCTATGCGTGACCCCAACCTAAGTCAAGAGTATAAAGACAGCATGAAATATATATCTCAGGATTATACCATGCGTAAAAGTCTGAATTTTACTAATGTTAAAGTTAACAAAACCGGCGGTAAACCTCATATTTATGACCTTGCTAACTGGTCGGTAAGTTATGGTTACAACGAAATGTTTGCTCGCGATGTAAATACTGTTTTTAACACAAATAAATTATATCAGGGAGCATTATTCTATAATTATAATGCTACTCCAAAAATTGTGGAACCGTTTAAAAATTCTAAGATTTTAAGTAAAAAAGCATTTCAGATTATTCGCGATTTTAATTTCTATTATTTGCCATCACAGCTTTCTTTCAGAACTAATATAAATAGACAATATTCCGAAACACAATTACGCAATATTTATAACTCTGCATTACCATTACCTGTAAGTGTTCGTAAAGATTTCACATGGCTTAGACAATACGATTTTAAATATAATTTCTCCAAAAACTTAAAACTAGACTTTTCTGCTTCAAATATGGCTCGTATTGACGAACCTCAAGGAAGATTATACCGCCAAGATCCTTTCTACGAAGAGAAAATGGATACTATTTGGACTAACTTTAAAAATTTCGGCAGAAATGTTCAATATAATCACCGCTGGGAATTAAATTATACTTTACCTATTAATAAAATACCTATCCTTAATTGGGTTTCTGCTAATTTACGATATGCAGGTACCTATGATTGGACAGCAGGACCAATTACTGCCGATACGATTAAATTGGGAAACACCCTGCAAAATGGAAATTCCTTATCTTACAACGTACAATTTAATTTAGTTAATTTATACTCTAAAGTAAAATATCTGGATAACGTAAATAAAAAGTACAGAGGCCGACAACCGGCTCAAAAAGCCAAAAAAGAAAAAGAAACTGTTACTTACGAAACTTCAATATCAAAATTAAGAGCCGGAAAAGAAAAAATCATAACCCATAAATTAAAAACTCAGGATATTGTTATTAAAGTAACTGGTGAATCTGATATCGAAGTTAAAGGAGAACTCAGAATTATTGATGACAATAAAATTGGATTTACTCCACAGGCTGATGCAGAAAAAACTAAAGTTATTGTTACTGGTAAACGCGATAAAACTGAAAGTATTCCAAAAATAATTTTTGATAACACTCTCTCGTTGATGATGAGTGTAAGAAATATTTCAATAGGGCTAACCGAAACTAACGGAACTTTATTACCAGGATATATGGGAACTACTTATATAATGGGTATGTCAAATTATGTTCCTGACCCCTCAATGTTTGGGACTCAGCCTATCGTTCGTACCCCAACAATCCCGTTTATACTCGGCTGGCAAGATCCAGACTTCGGATGGTGGGCAATTGAAAACAACCTTGTTACTAAAGACACTTTCAACGTTCAACCTTATGTTCAGACAAACAACCGAAATTGGAATATCCGAGCTACAGTAGAGCCAATCAGAGATTTACGGATTGACCTTACGATGACTCATTCCTTCAGTCAAAATAATTCACAATATTTCCGTTACGGTTACGACACTCAACGCGGTGTGTATGATTTTATGTCGTTAAATCCTGCTAGTACCGGAAGCTTCTCAATGTCAACAATTACATGGAATTCCGCTTTTGAACCTTTTAAGAAAAAAGGAGAATATACTTCTGATGTATTTATTACCTTTAGCGAAAATAGATTAATAATAGCTAAAAGACTTGCCTCACAGCGTCCGGATTACGATCCTTCCGATATAGATGCCGATGGTTTCCCAAGAGGATATGGAAAAACTTCTCAGGATGTTCTTATCCCTGCATTCCTTGCTGCATATACCGGTAAAGATCCTGATAAAGTTGGGTTGGAGATATTCCCATCAGTATTTAAAGCTCTTCCTAATTGGAGAATTACTTACGACGGTTTGGGAAAAATTCCAAAGCTGAAAAAATACTTCAGAACAGTTAATCTTAATCATGTTTATCGTTCTACCTATAACATAGGGAATTTCCAGACCAGACTTTCTAATGAATACTTTGAAATTGACGGTTTCAACATCATCCGCGACGAACTCGAAAATTTCTACTCAAAATATCAAATCAATGGTATCAGCATATCCGAACAATTCTCTCCTCTTTTCTCTATTGATATGACAATGACTAACAGTTTTATCGCCAAAATAGAAGTAAAGAAAAGCAGAAATCTTAATATGAGCTTTACCAATAATCAGCTCTCCGAAATGAAAAACGACGAGTATGTGATTGGTACAGGTTATAGGTTCAAAGATGTTGAAATTACTATAAATTCCGGAGGCAGAGCCAGAAACTTCAAGAGCGATTTGAATGTAAGACTGGATTTCTCAATACGAAATACTCTGACTGTAATCAGAAAACTCGAAGAAGGATTTAATCAACCAACTGCAGGTCAAATTATTTATTCGATAAAAACTTCTGCGGATTATGTTCTAAGCAACAGATTTAATTTGAGAATTTTCTACGATCAGGTTATCAATAGACCTACTCTGAATGTTACATTTCCAACCTCGAACACAAATTTTGGCGTTAGTTTGAGATTTACTCTTGCAACTTAAAAAAAATATGATTTATTTTGAACGTTAAAAATATTGTTTAATCATTTAAAAAAATAATAAAATGAACTTCCCAAAAGAATTAAAGTACACCGAAACTCACGAATGGATTAAAGTTGATGGCGAAAACGCTTTCGTAGGAATTACTGAATTCGCTGCAACACATTTGGGCGATATCGTTTTTATCGAAATTGAAACCGAAGGAGAAAATCTCGAGGCAAAAGAAGCTTTCGGAAGCATCGAAGCTGTTAAAACTGTTTCTGACGTTTATATGCCTGTTTCCGGTGAAGTTATTGAAGTTAATCAGGCTATCCTCGATGATCCTGCTTTAGTTAACAAAGATTGTTATGGCGAAGGTTGGTTAATTAAAATTAAAATCAATAACCCCGAGGAATTAAACAATCTTCTGGATGCTAAAGCTTACGAAGCTGTTGCAAAAGAATAATATTATTTAATTTTATATTGCCTGAAAGTTAGTTTTTTAAGCTGACTTATCAGGCTTTTTTTGTGTTTATGGCAGTTTTTGCATTGATATTATCCGGTGGGGCTGGAAATAGATTTGGAAGCGATTTACCTAAACAATTTGCAGAAGTTTTTGGTAAAACAATTCTGGATTATTGCATTTCTCGTTTTCAAAAAAACGATCTGGTTGACCATTTAATTGTAGTTGGTAATCCCGATCATTTTCAACGCACCTGTCAGATCGCTACAAAATGCAAATTTTCAAAAATTATTTCTGTAATCGAAGGTGGTCAAACGCGTGGCGAATCATCATATATCGGAATTTCTGAGGCTGTAAGGCTAAGTTCAGATCCCGAAAACGATATTATTTTAATTCAAGATGCAGTTAGACCAAATACATCCGATAAAATTATTTCAACAGCAATTAATGCTCTAAAAACTTTTGATGCAGTTTCCGTCGCAGTTCAATCTACCGATACTGTGTATATCGTTGACGATGACAAAAATATAAATCAAATTCCCAAAAGATCTTATGTTTTTAATGCTCAAACACCTCAAGGTTTTAAACTGAAGACTATTTTCGAAGCTTATAATATCATGGAAAAAGTTCGCAGATTCTCCTTCACCGACGACTGCGGGTTATTAAATTTTGTAAATCCAAATATTAAAATTCAAATCATCGAAGGTGAAAACTCAAACCTAAAAATTACTTTTTCTGAAGACCTCGAAATCTTCAGGGAATTTTTGCTTAAAAAATGTTAGAACGCGAAAGATAAAAGGAAAAAGAAAATCTTCAAGCCGAATAGCAAAAACCAAAAAAAAAGTCCATCAAAGTACGAAGCCAATTAAATTATAGAAGATAATTTGCAAAATGTTCAATGATTTAAAATGTTCGCAGGCTAAAATTTATAGTTTACATTAAATATAACTCAGCCCTTTTGCTATTAATTTTCTATTAAGTTTTTGTAATTAGGGAAATTTCATTACAAAAAAATTTTTAAATCGTATTATATTTGCAACTTAATAAAAAATAAAAAATATGGAACACAAATACTTTAAACCAGATTATATCTTCGAAGTGAGTTGGGAAGTCTGTAACAAAGTTGGCGGAATACACACAGTACTTAGTACAAAATCTATATCACTTTCGAAAAATTGTGGCAAATTAATTTTAATTGGTCCCGATGTTTGGAGAGATAACGAAGAACATCCGGAGTTCGAAGAAGACAATTCTTTGTTTTCCGACTGGAAGCGAAAACTCGATTCGGAAAATTTAAGAGTTAGAGTCGGGCGTTGGAAAATACCCGGCAACCCGGTTGCATTGTTGGTTGATTTTTCAAATTACATCAGTCAAAAAGATCAGATTTTTTATGAATTCTGGGAGAAATACAAACTCGATTCATTGTCCGGACAATGGGATTACATCGAGCCGGCTTTGTTTGGTTATGCCTCCGGAAAAGTTATTGAAAGTTTTGTTAGATTTTACTCTTCAATTCACGATAAAATTATCGCCCATTTCCACGAGTGGATGACAGGTACGGGAATTCTGTATCTAAAGAACGAAATGCCTCAGATAGCTACAGCTTTCACCACTCATGCAACTGTAATTGGCCGTTGTGTTGCCGGAAATAGAATACCTTTATATAAAAATCTCGAAAAACTTAATGCTGATCTTTTATCTGTAGAGTTTAACATAGTTTCTAAACAAAGTCTCGAAAAAATTAGTGCTCAGAATGCCGATGTTTTTACTACTGTAAGCGAAATTACTGCTCAGGAATGTCTTCAGTTTTTGAAAAAAAGTGTTGACAAAGTTACACCTAACGGATTTGAAGATAATTTCGTGCCGGCTGAAGAGGAATATAAAAATAAACGTGCTCATGCTCGCAAAATGTTTATTTCTGTTGCCGAAGCCCTTACTGATTACAAATTTAATCAGGACCCAATTATCCTTGCAACTTCAGGAAGGTACGAATTTTATAATAAAGGATATGATTTGTTTATTGATTCATTGGGGCAGATAAATAAGAACAAAAACATTAAAAAAGAAGTTTTGGCATATATTCTTGTTCCTGCTAATCATTACGGCCCAATAAAGAATCTTTACAATAAAATCAACAAAATCGAAGGCGATCAACATATTCATAATAAACATTTAACTCATAATTTACATGATCCGGAATATGATCCTATTATAAAGAGAATAGAAGAAAACGAATTATTTAATTCTCCCGATGATAAGGTTAAAGTTGTTTTTGTTCCTTCGTATCTTAACGGTGATGATGGTATTTTTAACACAAAATATTATGATTTGCTTCCCGGATTGGATCTCACAGCTTTTGTTTCGTATTACGAGCCATGGGGATATACGCCTCTTGAATCTACAGCTTTTGGAATTCCCACGATAACAACAAGTCTGGCCGGTTTTGGCAAATGGATGAAAAATTACTCCGAAACAGAAAAATGTGTAAAAGTTATTGAACGTACAGATGAAAATTCTGATTTCGTTATTACAGAAATCGTTAATTATGTTGAGAATTTTTCTCGCCTGACAGATGATGACATTGAAGCTCTGCGTAAATGTGCAAAAAATGCAGCATCGAAAGCTCTTTGGAAAAACCTTATCTTTGAATACCTCGAAGCCTATAATATTGCTTTTCAGAAAATTAAAGAGCGTCATGATATTATCCTGCAAAAACCTGTTATCAGAAAAATTACAGAAACTGCTGTTTTGGAAGTTCAAGAACCGGTTTGGAGAAAGATTGAAGTTCAGACAATTCTGCCCGAAAAATTCAAATGCCTTGATAAATTTGCTTTAAATTTATGGTGGTCTTGGAATCCAAAGGCTGCAAAGATGTTTAAATATATTAGCCCGGAATTATGGAAAAAATCTGAATATAATCCCGTTGTTTTCCTCGATAGCATAAGCTCAGAAAGGTTGTCCGAACTCGAAAACGATACTTGCTTTTTGAAAATGTACGAAGAGGTGTGTAATGATTTTAAAGCTTATATGAAAGAAGCTGAAAATAAAAAACCACCGAAAATTGCGTATTTTTCCATGGAGTTCGGCTTGATAGATTGTGTTAAGATTTTTTCTGGGGGTTTAGGTATTCTTGCCGGGGATTACCTCAAAGAAGCCAGTGATTCGAATATTGATATGGTTGGTATAGGCTTGCTTTACCGTTATGGATATTTTAAGCAAAAACTTACTTCTTACGGTGATCAGCAAGCTGAATACATACCCCAAAATTTCGACAAAATGCCTATACTTCCCGTTCGGGATGAAAATGGTGCTCAGTTAAAAACAGCTGTAAATTTTCCCGGACGTACTGTTTATGCTAAAATCTGGGAAGTAAATGTAGGTCGAGTTAAACTCTATTTGCTTGATACTGACACTGAAGATAACCAGGAACAGGACCGCTATATAACATCTCAATTATACGGCGGCGACAGCGAAATGCGATTTAAACAAGAAATGATTCTCGGGGTTGCTGGTGTTAGAGCATTGCACGAATTAAAAATCTATCCTGATGTTTATCACTGCAACGAAGGTCATGCTGCATTTATCGGTCTAGAAAGATTGAGATTATTACGTACGAAACGTAATCTTAAATTTGACGAGGCTCTAGAAATAATAAGAGCATCAACTTTATTTACTACTCACACTCCTGTACCTGCCGGACACGATGCTTTCGACGAAAACCTTATGCGTGTTTATATGGCTCATTATCCCGAAAGATTGAAAATCACATGGGAAGAAATGATGAAACTCGGAAAATTGAAACCCGATGAGAAGTTCTCTATGAGTTTTTTAGCATCAAATGTTTCTCAGGAAATAAATGGAGTGTCGAAATTACACGGCGAAGTTTCAAAAAAAATGTTTGTGGATTTGTGGCCGGGATATTTTGCTAAGGAAAACCATGTTGGATATGTTACTAATGGTGTGCATTTTAAAACATGGGCAGCAAAAGAATGGCAGGAACTTTACATAAACACTTTTGGAACCGAATTCCTGAAAGACCAATCAAATCCCGAACATTGGAGAAAAATTCATGATGTTGATGATATCGTCATCTGGAAATTACGTCAGCATTTCAGAAAAAAACTCGTCAACTACGTTAAAGAAAAAGCTAAACAAAATATAATCAGACGCTACGATGATCCGAAATATTTAGTTGATATTCAAGAAAAAATTAACGAAAATGTTTTAACCATCGGTTTTGCAAGACGTTTTGCTACTTACAAACGGGGAGATTTGTTACTCAGAAATCCCGACAGATTGGCCAGAATTCTCAATAATAAAGAAATGCCCGTACAAATTTTATTTGCCGGTAAAGCCCACCCAAACGACGTGGCAGGTCAAAAACTTATTAAGAGAATTGTTGAATTGTCAAAAATGCCGGCATTCCTCGGTAAAATAATTTTTATCGAAGATTATGATATAAATCTTGCAAAAAAACTCGTCCAGGGAGTTGATATCTGGTTAAATACTCCTACTCGACCCATGGAAGCAAGCGGAACAAGCGGAATGAAAGCCGTAATGAACGGAGTGCTCCATTTCAGCGTTTTAGACGGATGGTGGGTCGAAGGATACAGAGAAAATGCCGGTTGGGCATTGCCAGCCGAAAGAACATACCAAAATCAGGATTTCCAGAATGAATTGGATGCTCAGGTAATATTTAGCATGCTGGAAAACGAAATAGTTCCTCTGTTTTATAATCGCGACGAAAACGGCATTCCTCACGAATGGGTAAAATTTATTAAAAATTCTATCGCTGAAATAGCTCCGCAATTCACAACAAAACGAATGATTGATGATTATATTAAAAGATATTACTCAAAATTATACAGCCGTAGTCTCGAAATGAAAAAGAACGATTATGAAATGGCTGTAAGAATTGCTGAATGGAAACGGAACGTCAGAAGAATCTGGGACGACGTTAAAGTTATTAGTGCTAGATTCCCCGATTACGAAACTCAGCCTATGAATTTGAATGAAAACTTCTACGGCGAAGTAACTCTCGACTTAAGCATGCTTAGCCCTGATGATGTTGGCGTTGAAGTTGTTATAACAGATAGTACTGATAAAATAAATGCAAACATTCTTGCAAAGTATCCCGGCAATCTGGTTGAAATAAATAACAAAATTGCTCGTTACGAAATTGTTGGAAGCACTAAAAAACCGGGATTCTATAATTATGCGGTGCGAATTTTCGCTAAAAACGATTTACTTCCTTATCCGCAGGATTCAGGTCTTGTTAAATGGGTTTAGTGCTGTTGAAATTGCTGAGGATTATATTATAAGTTTTTAGTAATTTGTATCTTCCTGCTCTGGTTAATACGGTATTATTGTATATTTTCAAGAATTGACGATTGCTCAGACTCTTAAGTGAGTTTATATCGAAGTTTTCTATTTCTTCGCAAAGCTTAAAATCAGGGTTTTTGTGCTTATTTTTACCTTTATTAAGCGGGCATACATCCTGGCAAATATCACATCCAAAGAGTTGATCAACGATAGCATTTGCAATATTTTCGGGAATTTCATCTCTGGATTCAATTGTGTGATATGCTATGCACTTTTTGGCATCTAAAAAACCATTGTCTAGGGCATTAGTAGGACAGGATTTTTCACATAAAGTGCAATTCCCACAATCTTTATTTAACGGGACATCATAATTATTACTTTCGAGATTTGTTATTATATCCGAAACAAAAACATAAGAACCATACTCCTGATTTATGAGACAGGAATTTTTCCCAATAAAACCCAATCCGGATTGCACAGCAAAATATCTTTCGCTAAGCGGAACTGAATCAGTATAAAATCTGAATTCTGCTTCCGGATAATATTCTTTAAGTTTTTCAATTAGTTCTTGTCCTCTTATTCTTAATACTTTGTGATAATCTTTTCCGAGAGCATATTTAGCGATCTTGAAATTTTTAAAATCAGGTATTTTGTCGGGAAAATACGAAGTCAAAAGTGAAATTATTGATTTTGCTTCGAAACCGGTGATCTCTGTTATGCTGTTGATAGAAATATTTTTTTTTAGATATTCCATTCCTGCATTGTTGTTTGCAGTGATCCAGCTTTCGTATTTTTTAATGTAATTATCGGGTATTTCGGCTTTTGAAATACCGCAATCACAAAAACCACATTCTAAAGCAAGTTTTGATACTAATTCATGGTCTAATACAGCCATCAATCGTTGTTGTAGAGTTTTGAATTAAAATAAATACTTTCGGAATTAACTCCATATCTGAACTTAGGCAAAGACCCGTGAAGATCGAAATCAGTAACTTTTTCATATGTAATTGTTTCTGTTTTATTCCCGTCGAAAAATTTCAAATATCCCATTTGGTCTTTGTAAACTAACACATTGTTATTACATTTATATTCTTCGGGAATATAATTTTCCAGTGTATAAACATTACCTTTATGGTAAACTTTAAAATAATTTTGAACAGCAAATACTACCAGATCATCAACAGCTTCATAAAAAATAGGCTTATCAAACGAAATAATTTCTGTTTTAAAATCATAAAAAATTTTGAGGTAATTACTTGCATCAATATAAACTACAAAATCGTGACCAGTTTTGAAAGATTGCGGTTCAAAATTTTCGAGATCAATAATTTCACCAAAATAAAAAACTCTGAAAACATTTACCGGTTCTTCGATATAAGCAAGAATATTTCGATTTGCGGAGAATGATTTCAATCTGTCGGAAAAACAGATTTTTTCGATGTTACCTTCGAAAAAAACATTAAAATAGCCCTGATTATCATGAAATGCTCCAATATTTTCAACGACAGTAAATTCTTTGTATGTTCCACTGGCCAGAGCGTCATCAAGTTCGTAAATTTTATTATCGTAATAGGCTTTTAGTCTTTTTTCAATGTCATCAAACCACAAAATTAAATCGTTTCCTAAAGAAAATTTAGGAGAATACACACTTAATGTCTTTACTGTGCCGTGATCAAAAACTTTTACTTGAGTGTTTAATCTGAAAACAACATAAGTATCGCTTGCAAAATATTCGGAAACAAAATTCGAAATTGAATTCACAAATTCATTATAATAAATTTTAAAATTTCCTGCATTATCTTCATAAGCCATTATAATATTTCCAATCTTGTGTGATCTTAATGGTAAATGTTCTATTTGCTTAATTTTACCGTTATCAAATATCATTACATTTCCTAAATAGTTATTAAGGAATGAAATATTCTGCGAAAGCATCTGATTGATGGTTATAATGTTCAAGATTAGTATTAAACTGGCAAATAATTTCATGATATTAAATTTTAATCCTTAATATGATAAACAAATATAGTTAAAACTTTTATTTTTGTAATAATATTAACAAAAATATTGCCGTAAATGGAAAACAAAAAAAAATTAAGAAAAATTTCGGAATTGGGAGAGTTTGGCTTAATAGATTATATTACAAAAGATTTCAATCAAAGTAAAGATGGCCTAATTAAAGGAATTGGTGATGATGCAGCTGTTTTTGAAACAAAAAATAAACTTTCAGTTATTACAACCGATTTACTTGTTGAGGGAGTTCATTTTAATTTAATTTACACTCCTCTAAAGCATCTTGGTTATAAATCTGTAGTTGTGAATTTGAGTGATTTGTATTCTATGAATGCAGTTCCTCAATACATATTGGTTTCAATAGCATTAAGTGCAAAATTTTCTGTTGAAGCTGTCGAAGAAATTTATAAAGGCATAAAACTCGCATGCGAAAGATTTGGAGTAGTGTTAATTGGTGGTGATACTACAAGTTCTTTATCAGGATTGTTCATCAATATTACTGCCATTGGTTTTGCTGAAAAAGATAAGGTTTATTACCGTTCGGGGGCAAAAAAGAACGACCTTATTTGTGTAAGCGGAGATCTTGGAGCAGCTTATATGGGATTGCAAATACTCGAAAGAGAAAAAGAAATTTTTCTTAAAGACAGTTACATAAAACCGGACTTCGAAGGTTTTGATTATCTGATTGAAAGACAGCTTAAGCCCGAACCACGTAGGGATATAATTCATTTTATCGAAGAAAATAACATAAAGGTAAATGCAATGATAGATATTTCTGATGGTCTTTCTTCTGAACTGTTGCATTTATGTAAAAATTCAAACTTAGGTTGTAGAGTATATTCCGAAAAAATTCCGATAAATCCTCAAACAGAAGCAGCTGCCGATAAGTTCAGAATTGATGCTCTTACCGCAGCTTTGAATGGGGGTGAAGATTATGAACTTTTATTCACTGCTCCTATAGAAATGAAAGAAAAATTAGAAAAGCATAACGATATAAGCATTATTGGCTACATTACAGAAGATATTGCAAAAGTTCTGGTTACACCAACAGGTTCTGAAATTGAGCTTAAAGCTCAGGGTTGGAATGCAATGAGTAAAAATGACTAAGTTATTTTGATATTTCTATTTTATATCCGATACCTTTGACTGTCTTTATTATATCTTCTCCTATTTTGTCTCTAAGTTTGCGTATATGAACGTCAATGGTTCTTTCGCCGACATATGAATCTCCCCATACTTCATCATAAATTTCGTCGCGATGAAAAACTTTTCCGGGCTTCGAAGCAAGAAGCTCCAGAAGTTTGAATTCTTTTCGCGGTAAAATTATTTGTTTGCCGTTTTTCCAAACAATAAATTGGTCTTTGTCAATTTTAATAACTCCTAAATCTATTATCGAGTTTTCTTTTCCGGTTTGTAACGAAGATTTTTCTCTTCGTAAAAGAGCTTCGACCCTTTTAATCAATACTTTAGGGTTTACAGGCTTTGCCACAAAATCATCAGCTCCCGATTCAAAGCCGGCAATCTGTGAAAAATCTTCTCCTCTTGCTGTCAAAAACATTTTATATCCGGTAATCTGATCTTTTCTTTTGTGTATCTCTTCGCAAAGCTGAATGCCATCCATACCTTTCATCATTATGTCAATTATTATTACCGATGGGTTATGTTCTATCGCGGATTTTAATCCCGAAATTCCATCTTTGGCTCTATAAACAATAAAACCTTCTTTTTTGAAATTATATTCCAGAAACTCCAGAATATCTTCGTCATCATCTATTAATAATATTGAAAATTTTTCCATAAAACTAATTTTTTTTTGCTCCAATTATAATTAGGTTTATTTAATAACAAGAAAAATGGCCTTTAAGTTTGTGTTAAGATTTTAAATTTTATATCAAAAAACTTAACTATTAGGTAACATAAAATTATTATCAAATTAAAAAACTTTAAAATAAGAGATTGTTTTTTTGCTTCATAAATTTTAAAACAAGAATTATGAAAAAAGTATTTAGTTTAATTTTAGTTTTTGCTAGTTTGATTTATGTAATGAATTCGTGTAAACCTAAAGATCCGGAAGAAGAACCGGAAACAACTGTTGTTATTTCTCAAAACATCACTCAAAACACTACTTGGGAAACAGGTAAGACTTACATTTTGGCTGGAAGAATTTCTGTAGTTTCTGGTGTTACTTTAACAATTCAACCGGGTGTAGTTGTTAAAGGGCAGGCCGGAACCGGAGCTAATGCAACTGCACTGATTATTGCTCGCGGAGCTCAGATCATTGCTGAAGGAACTGCAACTCAACCAATTATTTTTACTTCTATTGCTGATGAAATTGAACCGGGAATGATTGCAAGTCCTAATATGGATCCAAACATGAGCGCATTATGGGGAGGATTAATAGTATTAGGTAATGCTCCAATTTCTGCAGCTGCAGCATCTGTTCAGATCGAAGGTATTCCTGCTTCAGACCAGAATGGTTTGTATGGCGGAAATAACCCCGACGATAATTCCGGTGTTTTGAAGTATATTTCTATTCGCCATGGAGGAGCAAATATTGGCGAAGGAAACGAAATAAACGGCCTTACACTCGGTGGTGTAGGAAGAGGAACAGTTGTTGAAAATATAGAAATTGTTTCTAACCAAGATGATGGAATCGAAATTTTCGGCGGAACTGTAAATGTAAAAAATGTTTTAGTTTGGAATGTTGAAGATGATGGAATTGACACTGATCAAGGATGGTCAGGAACTCTGGATAACTTTATCGTTATTTGTGGTCCGAATACCGATCATGCTCTCGAAATTGACGGTCCGGAAGGTTCTTTAATGGCAGCCCATACTGTGAAAAACGGTTCATTAAAAGGGCATCATAATTCAGAATTAGGAGATTTCAGAGACGGGGCAAGAGGTACATTCGAAAATATATATTTCTTTGGATTTACGGATCCTGAATCTAGTGAAGGCCGTGGTGATTTATCATTATCCGGCACTCAAACATTAGAGAATTTTGCAAACGGGATTTTGACATTTAATAATTTACAAATTACTCCTGCTGAAGGTGTAGAATTAAGTGCAATTTTCAAAAATGGTGTTGCTCAGTATGCAACTTCTGTTGCACTTAAAGCTAATACCGTTGGTGCTGATAAATCAAAATTCACATTTACTTGGGCAAACCAAAATAGTGAACTTGTTGATTTTAAATAAGATTTTAATATTTTAAAAAATAAAACTCGCAAGATAAGTCTTGCGAGTTTTATCTGTTTAATAAATTGTATTATAAAGTATTATGATGAAGGGAATTTTTTTTATAGGGATTTTATTTTTAGTGTCTGTTGTTGGCATATCTCAGAATGCAATTGTCCGGGGTAGTGTTTATGATTCTAAATCCGGCGAATCAATGCCAGGAGTAGCTATTGTGGTTAAAGGTACTTCTCTTGGGACAACAACAGATTTGGACGGAAAATTTTCTATACAGTTATCTCCGGGAAATTACACTTTAGAAATTTCTTTCATTTCATACAAAACTTATGTTATTTCAGACATAAATCTAAAACCCGGACAGGTTTATGTCGCAGATAATATCATGATGACCGAAGAAAGTATTATGTTAAACGAAATTACTGTTGTTTCCAAAGAAGTACGTAATACAGAAAACGCTCTTATAGCAATGAAAAGAAATTCTGTTAATACAATAGACGGGATTTCTGCAGTAGGAATAAAAAGAACAGGAGATTCTGATGTTGCACAAACGATGAAACGCGTTACGGGAGTTTCCGTTAGCGGAGGAAAATATGTTTTTGTAAGAGGATTAGGAGATCGTTATACCAAAACCATTTTAAACGGACTTGACATTCCCGGATTAGACCCCGACAGAAATACTGTTCAGATGGATCTTTTTCCTACGAATATAATAAACAATTTGATTGTAATAAAAACTTTTTCCGCTGATGTTCCTGCTGATTTTACAGGTGGAGTTATTAAAATAGAAACCAAGGATTTCCCTGACGAAAAAACAAATTCTCTTTCTATTTCGGGAGCTTATAAACCGGGTGTACATTTTAACGAAAACTTTCTGACTTACTCCGGTGGAAAACTCGACTTGCTAGGAATTGACGACGGAACCAGAACAATTCCTGCCGAAACAAATATCCCTCATTTTGCCGAAGTCATTGGCCGCCCCGATGGTGAAAAGGCAATGCGTTATAGAGAAATCCTCAGTAAATTCAATCCTGAAATGGCTGCTAAAAAATCAAAGAGCTTAATGGATTTTGAAGGTAGTTACAATATTGGAAATCAAACTGTTTTTAGAAAGTATAATCTCGGGTATAATTTCGCATTATCATATAAATATTCTACCGAAATGTACGAAGATGCTTTATACGCACGTTACGGAATGTATGCAGATAAGAACGAATATGAACTCGAACGTCGCGAATTACAACAGGGTAATCTTAGCAAAGAGGAAGTTTATATCAACACACTTGCCGGATTCGCAATTAAAACCAAAAATTCTAAATATCGAATAAATTTATTACATATTCAAAATGCCGAAAAAGGTGCAGCTATTTTTGATTATGATAAAACAAGCCAAGGAACTAATTTTAGTGGTATTGTTCATACTCTTGATTTCAGTCAAAGAAGTATTTCGAATATTATCATTGACGGAAAACACAACATCGAAAATAAAGATTTGCTATTAGATTGGAAAATTTCTCCTACATTGAGTTTAATAAGAGACCCGGATGTTCGTTTCACACGTTACGAAGACCGTCAGGGAGTGTATTCGATAAGTACCGAATCTGGATTTCCGGAAAGAATATGGCGAAAACTAACCGAATATAACATATCTGCCCTTGCAAGTGCTACTAAAAATACCAAGATAGGAAGTATAAAAACAAGATTAAAATTTGGAATTAGTAATACTTTCAAAAACAGATCTTTTATAATCAGAAATTTTATGATCAATATTCGCAATGTTGACTTAACGGGAGAACCTGACGAAATATTTAAACCCGAAAATTTATGGCCTAAAAATGATAACATAATTTCTGGCACTACCTACGAAGCCCCGTTTATCCCAAATAATCCAAATCAATTTATTTCATATTCTAATACTTCGGGAGCTTATTTTTCAACAGAGTTTTCTCCTTTTGCAAGTTTTAAGTTCATTGCAGGAATGAGATTAGAGAATTATATTCAGTTATACACTGGACGAGATCAGTTAGGATACAATGTATTAAATAATGATATTGTTATTAATGAAACAAAAATATTTCCGACCTTAAATGTAATTTATTCTATAAGCGAAAAACAAAATCTTAGATTAAATGCTTCTAGAACTGTTGCACGTCCTTCATTTAAAGAAATGTCTTATGCGGAAATTTTTGATCCAATAAGCGGCAGAACATTTATAGGTGGAATGTTCCGTGATGCAAATGATATTGCAGGAATAGAATATTGGAACGGAAAACTTGTCAGCACTGATATTTATAACTTTGATATTCGCTGGGAATTATTTGGTAAAGCAAGTAATTTTGTTTCTCTTAGTGCTTTTGGTAAATTGTTTGAAAAGCCAATAGAGATAGTTCAATTTGCAACTCAGATAGGAGCTTATCAACCTCGTAATGTTGGTAATGGCCAACTTGTTGGGGCAGAAGCCGAACTTAAAACAGATCTGGGATTTATTTCAAAAAGTCTTTCAGGTTTTGGATTAAATGCTAATTATACATACGTTTACTCTCGCATAGAGTTAAGCAAAACTGAATTTGACTCGCGAGTTGAAAATGCACGTTCGGGTCAGGAAATTTCCAAGTATAGAGATATGGCAGGTCAAGCTCCTCATATTATAAATTTTGGAATTACGTATCAGGGGGATAAAGGTATATGGAATAGGATAGAAGCAGGTCTGTATTATAATGTTCAAGGCCGTACGTTACTTTATGCAGGTATTGCCGACCGTCCGGATATTTATTCTAATCCTTTTCATTCTTTGAACTTTAATTCTAATTTTAAAATAAAAGATAATCTGCAAATAGGTTTCAAAGTTGATAATTTACTTAATGCAACCGAAGAAAATGTTTTTGTATCGTATATGGCTCAAGATCAGCTTTTTTCGAGTCTAAGGAAACCACGAACTTTTAGACTTAAAGTTGTTTATGACTTTAAATAAGTTAACAATAACTTAACATAAAAATAAAATTATAGTAACAAAGTCTTTTAAACTTCAACTTACTTTTGCAGTATAACAGAAAGTAAAATTATGAAAACCATTTTAAGTTTAGTTTTAGTCTTAACAATTACTTTAGCTTTTGCAGGAAATATCAAAGATAAAGAACAAAAAGCAAAAAGCGAAAATTCTTTCAGCATAAGCGGTAAAATTGTTGATTCTGTTTCTAAAGAAGCTCTAACCGGAGTGAAGGTTTACGTCGAAGAATTAAATCAGGTTGTTTATACTGATTTTGACGGTAATTTTTATATTCCAGTTTCTACTGAAAAAGAAATTTCTAAATTGAAAATTTCTTACATTTCGTATGAAGAAAAGAGTGTTGAAATAAATGCAGGTAGTTCTTTAAATATTGAAATAAATAAAGTTTTTTAAATTATTAAATGTAAATTGTTATAATAATAGTATCTTGCATTCTGAAGATACTATTATTTTTTTAATATGTTCTGTATGATGAAAAAATTTTTTTGTGTTTTAATTCCGATTCTAATTTCGCTGATGACGTTTTCACAAGAAATAAAAGAAGACGGACTGGTTTATTACGAAGGGAAACTGTTTACAGGTAAGTTTAAAGAATTTTATCAGGATGGAATAAGTTTAAAGTCGGAAACAACTGTTAAAAACGGACTGATTCAAGGCAAGTCTTATGTTTATTTTCCTGATGGAAATGTAAAGGAAGTTCGTTCTTTTAAAAATGGGCAGAAACACGGAAAATGGCTTAAATATAACGAAAAAAGCATGCTTGTTTCACTTGCCCGATACAAAAACAATCTAAAACACGGAACATGGAAAATTTGGGACGATAATGGTGTCTTACGATATTTGATGTTCTATAAAAACGGTGAAAAAAAGGGAGAGTGGAAAATGTACGATGAAAAAGGTAAACTTATTGATACAAAAAAATATTAAAATTTTAATGGCGTTTGTTTAAATATAAAAAAATATTCGATAATATTAGTAAATTATAAGTTTGTAGGCTCTAAAACAATCAGTAAATAATTAATTTTAAAATATCCTAAGGAAAGTACTACTAACATATTTTATTACATCTTACTATTTATTCTCCCTTTATAAAATAAAATAGTATCCATAAATCTTAAATAAGATGTAGTTCGTGTTGTATTTTTCAATATGCAATTATTAGCAATTTTTTTGTTGCTTTTTATTTTTATTGCTTAAAAAATTTAACTTCAAAAAAATTTTAAAAAAACAAATAAATATTAAAAGTATTAAACTATTTAGAAAAATAACTGTTAAAAAAATAGTTGTTATTTTTTTAAACATGTAAATAGTTATCATCATGAAACAAAAAATTATAGCATTTTATGTAGGATTATTCTTGTTTAATTTTGTGTTTTCACAAAATTACGCATTACGTTTTTTCGGTAATGGTGAAGGTGATATTGATAGAGTAAAAATACCCATAGATAATCCCCCAAAAAATGCTAACGTGGGAAATGATTTTACCATTGAATTTCAGATGAAAGCAACTATTACGGATAATCCACTAGGAAGTAATGCATCTGAAGGCGAAAACGATGATTGGACCTTAGGACATATAATTATAGACAGGGATATTTTTGGACCGGGGGATTACGGAGATTACGGGCTTTCCCTTGCAAACGGAAAAATTGCTTTTGGAGTTAATAATGGAACAGATTCTTATACAGCAATTTCAGAAACATTTGTTGCTGACGGGAATTGGCATCATATTGCAGTAACTCGAAATTCTGAATCTGGTGTAATACAGATTTTTATTGATGGAATTTTGGATAAATCTGTTTCAACTAATGTAACCGGAAATATTAGTTACAGAAATGGGAGAGATGTTAATTGGCCAAATGAACCATACATTGTTCTATGTGCCGAAAAACATGATTATGACAATAGCAACTATCCATCATACAACGGAATTTTAGATGAGTTAAGAATTTCTAACATAATCAGATATTCTTCGAATTATACTCCGCTGTTAATCCTGCCAGACGATGATTTTACCATGGCCTTGTATCATTTTGATGAAGGTTCCGGAAATTTATTAAATGATCAAGCTGTTATTTCCGGTAATGGATCTCACGGAATTATAAAGTATGGGGGAAACCCTTATGGTCCATTGTGGGTGTTAAATGATATGTCGCAAAATCAAACTGTTGAAATTATGGTAAATATATACCCTCCTAATTCCGGTAATGTAACAGGTGCAGGATTATATCAAATTGGAGAACAGGTAATACTTGAAGCAATTCCAGCAGAGAATTTTGTATTCTTAAATTGGTCAGAAAACAATAATACAATTTCCAATAATCCAATTTTAAGTTTTAGTGCTGAAAATACAAGGATAATTACAGCAAATTTTCAGGAAGCCGTCAATTCAATAAAAGTTCAAAATGATAATTCTATTATTATTGCTAATCCAGTTCATGATTTTATTAAAATTAATTTTCAAATGAAAAATTCATTTCCGGTATATCTTGAACTTTTTTCATCATCAGGAATTTTGCAAGATAAATTTATCATTCAATCTGATTGTACTGAGTTTATAATGGATATATCAGGATTAAAATCGGGAATTTACTTTTTAAAATTAATTCAAAACGACAAAATTTTCAATTATAAAATTTTAAAAAAATGAGCATTGAATAAAATTTAAACGACATTTTTCTATTTGAAAATTTTTTAATCAATTTATTTGGATTTAATAAAAACATTCTTTATCTTTGCAGCCCTAAAATGTAACAGTTAAAATTATATTGAAATGAAAAAAGGCATACATCCGGAAAGTTATCGTTTGGTCGCATTTAAAGATATGTCGAATGACCACGTGTTTATTACAAAATCAACCTGCAGAACAAAAGAAACTATTGTGATTGATGGTGTTGAATACCCTCTTTATAAACTTGAAATATCAAACACCTCACATCCTTTCTATACCGGTAAGATGAAATTGGTTGACTCAACAGGTCGTGTTGACAAATTCCGCAATCGTTATCAAAAACGTTACGAAAATAAAAAAGACGAATAATAAATTCATTCTTATAACTAATAAAAAAGGCTGTCTGAAAAGGCAGCCTTTTTGTGTTTAATGTTATTATAATTTTATTTTTAACCCAAATTTATACGTAGGTTCTCCATATAATGTAAACAGAGCATCGTCAAGGTATTGAATTTCTTGTCCAAGAATATTATAGATATTAAAATATAACTGGTACTTGTTGATGAAAGTTATACCAATACCTGCATCGAGTTTTTGAAAATCATTGAGTTCAATAATTTTACCTGTAAGGTCGTCATGGGGATTCCCTGATGCAGGAGACCATTTCCATGCACTTCGACTATGTGAGGTATTTAAACTAATAAATTGGTTTAATGATATTGATTTTCCTAAATTTTGTTTTCCATTAAGTTTTACAGTTATTCCCTGACCTGCATTGTATGGTAGTTTCTGAGTCACATTATCCCTTGACCAATTATCCGAATAACTATAGGAAATATAGACAAAATAGTTAGGGATAAAATGATAGGATGCCGAAATTTCTGCAAGGATTATATCTGCTTTGAGTATATTCTCACGCCTCCATACATCTTTTGTGGGATCTTCTGCCCATTGGCCTGCAAATACAGGGACAATCATATTTTCTACAGATGAGTATTGAACACTTGTGTAAATAAATAATTTGTTGAAAAACCTTAAATCAGTTCCTAAAGTATAACTAGTTGAATATTCGGGTTTAAGGTTGGGATTACCAAAACGTAAAGCAGTACCACCATGTCCGAAAGCTTCTTCATACATTTCTTGAACAGTAGGGGCATGAAATCCTCTGTTTAATCCAGCTCTTATTTTTAGGAACGAATTCAAATTATATAGTCCTGTGATTTTGGGAGTAAATACCGGTTTTAAATCACCAATTAAATCAAAACGTATTGCTGAGTTAAGAATAAAAGTTTGATTAAAATTATGCTCGTATTCTATGTATGAGCCAATTCCTGAGAGAGAATTTCTATTAACAGCTTTTCTTTCAAAATAATTAAAAAAGTAATCAACTCCGCCTAACAAACTACCATTTTTTGTTTTATAGACTATCCATAACTCAGGTCTAAATAAGGAGTTTAATTCTGAATTTCGTTCGGATTCCCACTTAGTATATGCAGCTTTACCCGAAAGAAAAAGATTTTCTTTTATTTTATATTCTAAATTTAAATCAGGTATTAAAAGAGTTCCACGATTTATGCCATTTGTCCAATCCATCGCAGTGTTAATGGCGTTAAGCCAAGCATCAATTTTGAAATTTTTTAATGGTTCTACATTTACTCTATTATGTATTATAAGTGTTTTGTAGCCCATTAGGTCAATACGACTTGCTGGTTCAATTAGTTTTATACCATCAGATTCTTCATACTCAACAAAAGAATATATACCTGCAATGTTATTTATTGGGGTTTTTATTGAAGCACCTATCTTATGTGTTTTATAGCTTCCTTTTTCTCCATATAGAATTGCTTCTGGTTCATTCCCTGCTTCTTTTGTTATTATGTTAATTACTCCGGCAATAGCATCGCTGCCATATTGAGAAGAAGCCGAACTTTTAACAACTTCTATTCTTTCAATGGATTCAACCGGGATAAAATTAAGATTTTGTCCGGTATGGATATGGTCCGAAAGAATTCTGGTTCCATTTAATAAAACAAGAGTGTAAGGAGCAGGTAATCCATTTAAACTTGCAACTGCACGTTTTGGAAATCCTCCTCCTGTTCCTGTTTCTATATTTATTCCTGATACAAAATCCAATACTTCTCCCAGAGAATTTGCTTTTAGCTCGGAAATTTCTTCTTTAGTTATTATTCGTATTATTTCAGGTGTATTTTTAAGTAAACTTTTATTTCTAATACTTACAACTTCTACCTCATCTAAAAGATAAACATCAGATTGTTGTGAGGTTAAATTTTGAATAATAAGCATAGCTGTTAACAATAAAAATAGAATTTTTATAGTTTTTTTCATAAATATTAGTATTTAGAAGTACTTCCCAAATTATTTATACGAATACCTAAAAATATCTCGTGCATACCAAGGCTAAATCCTGATAAATGTGAAAGGTAATGATCGTATGAATACGCAAAACTGTAATTCTTGTAGTCGAGGCCAAACATTATATTTAATGCCTTTATTTGTTTGTATCCAGTACCAACCCAAACTAAATCTTTGATTTTTGCTTTTAAGTTAAGGTCATAATATAAATTAAAAGTATTGTAAGCTAGAAAAAATCCAGGTTGAATAATAAAATCATCATTTAATATATATTTATATTTTCCGGAAAAATTATAGGTGCGAAGAATTTTGTTTAATCTAGAATTATTATCTCCAAGGCTTATATTAGGTTCTAACAGGTTGTTAACGGAAAATCCTGCTTCGTAATTATCAGCATATAATAATATCCCAAAATCTGCATCAAAATTCATTTTATGTTCATTAGCATTACTAATTGCCTCGTCGTTATCGTCAAAATAAATATAATTAGATTCATTTAAACTATATTGAGAAAATTTTGGAGATAAAGCAAAAGCAATAGAATTAGATTCCATATCAATATGGTAAGCATAGGTTAATCCCACACCTGTGTAACGTGTGTTACCAAAATAGTCATTAAAAAAGAATAAACCCATACCATAGTATTCTTTACGAGTTGCAAAATTCAATGATTGAAAACCGGGATTTTTATTTGCGAACCCAAGGAAATAAGTTTTTGCCGTAAGTCCTAATTCCGGGGATTTTACGTATCCAGTATAAGCTTTATTGATTATATAAGGGTTAGATTGGTAGTTGCTTATAATTGGTTGTTGCTGTGCTTTAGTAAAAACAAATAAAAGCAATAAAGTTGTAAAAAAAATAGCCTTTTTCATATTATATAATTTTTTATATTATCTTATTATATCTACAAAACCTCTCTGTACATCTGAGCCGTCATTTAGGTCAATAATGTACATATATGAACCTGAAGGAAGATTTTTACCCTGATATTTTCCGTCCCAGTCCGAAGAATAACCTTTTGTTTCAAACACTAATTGTCCGGTTTTTGAAAAGACTTTAATTGTTGCTTGGGGATATAATTCTATAAATTTTATTTGCCATGTGTCATTTTTTTCCATCTCCATTTGGAGTAAATACTGTTGCAGGAACAAGGCAAATAGAATAATTATCTGTTAAATTAAATTCTTTTGTATATTCACAATCATAAAAATCAGTGATGGTTAATGAGTAAGTTCCCGAACTTAAGTTTTCTGCTATTTCTGAATTTGCACCGGATGTCCAGGCATAGCTATAAGGTTGAGTACCTCCTGTTACTTCAACTGAAATACTCCCATCACTGTTTAGCGGACACGAAGATTTAGTTATACTTGCCACAACATTAAAATTATCTGGTTTATACAATGTTTCTGTTTATGTAACCTGACAGTTATTTTCATCTGTTATTGTAAGATTGTATGTTCCGTGTGGAACGTTTTGCAAATCTGAAGATGTGCTGCCATCTGACCACAAGAAATTGTATGGAGGAGTACCACCTGAAACGGAGGTATTTATTCGAATAAAATCATCATAAGGGCAAAATCCGGTTACTGCATTTGTTTCAACAACAAGTTCATTGGGCTCAGAAATTACAAAATCAAGGATTTTAATACAGTAATTAGCATCACGAATAATTACAGAATGATCTCCTGCACCAAACCCTGATGTATTTTCAGTTTCTGCTCCATTAGACCATAAGAAACTAAAGGGAGAATTTCCATTAAGATTTACTACCGCAGCGGTGCCATCGTTGGATTGATAACACTTAGCATTTGATGTAACTACTTCAGCACTGATAGCATCAATAATACTAAAACTCAGATTTACAGGGTCGCTTACGCAAGTCCCTGCTTCGTTAGTCTGAACAACATAGTAAGAATATTCTCCTTCCTGATTGTGCTGTATATTTAAAATGTTTCCGTCACAAATCCAATTTTGAAGGTTAGCATCATGGTACCATTTTAAATTATTTCCAGTTGCTGAAAATTCGGGAATAATTTGTCCTAAACAATAAGTATTGTTATATGGATTTAATACAGGAGACGGAATTTTCGTTATATTTATTGTTACGTTTGAAGGTGTGCTTTCGCAATTATTGGTGTTTGTTTGAGTTGCATAGTATGAAAAAGTACCTTCGCCAGATAAATCCGGAGAAATATTGTTTCCGGTATGAACCAAATTCTGTAGGTTTTCGTCGGAATACCATTTAATTGTATTTCCGGGACTGCCGACTGCTGAAATTTCCGGAACTTGTTCTCCTAAACAAATGTTTATTATATTATTACTTAATATTGGAGCATCAGGTTTTTCAAAGATTTGAATTTGTTGTGTTTCTGTGTAGGTAATCACTGGCTTATAGAAAGTGAATTTATATTCTAGACCACCATTTGTACCTGTATAAATTGTTGTCCCGAATCCATTAGCATTATTTGCTGGTAAAACGATTTGAGTACTTGTTCCCGGAGTATTTTCTGTTCCGTCAACGCAATTGTCATCAGCATCCATACTATCACTATCCCAAACCCAAATGAAATAAGGAGGATTGTCGAGTTTTAGATTAAAATTCCATTCATAAGGAGGATTTTGATTGCTGTATGGATTGGATTGAGTTGTATAAACTACATTGTAAGATCCATCTCGAATTATTATGTATGGGTCAGGAGCTCCACCAAAAGGATCTGATGCTCCTATGGCAGTAACATCTACTTTTGTTAAAAAAAATCCAACGGTATCAATCGTTAAAATATAATTTACATCGTAAATTCCGGGTTGAGAATAATTTATAGGTCCGGGGTTTTCAAGAGTAGAAGTTTGTCCGTTCCCAAAATCCCAATTATACTTGAATCCAGTTGTAAGCATAAAAACGGGTTGGTAATTTTGGGAGGGATTTAGATTCGTGAAATTAACACTTGCATTGCCACATGCTGCAGTTGGTGTTACCGTAAAGTGATTTTGTGAAAATAGTTCAACTACATAAAGTAAAAATACTAATAAAATGATAAAATTCTTGATTTTCATAAGTTTATTCTTTTATAAAATGTTTAATTGCCAATATTTCGTAATTAGTATTTGCAATTTCAAGAATGTATTTTCCGGAATTAAGAGTGGAAAATTCAAAGTTCATGTATTGAATATCGCATTTAACAAATAATTCTTTTTTACTAAATACTTTTTTACCGCTTAATTCGTAAACATTAAAAATAAGTTCTGAATCTGTATCAAGATGAAATTGAATGAAAAATTTTCCGTTTGTGGGATTTGGAAAACCTGATAACAATATGAAATTTCTTTTGTCATCAACCGAAACAGGATTGTTTTCTCCTTGATAAGGTGTTTCGGGGACTAAATCAGGAAGTATATCATCCGATAAAGATGGATACATAGCTTCACGCACAAAATTTTCGTTATCTTGCAAATACCATGATTTTTCCCAATATCTGTTGTAAGATGTGCTGTTGATATTATCAATAAAATAATAATCGCATTGAAATCTATTGTTATTAATGTCCAATATAGAATAACCTCGATTTACCAGTTCAACCCATTTTACATGATTATTCTGCCACATAATTGCTGAGGCTCCAATTCCTCCCCCAAAATTTGTTGATGGTGAGGTTATACTTGTACAAATAAATTCAACTGCATTTGCACATCCCTGTCCATTATTCCCGTAGTTACCCAATATCGGATTTGGAATATCATTAGCCCATGCTGTATGTATATCTCCTGTTATAATTACATTATTCTTTATATTCCATCCAGTTATAAAATTAAGTAGTCTTTGTCTTTCGTGTTTGTATCCATCCCACTGATCCTTATTTGCTGTCCATCCAAAAATTTCCAATGGTGCAAACATAACCTGATTTGCAATTATTCTCCACTTTATGTTGTCTTCATGATAAGAATTATAAAGATTTTGAGTTAACCATTGATATTGAGCCTCGCCAAGTAATTTTTTATCTGGAGAGTCATTTGCTAAATCTCCTGGGTCCATTCTTGCTTCGTTTCTGGTATCTAGAAATATTAAGAATGCCAAATTCCCCCAGTTTACTGTTTTTCTAATGTAATTATTCGGATTTGAAGGATCATTAACAGGACGTAAAGGCATCCATTCAAAATATGCTTGAATAGCAGCAGCTTTTCGCACCAAAAAATCTCCTTGGGTAGCAGGGTCGTGATTTTCTGCTCCTCCAACCCATGCATCGTTGGCAATTTCATGATCATCCCATATTGCATACCATGGATATTGTTGGTGAATGTATCTTAAATCAGGATCTAGTCTATAATGAGAATATCTTGCACGATAATCGTCTAATGTTACAATATCATGATTTGGAACAAGCCATCTATCTGGATGATTCCCATATTGACCACTTCCGTATTCATAAATATAGTCTCCGAGATGAAAAACAAATTCGAAATCATTTCTTTCAGCTAAATCTCTAAATGCATTGAAATATCCATTGTTGTAGTTTGAACCGTGAACCATCGCAAATCTCAAATGATCAATAGGTCCTAGTATTGCGGTTTTAGTTCTTCCCATAACAGAATTTCTCCCTTCGGCATTAAAATAATAGTAATAATAAGTATCAGGTTGTAATCCTGTAACATCTATTTTTACGGTATAATCAATTTCGGGTCCCGTTTGAAATGTTCCACTTTGAACAATGTTATTAAAATTTGTATCAGTTGCAACAAACCAATTAACATCAATACTTTCTATGCCTTGATTTAGAGGGGTTATTCTAGTCCAGATTATTACCCTATCACATGTAAAGGATCTCCTGAGGCAACCCCATGATAAAATGGTGCATAAATTGGATCAAATGATTTTTCTATTCTGTTGCAGAAATATTGACCAAAATTCTGTAAAATAAAACTTACTAAAAGAGCTAATAACAAACTTAATTTTTTCATTTTTTATAATTTTATGATTCTATGTAAATCTGATTTTTGATTTTCATAAAGCACAATAACGAAATATGTCCCCGATGCTAAATCAAAAACATCAAATTCTGCTTCAGAAGTGTTTGGTTCAATATTCTTTTCGAATACGTTATATCCAAAACCATTATGTATGACTATTTTACATTTATCGTTGTTATTGTGGAGCTTTACTACAAGGCGATTTTTTGTGGGATTGGGATAAACTTCTGAATATCTACCAAGTGATAAATCTTCGATGTTAGAACTTTGGTAAGAAAAAAGAATAGAATAGATTTTAGAGTTTATACCGTTTGGTGCAACTACTACAACAGTTGTTGTTCGTTGGGCCATACTACCGTTAAGATTTGTATAAGGAAAAATTCTTACATCCGCATTAGGGTCTTCGGGGTTTGCAGTTACTTCAACGTAACTTACTTCAGGTTCAAGTGTAACAGTATAAATATATGTGTTTGAATTAAATTCAGGATTTAATGTTCCGCTGCTTACCAAAAGACTAGCAAGATTTGCATTGTCGGATTGATATTCAATAAGTTCTACACTTGCCGTATAAGTTACTGTGCTATTATCATAGGCTGTTACCGTATATTGAACTGGATTTGAAAAATCTTGTGCTTGCCCGGATGGTGGCACTAAACTACTCCCTATAAAACTTATAATTGGAGTTAGGTTAGTTATGTTGGTTTGTGCGGGCATTCTAATTTTTATGGTTTTTAGATTTTGGTCAATATCTGTTTCTCCGATTTGTCCATTTATGTAAAATGAAGTTATCATTTTGGTATCATCGGCAGTTTTAACAAAATTTACTGTATATGTATTTGTGCTCAAACCATCTGCTGCATGAACAACAATAGAGGCAAGCCCTTCTACGCTTGTTGCCTGTGTTATTGTAACAGTAGCCTGAGGATCTATAGGAGTAGCTGATACCTGTGATATTTGATTAGTTTGTGGAGGGAGTACTCCGGTATAGTGAAAATGGTCGGGACTGAATATAGGGTCTAATTCGCCGATGCTAAGGTTTATTGATGCTAATCTGGCATCGGCAAAGTTTGCAACCTCAAAAGTTACATTATATGTGAGTGTTGTTGTAAGATTTTCCGCTGTTACCTCTATCTGAGTTGTTCTTTGTGCGGGGGTACCATTGAGATTAACAGCATTGGTTATTTGCAAATTTGCTCCCGGGTGATTTGGAACAGCAATAACTTGTGGTACAATTGTAGTTCCTGCCGGTAAACTTACAGTGTAATTTAAAACCTGAGGATTAAATGTCGGGTTAAGAGTTCCTAAGCTGGTGTTTAGTTGAGCCAAACTAGCATCATTACTAAATGAAAATCTGTTGTTGTACATTGTATAAACGTTGCTTCCATCCATATTCCAGTATGCAAGATTTTGAGGAAGTGTTGCAGGGGGATCATTTTCGCTTACCTGTGTTACAGAGTTTACATTTGTATCGTCAAATTTTACGGCTCTTACTTCGTATTTTTGTTTATAAACTGTAACAATATTAAAACCTGCGAATTTAGCCTGCGCTTTTGTCCACGAATAAGCTTTACCGCCTGCTGCAGTATATAGGTTTCGCATTGGGGCTCCCCAACTTCCTTCTCCAATATAAACACACCCGTTTTCTAAATCTAAAACATATCCGGCATCACTTCCGGGTCCTGTTCCGGGAGAAATGGGATTGGTTATTTTCATTACGTGTGTATGCCCATCCATACTTAATCTAATGTTGTATTGAGCAAATAATGTGGTCCAACAATTTATAAGACTTGGCAAAACACTGTATTCTCCATGTGGTGCTAAAGGAATATGATATTGAATAAATTTCCAAAAAGGTTCATTTTCATTATTGGTATAATTTTGAAGATCGTTTGTAAACCAGTTTAATTGAGTTTGGTCACATACCAAATCTGTATTTAGACAGTAAAAACGAAAAAGTTTTCCACTGCTGAAAGCATAATAATTACTACTGTTAGGAATATCAAAAAGGTTATATAAATCGCTGTTGTCTTCGTGGTTTCCATATACCGGAGCAATGGCAGGTAAACGACGCTTTGTTTCTTCAGGCCCGATTACTCTCTGGAAATTCTCAAACCATTCCCTCCATAAAGTGTTTGCACCAACAAGGAAGTTCTCGGAAAATATAAAATCACCAGAAAAAGCAATGAAATCTGGACGAATTTTTGCGACAAGATCAAATCCCGCTCTTCGGCGTGGTACACATAAATTAGTTTCGAACTCAAATCCTGAAGCTCCTGTTCTGGTATCTCCTCCATTGATAAACATTACTGGAATATTTGGATTATCCGGAAGTGTCTTGAACGACATTCTCTGCGAAACGCTGTTGTCGTCTTTAATAACAAAATAATATACCGTATTAGGTGTTAAATTTGTCAGACGGGCAAATCTGTTGTTCAAATCTCTATGATTAACTGTTCTATCTATTCCATGATTTAGAGGATATGCCTGCCAGTTATTACCATGATCAACTGTCCCATAATAAACTTTTGCATTGTTTGATGTGCCATCGTCACTCCAACCAATTACAATTGTTGTTGTTGGATCATCACGATAAGATGTTCTATAAAATCTTGTTCCTGCAAGTACATAACTTGTAACTACAATGGCTAAAATAAGTAAAATGTTTTTTTCATAATCCAAATTAAAATTTATATTGTAACCGTATTGTTAAACAGTCGTCTTTAATATCTTTTTCAAAACCAGGAGAAGGTCTTTGTCCTAATCTTATATTTCCTGTAAATGATCCTATCCCTGTATTTTCATTCGTAACATTTTCATAATATACGGTAAATCTCAAATTAGGATTGATATCCCAAACCCATCCGATACCAATTGTAGAAAATTTTACATCTGCCGGCGAAAGAAAAGTATTGCCAGCTTGATGGCCGTCATTATCGAAGTATAATAATTTAATTTTTTTGTCAGATACATCGGTATTTGGATCATACCAGTCGTATTTTATTAATAATTTATGTTTTGATTCTAAAATAGTTTGAGTAATAGAAACATAACCTCCATTAAAATTTCTAACCATTGTACTATGGTATTTGTTAGTGGGTTTTACCATGGTAGGATTATATGGTTGAGGTTGATCATATAATGGCCATGCCACTCCAAGTTGAGGTCCTGTTGGTGAAAAACTGTTTATTTCGTTGTAAACTACGTAATCTTTTTCAATATTTATATTATTTACAGCAGAAGGTTGTGTTCCCCAAACATATTCTGCACTGATTTCTGTTTTACCAAAAGGCGAATTAACTTCAATTTTGCCGTCAATCCCATAATAAATTCTTTCAACTCCAATTCCTCTAGTTCCGGATGCAAATGTTTTACTCGTGTCTATGTAAAATCCTTTGTAAGATATTCCTGCGGTATCGGTTAAATTACCAAAATAGTATATGTAATATTTTGTATTTGTATTGGAGGCAATTGTATCAACAGGTTCATAAATGTGAAGCATTTTTCCGTTGTAATATGATGCTCCTACTGAAGCTTTGATATTTTGTATTGATTTTGGTGTTAAAAGGTTAATTCTTCCAATGTAATCTTTATAGTTATTGGTTTCTACTGCAGAACTGTTTCCATTAACTATTGCACCCTCGATTCTAAAGAACGAAAGATTAGAATCTTCGGGGAACTGAAATCCAATTTTTAATCCTAAATCTCTTTCGTTTGGTAATATAGTTTGTATTACTCTTGAACGTTCAGGGGAATATCTGATTGAAGATGATTCTTCAGGTTCAATTCCAAATGGTCGTGGAAAAAGTCCGGCAGTAATGTTTAAAGCTTCAAATCCCTGAATGGAAGACTTTATATAAATATCTTTAATTCCAACACCTCTTTCTGAAACGTCAATGGATATTTTGGAGCTTGTAAAATCTTTTTTATAAGATAAGTTTATTCGTCCTCGTCTGATCATAAACCTTTCAAAGGTATTGTCATTAACAAAATTTCCTCCGCTGAAATGAGCAAAATCTCTACGTGTCGAACCAATCGAATCCGGAATAAAAAATTTTTGATATTGTGTCTGAATATAACCGGAAAATTTTATCTTTTCATCATCATCTTATTCTATGTTTTGTGAATAAAGATTTAATCCCTGAAATAAAATTAATCCGAGTAAAAAGTAAATTAATTTCTTTTTGTGCATAACGTTTTTTTTTGGACATTTTTCGGAGCAAACATAATTTTATTACATTAAGGAATTCGTAAATTAATGTTAAGTAATTGTAAATATATTTTTATAATTATTGAAAAATCAGTATTTTAAATAAATATTGTTATTAATTGTGAATATCTGTTTTTAAAGTTATTTCATAGAAATAATTTTGTTTTACTATCTTTACAAAAAAAAGTTATGAATGTAGTTTTAGGCGATTTTGATAATCACAAAAGATTTTTACCTCTTACATTTACACGTCCAGTGGCTGATATTCGTTGCGGAATTTTCACCTTTCGTGAGAGATGGGAATTTTTTCTGAAAAATAAAATCTCAATTCTTACACAGGAGTATTTACAAAAAAAATATCCAACAAATTTCGATAGTAAAAATATTATCATTAATCCTTTATTTCTGCCGGACAAGGAACTTGTTGAACTTATTCTTTCTCTCAAAAATGAAAAATTGGTTTACAACAATAAAATTATTGCTTACACATTCGATAATAACGAGGTTGAAAAAATTCCCGATAAGGAAAAGCAAATTTTCGGTAATCCGTTTTTTATTGAAAAAATTACCGACATATTCACAAAAAATGGCGAGCTAATAAAATATGATTTCGACCTTATTACCAAAGGGAGAAACTCTGCCGGACTAAGTAGTACAAATATAGTTTTTGGAAAATATCCAGTTTTTGTTGAAGAAGGATGTTTTGTGGAATGTACCACATTAAACACAAATGAAGGACCTATTTATTTAGGTAAAAACTCCGTTGTAATGGAAGGTGCGAACATTCGCGGACCTTTTGCTTTATGTGAGGATTCGGAGGTAAAAATGGGAGCAAAAATTTATTCAAATACTACAATAGGCCCGGTTTGCAAGGTTGGCGGCGAAATTAATAATTCGGTGTTCTTTGGATTTTCCAATAAAGCTCACGATGGATTTTTAGGAAATTCCATTATTGGAGAATGGTGTAATCTGGGTGCTGATACAAATAATTCCAATCTCAAAAATAATTATGCTGAAGTAAAAATCTGGAGTTACGAACATGAAAGATTTGTTAATTCCGGTTTGCAATTTTGTGGTTTGATAATGGGCGACCATTCAAAATCAGGAATAAATACTATGTTTAACACAGGCACAGTTGTGGGTGTTTCTTCAAATATTTTTGGAGCAGGATTTCCTCGAAATTTTATTCCGTCTTTTTCATGGGGTGGTTACGAAAAAATGACGGAGTTTAAACTAAATAGTGCTTTTGACGTGATGGAAAAAGTTATGAGTCGTCGAAATGTCAAATTGTCAGATGTTGATAAAGAAATTTTTAGCCACATTTTTAACATAACAGCCTCTTACCGCCGATACTGAACAATTTTGAAAGTTTTGTGTTTTAGTGGCATAAGAATTGCTTTCAAGAAAAGGCAAAAATTTTTTTATTTTATAATGACAAAGAGACAGTTAATATGAGAAACAAAGAATTATTAAAAATATTTTTAACCGGTTCGGAAGGGGAGGGAGATTTAATTCCTATTGTTACTGAATTTGATGAACTGAAAGATAATCAGAGCTACGAAGAAACAATTCCAATACTTCCTTTAAGGAATGCTGTACTTTTTCCCGGAGTAGTTATTCCTCTAACAATTGGGAGAAATAAATCATATAAACTTATCAAAGAAATTTCTAAATCCACAAAAATTTTTGGCACTGTAACCCAAAAAGCAGCCGAAATAGAAGATCCTGTTTATGAAGATTTTTACAGAATTGGAACTGTTGCTGAAATCCTGAAAGTTATAGAAATGCCCGATGATACTATTTCTGTTATCATTCAAGGCAGAACGAGATTTAAAGTTAAAGAATATCTTACCGACGAACCTTATTTCTTAGGCAAGGTTGATTATATACCCGAAATTCCTGCCGATAATGATGATAAAAGATTTCAGGCTATAGTTGCATCTCTAAAAGAATTGTCACTTAAAATTGTTAAATTAAGTGCTACCATTCCTCACGAAATTTCATTTGCCATAAAAAATATTGATAATTCTTCGTTTTTAATAAATTTTTTATGTTCCAACAGTGATATTGACCCTGCGGAAAAACAAGCCCTGCTCGAAATTAATACAATCATCGAACGTTCAGAAAAATTAATGGAAATTCTAACTAATCAAGTTCAACTTCTCGAACTTAAAAACGAAATTCAGTTTAAAGTTAAAAAAGAAATTGACAGGCAACAAAAGGAATATTTGTTGCATCAACAGATGAAGACAATCCAGCAGGAATTGGGCGACAGTCCGGCAGAACAGGAAATAAAAGAACTAGAAGACCTAGCAAAAACCAAAAAGTGGACCAAAGAAGTTGCGAAGCATTTCGACAAAGAATTAAAAAAACTGCAACAGCTTAATCCTGCCTCGGCAGAGTATTCTGTTCAAGTAAATTATCTCCACACTCTTGTTGATTTACCTTGGGGTGAATATACCAAAGATAATTTCGACTTGAAAAGGGCACAGAAAATCCTTGATGAAGACCATTATGGTCTTGAAAAAATCAAAGAAAGAATAATTGAACATCTTGCCGTTCTTAAATTGAAAGGAGATTTAAAATCTCCGATTTTATGCTTATATGGACCTCCTGGTGTTGGAAAAACTTCGTTAGGCAGAAGTATAGCTCGTGCTCTGGGACGTAAGTATGTACGTATGTCGCTTGGTGGTTTGCACGACGAATCCGAAATACGCGGTCATAGAAAAACATATATCGGGGCTATGCCGGGTAGAATTATTCAAAATCTTAAAAAGGCAAAGTCTTCAAATCCAGTTTTCGTTCTCGACGAAATTGATAAAGTTGGCACTGATTTCAGGGGAGATCCTGCTTCTGCCTTACTCGAGGTTTTAGACCCCGAACAAAACTTCGAATTTCATGATAATTATCTCGAAGTAGAGTATGATTTATCTAAAGTAATGTTTATTGCTACAGCCAATAACATAAGTACCATAAGTCCGGCCTTACGCGACAGAATGGAAATGATTGAAGTTTCAGGTTATGTAATTGATGAAAAAGTTCAGATTGCAAATAGACATCTTATTCCTAAACAACTCGAAAATCACGGACTTACGGATATTAAAATTAAGTTCGAAGATAAAGCAATTGTTAAAATTATAGAATCATATACTCGTGAATCTGGAGTGAGAAATCTTGATAAAAATATTTCTAAAGTTGTACGTCAGATCGCACGAAAGGTTGGATTAGGTGAAGAAGTTCCTGCTGTAATTACCGAGGAAATGATTCCTGAATTTTTAGGAGTTGAAAAATATTTCAGAGAAGAATATCACGACGATGAAGTTCCCGGAGTGGTTACAGGATTAGCATGGACTGCTGTTGGCGGAGATATTCTTTATGTTGAAACTAGCCTTTCTAGAGGTAAGGGAAATCTTACAATAACCGGTAACCTTGGAGATGTGATGAAAGAATCTGCCACGATTGCTATGGAATATGTTAAAGCAAATGCCGAAGATTTGGGAATTGATCCTACCGCTTTTGAAAGATGGAATGTGCATATTCACGTTCCCGAAGGAGCTATCCCAAAAGACGGTCCTTCAGCCGGTATTACTATGGCTACTGCAATTGCTTCGGCATTTACACAACGAAAAGTTAAAAAAGGTATAGCAATGACCGGCGAAATAACGCTCAGAGGAAAAGTTTTGCCTGTAGGTGGTATTAAAGAAAAAATTCTTGCTGCTAAAAGAGCCGGAATAAAACAGATTATACTTTCCGAAGATAATAAAAAAGATATATCCGAAATTAAGAATATTTATTTGAAAGGGCTTAATTTTATTTATGTTAAAACAATTTCTGATGTCTTCGAAGCTGCTTTAACAAAAACTAAAGTAAAAAACGCTAAGCAAATTTAGGTATATTAATTTTTAAGATTGCAATAACCTAATATAGAATTTGGTTTTATTTAGATTTTGGTCTGAATACCAAACTTATAGGAACACCGCAAAAATCGTAGTTTTCCCGGATTTTGTTTTCGAGGTATCTTTTGTATGGCTCTTTAATATATTGAGGCAAATTTACAAAAAATGCAAATGTTGGAGAAGGGGTTGGTAACTGAGTTACATATTTAATCTTGATGTATTTTCCTTTGTAAGCTGGTGGTGGATATGACTCGATAACATCAAGCAGATATTCGTTTAGTTTAGATGTGGAAATTTTTTGCTTTAAGTTGTTGTAAACTCGCATAGCTTCTTCTACAACCTTAAATATTCTTTGATTATTTATTGCAGATGTAAATAAAATTGGTATATCATTAAAAGGAGCTAAAATTTGCTTTAATTGGTTTGTATAGTCTCGTGCGGTATTTGTGTTTTTTTGCACAAGGTCCCATTTGTTCACAATTAATACTATTCCTTTTTTGTTTTTACGAATGATGTTAAGAATGTTTTGGTCTTGCGCTTCGAAACCAATAGTTGCATCAATCATCAGCAAGCACACATCTGAATGTTCTATAGCCCTGATTGCCCTCATAACAGAATAAAACTCGATATCTTCGCGAACTTTTGATTTGCGGCGTACTCCTGCAGTATCTATCAACCAGAAATCAAATCCGAATTTATTATACCTTGTTCTGATTGAGTCGCGGGTGGTTCCAGCGATATCCGTAACAATGTTTCGATTTTCTCCTAACAAAGAATTTGTGAGCGAAGATTTCCCTACATTTGGTCGTCCAACTATTGTTATTTTAGGAATGTTTTCTTCGTCTGATTCTTCTGAGGATCTAATATTTTTACAAATTTCGTCAAGCAATTCTCCTGTCCCTGAGCCGTTTATAGAAGAAATCGGATATATTTCACCCAATCCAAGATTATAAAATTCGTAAGTTTCAGTTAAGCGAATGTTGTTGTCAACTTTGTTTACAGCTATAAATACGGGTTTTTGGGATTTTCTTAACAACTCGGCAACAGATTTATCCATATCGGTTATTCCGGTTGTTACATCAGTGAGAAAAATTATTTGATCTGCTTCTTCAATAGCAATTTCAACCTGACGAGCAATTTCTTTTTCGAAAATATCTTCTGTATCAGCAACATAGCCTCCCGTATCAACTACAGAAAAAATTTTTCCGTTCCATTCGCAATGTCCGTAAATTCTGTCTCTTGTAACGCCGCTTACATCATCAACAATGGCTTCTCGTCTTTCGGTAAGACGATTAAAAAGTGTCGATTTTCCAACATTGGGACGACCTACTATTGCTACTAAATTTCCCATAAATAAAATTTTTGCAAATATACTGATTTAAAACGAATTAGTTTTGTAAAAACAAAAAATCTATGTGTAAATGTGTCTTGCCCTAATATTGTGTTGCATAAAAAATAAACTTATTATAGAATTAAAAAATATGTGTTAATTAGAATTAGGTTAAAATGTAAAAAGAGAAACTTTTTTAGGTTGATTCAATTCAATTTCCGTCACAAAAAAATATGAACAGAATAAAATCAGAAAAAAAATAAAAGAAATTGCAACTCAACATGACTAGGGTTTTCGTGCTTTAATTAATAAAACAACAGAATAGCTGAGTTTTGTGTCTGACGAAAACAACATGACTGGTATTGACCTTGTTACCTAAAAAGTTGAGTTTGAACTATTATAAAACAAGTTCACAGATAATTAAAAAATTTAAAGGAGGACTTCTATCTAGGCATTTGAAATCATGAGTTACCTTTCAACAAGGTTTCAGACTATAATATTCAAAAAACGAATGTTTAAGGCTTTACATAAGAAAATCTATTTATAGAATTTAAGTTCATTATTGATAATTCAAGCAATTTAAACAACTATAGTTTGAATTTAAAGGTAAATTGCAGCAGAACTTTTTAGCAAGAAAATTAAGCAGGCTAAACTTAATGGACGAATGATAACAATTACTACACCTAACAGCAGTTTGCTGCAATGCGTCTGACCTCTGAAATCTTTACAAGTTGTTTAGGAAAATTTTGCAATTAATTTTGGAGAAAATTAAGCCGCTTATCCATAGAATTATCATTTTTAATTCGGGATACGATTTACTATTGCAGAATTCGTTTTAAAGCAAAAGACGCAGACCTTTTTAGGTCTGCGTCTTAGTTTCGTTAAACGACTTTTCTATCTACCAGTGAAAACAGCAAATTTAACTTTATTTTTATTTTCGGCGTAAATCAAAATTCTGCCGTTAAATTCTTTAATTAGTTCTGGGATAATCTTAAAGTTTTTGTTTTTTCCCGAAAATAAAGGAGCTGCAGATACTTTTCCGTCAGAGAAAATCGAAACTGCAACGGCTGTTCCTTTTCTTCCTGGAGCAACGATTTCTTTGTAAAGATCTCCTGTTAAGTTTTGTTGTTGTAATAACTCAATATTTTTTGGATGTTCGTTGTAGAATAAATATACTTTTTCTCCAACTGGAAATGCTGCAATAGAAGAGTATTTTCCTAAATCGTTATAGCTGTATTGAGCCTTAGGAATACGAGTCATCCATTCCATATTGTTTTCGGGACTGCAATAAGCAACTAAAACATCATTAAATCTGAAATAATCATTATATATAACTTCTTTTGATCCGGGAACAATTATGGAGTCAACCCAGTAGTTTCTGTGTTCGGCTATCATTACAGAACCACCATTCGACAAATAGAATACATTCAATAATTTATAATTATACATTTCATCGTAAATCTTTGTCAAACGATCGGCTCTGAATTCCGGGATTTCAGTTTTACTAAAAACGTAATCAGCCATTTTTGCATCACCAAGAACAAATGAATCTGTTTTGGTGTTGTATTTTTGATGGAAAATACCTTCGTAGGTGTCTTTTCCTTTTCTTACCATAAATCCGAAAATGTCAACATTTTCTTCTTCATCAACGCCTATAATAGCATCAACAAGAATGAATTTTTTACCTTTAATGTCTATATCTTTTATATTACCTGATTTTTCATCGAAAATCAATAATTTATAATCATAAACTATGTTTTTCATTCTTTTCATTTGACGGGCATCGGGAGCTATTCTTGCTACCATGTAAATGTTTCCGTTATTGGAAATGATTGTTTGGTCAATTTCAAAAGATTTATCTTTCATTGGTAATTTTAAGCGATAATTGTAAATTTCTTTCATATCGCTGTTGTAAACCTTGAAAAAGAAAGGTTCTTCGTTGTAGGTCTGGAACGGGATATTATAGTAAACAAAAATATTTTGCTGATTTGGGGTAAGACTTACGTTAAATTTCTGTGAAATGTTTTGATTTGTAAGTTTCCCAATTATCTGAGGTTCGCCAATAACTTGACCACTTTTGTTCACCTCTTGCATGTATAATGTTTTTTCTTTAGTGGTATTATTTAAAACTTCTGTTAACAAGATTAAAGTTCCTCTTAAATAAAACATTGCAACATAATCTGACTTTATTCCGCCAATCGAAGGAAGTATCAACTGATTGGAGTTTTCACGAATCAGTGAATTGGCATTAAAAAATTCAAGATGTAAATCATCTTTTTCATCAATACGTATTACATAAAAACCTTCTGAATCTGAACCTACAAATTTTACATATTCATTTAATTTTGCCAGAGTGAGGGCTTTATCGTAACCAAAACTGGTTAACCCCTGTGATTCTCCATAACTTATCAAAATGATTAAAAGAACTAATGTGTAAAGTAATTTTTTCATAGTATTTATTGTTTTTTTACAGACTGCTAATATATAAAAATTTTTTATTCCGTAAATTAAACGAATAATTTTAATAAAAATTTAATTTTCCATTTTTATTCCGTATCTTTATCCAGTAATAACTAAATATTAATCTTATGAAAAATAATTTTTTTAATTTTATCTGCCTCACAACAATATTATTATTTTTGTTTTCATCTCAAGTTTTTGCACAAAAGAGCTTTGATAATCAATATCAAATTATATCAAAACATCTTAAAGTAAAAAAAGCTGTTTTTTCTCCGCAAGAACGAATTTCTATTGAATATTTTAATTTGCCGGGTAATAATAACGACTGGATAACTATAATTGAGAAATCTAAACCGGATAACACTTATGGGCAATGGTTTTATACTCAATCAAAGTCTTCGGGAGAATATACTTTTGATATTCTTCCGATTGGCGATTATGAAATCAGAGTTTATTATAATTGGCCTGAAGGACAATTTAATGTGCAGGATAGGCTTTTAATAAGTGTATTAAATCAGGATGATGGAAATTCGATTAGAGATACCCAATATTTTAGATTTAAAAAAGTTAATGACGCCAATCAAGTTATTAGCATTGAATATAAAAATTTGCCGGGTAATTCCCAAGACTGGATAACTTTAGTTGAAGCAAGTAGCCCGGATAATGTTTTTGGGCAATATTTTTATTCACAAGGTAAAAAAAATGGGACTCACAGTTTTTCTGGAGTACCTGCTGGAACTTATGAATTGAGATTATATTTTGATTGGCCCCAAGGAAAATACGAAGTAAAAGCCAGAGAAACAATTATTGTAAAATAATTTTTTAACAAAAAATCTTTGGTTTTTTCATCTTAATTAGTCATAATAATCCTTTTTCTGAAAATATCTTAACTTATTGCAGGCAATTTATTTAATTAAGTGTTAAAAACTGAACTTTTTCTACAATCTATTGGTTAGATATTTAAGTTTCTAATTACTTGAATTATGAAAGATAAAATTATTTTCTGGATAAGTACAGCTTTTATTTCGTTATGGATGTTAATGAGTGCCGTTGGATATTTTTTGATTCCTGATATGAAAACAAATTTTCAGCATTTGGGATTTCCGGATTATTTTAGAATTGAGCTTGGAATAGCTAAGATACTTGGGGCTCTGGCAATACTTTTACCTCTTGTTCCTTCTAAACTAAAAGAATTCTCATACTTTGGGTTTATACTTACTTTTTTCTCTGCAATTGTTGCTCATCTGTCGGTAGGAGATCCTTTTTATGTGTCTCTTTTCCCTCTTTTTGCTTTAATCGTTATTTTGATTTCATTCACTTATTATCATAAGTTAAACAATAAAAACTAAATATATGTTAAAAATTGGAATTATAGTAGGTAGCACCCGTCCAGGGAGAAATGCTGTTCAAGTTGCCGACTGGGTTTATAGTATAGCATCTCAACGAAAAGATGCTGAATTTGAGATTGTTGATATTTAAGCATATAATTTACCTTTGCTCGACGAACCAATACCTCCGTTATATGGACAGTATTCAAAGGAGCATACAAAAAAATGGGCAGAAAAAATAAAATCATTGGATGGGTTTATTTTTGTTACACCCGAATACAATCATGGTCTTACCGGAGCTCTTAAAAATGCTTTGGATTATCTGTTTACCGAATGGAACAACAAGGCTGCGGGTTTTGTAAGCTATGGTTCTGCCGGTGGAGTAAGGGCAGTTGAACACCTCAGGCATATTATGGGCGAATTATTGGTTGCCGATGTGAGAACTCAGGTTGCTCTCAATTTATTTACTGATTTTGAAAACTTCACCAAATTTAATCCTAATCCACAGCATGAAAATACAGTAAATCAAATGATTGACCAAATTCTTTCATGGACAGGAGTATTAAAAACATTACGAAGCTGATAATGGAATCATAATTATTAGAAAAAAGCTCTCATCTGAACTCCTGCATTGTGAATGACTTTGACGCCCGGACTTTTGCGGGCGTTATATATTATATTTATCTGTAAGCCATTAGTTAGCATACGCTGAATTGTGACATTCCAAGTGAAATTCAATCCGGGCTGTAACCCTTCAAGCATTTCGTATGCTATTGGAGTGTTTGTTTGTGAATTATAATTATTATAAATTATGCTAAAACTCGAATTAATGAAGGATTTTTTTGCTGTAAAAAAATTTCCTTCGATTTTAGCTTCATTTGAATTCAAAACTTCCGTTCCCGATAAGTTTATCTTGTTTTTTAATATGTATGTCCCGGAAAATCTTAAATTAACATTAGGTTGATATATCACAGTTCCTTCATAGAAATTATTATTAATAAGGTAGTTTTTGTTATTGAAAAATTCTGAATTGTAAACTCTTCTGCCAAAATTTAGTTTTCCCTCTATTCCAATGTTCGGACTGAAAAAATATCTCGTCTGAAATGTGTTTAAGTAATTATTTCTGGTTTCAAAGCCTGATATTAAGAGCATTTTATTGTTTGTGAGCTGATATATGTAATCTGCTCCGAATTTGGGATTAGTCCTGTTAAAAGAAAATGAATTTCTTATATTTTGATTCATACTGAGTATATTGATATCCTCAATATTGTTAATAAAAGGATTTGCATAAACAAAAAACTCATCGGATGTATTTTTGGTGCCTGTACGAAAAGCAAATTGATTGGAAAAACGTGATATAAACTTTTTAATCTTAAATTCGGAGCGTTGCCAAACTGCATCGGGATTGGTGTTTAGAACATAACTGAATTGGTTTGAATAAGTTTTAATATATTCTGATGATGGAATAAATATTCTGATGTAGTTTGCCTGGTCGTTGAAAAAAGCAACTTCAAATTCGTCAAGTTCTTTAATTCCGTTATTGTTATAATCTGTCCAGGTATAAACGCCTTGCCCGGTAGGTACTTCCAAATACGAAAATTCTATTTTTCTTTCCATTCCCGAACCTGTCTCGTAAAAACAACTGCCTGAAAATACTCCTTTTAATATTTTATAACTATATTCTAAACGTCCAACCAAATTGTTTTCTGAAGGATTACTATATAAACTGTTGTCGGAAATGTTAAGTCTACGAAAAGTTGCAGTACTCGAAATTCTGTGATTAGATGATAAGTTGTAATTCAAAATGAAACTTAAATTATCTGATTGAGTTGCAGGACTGAGTTCATAATTTGTTGCTAAAAAATCTTTTCTTAATTTATAGTTTGTTTCTAACTGTAATTTGGTACTGTCGATTGTTTTAACGAAACAGTTAAAACTTTGAAAAGCAAAACTGTTATTATTAAGTACATTTTGGTTATTATCCTTAAGTTGATTGTTTTCGGCTTCTTCTCCCACACCTATCATAAAATATTTAAAACTTTGAGTTACCAAAAAATTGTGACGGATAAATCTGCTTACGAAAACTTGAGTTTCTGCATCTAAAATATAAGCTTTGCCACTAATGTTTAATTTTTTTATTTGATAATTTAATTGAATTCCACCGTTGTTGCCTGTGTACACTGACCCTCTTTTGAGGAGATTGTATTCTAATTTTGAGTTCAGACTGTTTTTTGAATTAAAGTTTAAAGTAAAATTCAAAAAGTTTTCGTCTGATTCGGGATAAAATTCCTTAAAATTCCAGTCTCTCGTAAATTCCGGAGTTCTATAGTTTTCTATTCCCCTGAAATATTTTTGCTGATAAGAGTAAGTGATTTTGACTGAAAGCAGGTTTTTATCGTTTTTTAAAAAGCTGCGTTCCAGAGATGATATGCAGGCTAATCCTTGATTATCATCGGCATCTTTGTTCGAAAAAGTGTTTTTGTCGTTATTACTGATGGCTATTTCTGTACTAAATGTTGTTTTTTCATCGAGTTTAACATTGACACCAAAGTTTATTAATTGTTTTTGTTCGGGACTTATTAATATTTTATATGGTTCATAATCTCCCTGTGGGATTCCATTTTCAGGAGCAACCCATTCAAAAACTCTTCCGTTTACCGTGTTTATGCTTCTCTTATAATTTCCTTTATTAGGTCCGGAATACACAAATCTAACTCTGTAAATTGCTTTTATGGGGTTTGTGCTGTAAACAAAAATTGAGTCGAAATATTCTTCTTTGACAATACTGTCTCTTAATTCATATCTTATTTCTTCGGTTGAGAATCCTATCGAATCAAAGGCAGGAACTCTTGCAAATTCTGTGTTGTCGCCTGCCTGCATAAGTAAAAATCTTTCATAAGGTGTTAAATCTTGGTCAATCGGGCTGTTTTTGCTGTCTTTTTCCTGATAAAAATTCAAATAAAATTCTGAATTACCGTAAGTCACTTTATTTGTACTTCCAATCAAAAAACGGGTGTAACTTTTTTCTGTATATTCAAATTCGATAATTATTCTTTTGTCTTTATTAATAGGTTGTTTTGGAGTAAATGTAATTTCTCCCGTATTATAGTCTATAACATATTGATTGTCCAAACCTCGAACTTGTAAAATTCCGTCAACAAAAACTTTTTCCGAACCTGCAAGGATTATTATGTTTTGTTCGTTATTTGCTCCGGTAAGTTTATATGGGCCTTGATTACCTTCCTGTCCTCTTAACTCCAGCCTGTGGAATTTTCCTTTTGTTGCCGCCCCACTTAAACTTGATTCAAGACCAAATTTTTTATCCTTGACATATTTTTCTTGTTTTACACTAATACTTGCTCCTTGGACTTTTTTTAAATAATTCATATAAAAACCTGTGGGCTTTCTTAGTTCAAAGTCTCCGAAAGTAAGAGCTAAATTTTCGTTATAAAGTTTAATGAAAACCTTGTCGAACTCTTGAATGTATTGAGTATTGCCTTCTGGTTGAATGGGAATGTTATTGTCGCTTATGGCAGCAACGATATAAATTTCTTCGTTAAGTTTTCCGTCGAGTTGTAAATTCAATCCCGAATTTAAAGAAACATTCTGGTTGTTACCAAAATTAACACCTCTACTTATGCTTCCTCTACGGGATAGATCTTTGTTTAGATTGGCATCTCTCAGATAATCTCTTTCAATAACATAATCATATTTCTTTTCAGGTAATCTTTCTGCTTTTAGATGTTTACTCTTATCGAATAATGAAATCGGCTTTGAATAATTTACCGGAAAAACTTTGTATTCTACAGCAATACTATCATATTTGGGGATTTCTTTAAAAATAATTGCTGACTTGAAAAAATCAAATTCATAATTAAAATTTAAAAGTTGTTCATTCTTTATGTCGTAAAATTTTATGCTTTCCTGCCAGATGCTTAAAGTATCAATTAAGAGTGTGTCTGATTTTATTTGAAATATTTTTCTGCGAGTATTAATAAGATTTTGAGATTTTACTTCTGGTAAAATAGTAATAAAAACAAACAATATTATTAGAATTTTCTTCAATTTTTTTGCTCGTAAAAAAGATTTAACGCAATAATTACAAATAATGTTTTAAAAATAAAAAAATTAAATTTTTTCTATGTCAAAATTATTATTTTTGTTGCAAGTAATCATTAAAAATATCAGATATGTACAGCGATTTTAAGAGCTATTTACAAAAAGAAATCAGTGATATCAGAGAAGCCGGTCTTTATAAATCGGAAAGGATAATTGTATCACCGCAAGGAGCTGAAATTGAGTTAAATACCGGACAAAAGGTATTAAATTTTTGTGCAAATAATTATCTTGGACTTTCGAACAACCCTCAGCTTATAGAGGCTGCAAAAAAAGCCCTGGATTCTCACGGCTATGGCATGTCCTCCGTAAGATTTATTTGCGGAACAACTAATCTTCATAAAGAATTGGAAGCAAAAATTGCAGAATTTTTCGGTACCGAAGATACCATTTTATATGCAGCTTGCTTTGATGCAAATGGTGGAGTTTTTGAACCACTGCTTAACGAACAGGATGCAATAATTTCGGATTCTTTAAATCATGCTTCCATCATTGATGGTGTTCGTCTTTGTAAAGCTCAGAGATTCAGATATGAAAATGCTAATGTTGAGGATCTCGAAAAACAATTGATTGCTGCCAAAGATTGCAGATTTAAACTCATAGTAACAGACGGAGTTTTCTCCATGGACGGAAATGTCGCTCCTCTTGATAAAATTTATCAGTTGGCAGAGAAATATAACGCAATGATTATGGTTGACGAATCGCATTCTGCCGGTGTTGTCGGAGAAACCGGACGCGGAGTTACCGAACATTTTAACCTTAAAGGCAAAATAGAAATAATTACCGGAACCTTAGGAAAAGCTTTTGGTGGTGCTATAGGCGGATTTACTACCGGTAAGAAAGAAATTATTGAAATGCTTCGTCAACGGTCAAGACCATATTTATTCTCAAATTCAATTCCTCCGATGGTTGTTGCTGCCGGTATAAAAATGCTCGAAATGATGAGTGCGACTAACGAACTTCAGGATAAACTCCACTTTAATACAAAATATTTCATGGAGAAAATGTCCAACATCGGATTTGATATTAAACCTACGCAATCTGCTATTTGTGCAGTAATGTTATACGAGGCAAAATTAGCTCAGGATTTTGCTGCCAAACTGCTCGAAGAAGGTATTTACGTTATTGGCTTTTCATATCCGGTTGTTCCTAAAGGGCTTGCAAGAATAAGAGTTCAGTTGTCGGCAGCTCACGAAATTCACCATCTTGATAAAGCTATATATGCATTCACAAAAGTTGGAAAAGAAATGGGTGTAATAAATTAAAAAAAAGCCGGTTTAACCGGCTTTTTTACTAAATGTCTTCATCGTCAATATCATCAATATTATCTACATCATCTACTTCATCATCGATATCATCATCAAAATCATCATCATCATAACTGTCGTCATCAAAGTCATCTTCTGAGTTGCCCAATACTTCATTAAGATAATCCAATTCGGCATACTTGTCTGAAAACTCTTCTTTTACGGTCTCTTTCAATATTCCGTCTTCGTCGTAATCATCATCGGCAAAAACAATATCCAAAGCCTCTTGCTTTGTCATTCGTACTAAATAGTACTTGTCTTCTGTTTCAAAAGGAAGTGCACTAACTAATTTACCGTCTTTGTCTGTAAAAGTTATTAAATGCTGGCTAAATCCATTGGGATAAGTCAGTTTAATCTGTTCCTGAATTTCTTTAGGCAACTTTTCGTAATCTTTTATCACTCTTAATTTATTTCCGTTCATTGTGCTCTATATTTAATTTTTTTTTTTACTTAATTTTGCGGTGTAAAAGTGATAAAAATTTTTAAACCTGCAACAATCTTAAAAAAAATTTTTTTCATTTTTTTTGATGGTACAATAATTGTTTCTTTGGATACAAAAATTAAGTGTATGAAAAATATTTTTTTTGTCGGTGTTTTACTGTTATTTGGAATTTATACAGTTGCTCAAGTTGATACGGCATTCTATAACAAACTTAAAAATGATTATGAAAGGTTTTTTATAGAAGAAACTAAGAATTTTGAAAAATTTAAAGAAGACAGAGATAAAGAATTTCTCGAATTTTTAAAACAAGACTGGGAAAATTTTAAATTATTTTCCGAACAAAAACCAATAACATTGCCGGGTCCGGATAAAATTCCTGTTTATGATAAAAAAAATGAGAAAACTCCAGCTAAAAAACTCTCTCAGAAAAAATCAAACATCACCGAAGAAAATGAAGTATATCAAATAAGTTCTAATTATGTTAATATACCTGTTTCGGAAACTCCTGCCTCTAAAAAAGATTATGATGATTTAACGTTGAATTTTTACGGTTCTGATTTTAATTTGATTTTTCCAAAAAAGTTTAAAGAAATAGAGATAAGTTATGTTAACGAATCAAATATTGCAAATTTTTGGGAATCGATCCTCGAAACCGATTATTACAGAGTAGTGGGTCAAATGCTTGATTTTAAAAAGTATCATTCTCTTAATGACTGGGGATATTATAAATTGGTTGAAAATTGTGCATCACGTATTTATGAAAATACTAATTCCGCAAAATTACTCACATGGTTCTTACTTTCAAAATCGGGTTACAGAGTAAAAGTAGGCTATTCCGGAACAAATATTTATTTGTTAATTCCTTCGATAAATACAATTTACGGTTATTCATATTTTGTGTTGGATAATTTAAAGTATTACATTTTTGAAAACGGGTCGGGAGTGAAAACAATATACACCTTCCGCAGTAATTATCCCGAAGCAAATCAAATAATGAATTTTAACATTTATCAAACTCCGGTATTGGGGGATCTTGTTGTTATTAAGAAACTGAGTTTTGAGTATAATGGAAAAACTTACAATTTTGATATTAACTATAGTAAGAATCTTATTGATTTTTATAACGACTATCCTCAGGGAGAAATTCAGATATTTTTTAATGCAGGGATTTCTTCTTATGTAAAAGAATCTTTGAATAAAAATATTTATCCGATTATAAAGGATATGGGAGAACTTGAGGCTGCAAACTTTTTGCTTGCTTTTGTTCAGCTTGCATTTGATTACCAAACCGATCAAGAACAATTTGGATACGAGAAGTTTTTCTTCCCCGAGGAAATTTTCCATTATAAATATTGCGATTGTGAAGATAGAGCAGTGTTTTACTCATATCTTGTCCGACAATTTCTAAACTTGCCTTTGGTAGCTCTTAATTATCCCGACCACGTTGCAACTGCGGTTAAATTTAACGAGTTAATAAACGGAGCTTATTATCTTATTGACAACAGCAGGTATGTAATTTGTGATCCTACATACATAAACGCTCCGGTTGGACTATGTATGCCTGAATATGTTAAATCAGAAGTTAATATTATAAAACTTAGATCTTCGGAGTCTGTTTATAACATTAATGACGATATCTGGAAAAATTTTGTGGCTAAAGGCTTTATTAAAACTAATTATTCAGGAGATATTGTAAATCCTTCAAAAAATTTATGGTTATTGACCGGACTTATAGAGGACGAAATTGTTTATAATAACAATACCATTAAACCTGCAGAAAACGAATCAATGGCATTTGTTGCAAAATCAAACGATAAAGCCGAAATTCTACATATTGAACTTATTCACGGAAATGGAAGTCTAATGC
>LUZK01000031.1 GCA_001603595.1 Bacteroidales bacterium Bact_19
ATGTATTTGCATCTGGATAGAACTCTGTAAAAGGATTATTTGTACTCCAATATCCACGAATTCCTGTTCCCGGATTTTCAGCCCTAAGTCTTGGGAATGTTAAACCGCAAACAGTAGAGTCTGCTTGGTCGGTAAGTATATTTGCAGAAGGTACTCTCCAAAAGGTAATTATTACTGTATCTTTTGATTGACAGGCAAGTGTAAATGGTGGTTGCGACATATTAGTCTCAATCATTACGAACTGCCTTGGCCCGTAGGTATTCACGCATACATCAGGATTCGGAATAGTATAATCGGAATACTGTGCTCCATTGTCTGTCCAGCTCATGCTATATCCGGCAGTAGTTCCTTCCAGTTGAGTACATTGCCCGCAAACATGTTTGTCTGGTCCAGCTGAAATTACAGGTATTTCAACAAATTCTATCTGCACAGTATCAGTTGAGAAACAACTTGATAACAGCGAATTATTTTCTCTAAAAATAAATTGCCAAATACCTGTATGAGAAACAGTAACTAAAGTGGTATCGTTATTTAAGTTTGCAAATGTTGCCGATGGTGTAGGTGTAACATTTGGTCGGGAATAAACAGACCATAACCCTGAAGGATTATATCCGCTGGTTTGAGGTAAACTGTATACAGCACCTAAAGTGTAATTATTTCCACAAACAGCATTATCTAAACCGGCATTTGCCTGAGGTCTCTTATAGAAAATTACAGTCATTGTGTCAATTGAGGTACATCCTGAATTATACATTGTCCACAGAAAATCTACTCTTACATGAGCAGTATCTCCATAGCTTGCAAAAGGTGAAATGCAGAATTCAGCATTTGGCGAGGTATTATTGTTATTTGTCCATTCTCCGAGAATATCTTTGGCAATCCACATTCCGCTGGCCCAATTTTGCCCGATAATATCGGCGTTGAAAGTATAACAATTGCCACAAACTTCTGCTTGATCAATAGGTCCTACGCTGGCAACAGGTTGACGAGCAAAATGAACTCGTTTAGTAGCCGTATTTGAACATTGTAAACTTCCGTGTTGTTGAGTCTCCGTCCATACGAAGTCTATATCTACAAAAAGTTCTGTTCCGTAGGTAAGAATAACAGAAGTACTGGGAGAGGTGTTTCCTTGTTGGTATATTGGAGCCGGAGTATATGGAACTCCATTTTGATAAGCTGTCCAATATCCCGTTCCGGTAACGTTGTAAACATTTAATTGATATTGAATTCCACAAACAGTATCTACATTAGGAGTTGTAACAGGTTGTGGCTCCTGTACAAACGTTACTGTAACCTGATCCTCGTCCCAACAGGTGCCGTTTATTTCTCTCCAAGTGTAAATAAATGTGCCGATGTTTCCATTAACAATTGTATTAGGGTTTGATTGCTGCTGGAAAGAGCCTAAGCCACTCCAGAATCCTGATGTTCCTGGTAAACTTTGAATAGCATTTAATTCTGCCTGCGTACCACAAACAGTTATATCTTCGCCTGCATAAGCATTAGGAACTTCGAGAAAATGAACAACAACGTCATCACTTGCGGAGCAAATATTATTAACTACAGTCCATGTAAAAGTTAAATCATCGTAGGGTGGTGGTTTAATTGCTGTAATGTTTGGACTATTAGCAGTCCCGCCTGTAATGAAAAAGTCTCCATTAGCTGTCCAGGTTCCTATTTCACCGGGATTTGGTGTATTTGCAGATAATTCAACACTCAGACCACAAGTTGATATTTCTGTAGGGGAAATGAAAGCAGTAGGATTAGCATGCCAAATCACTGGAATAGAAATTGTCATAGATTTACATGGATCTATCAACGATACATGCCCTCCTGCATTATTCCCTGCAATTGCAGCCAAGTAATAAACTTGTCCGGTTTGCCCTCCAATAATATTTGACAAACAGAAATTTGGAGAAGATGAATTATATGCTAGTATTGTCATTGGATTACCACCATCATGAATAATAAATTCCATCATGTCGTTGGCGTCTAAAACCTGATCGTTATTATGTGTTAATATTGTATTGTTTATACATTGATTTTGACATAAATTTATTGGAGCATAAGAAGAAAATGTTCCTGCAAAAGTAGTACATCCACAATCTCTATATCCGTTTAAAACAATTTCAGTACAATTGTGAAAGTCTATTACAGTTATACTATAGGATGTCTGAGTAGGAAATTGTCTTGAAAAGTTTCCTGTGTAAGTTTGAAATCCGGATCCAAAATTTGCTTGGAAATTTGCAGGTTGTCCTTGGTTGTTCACAACATTAAAAGATACAGTATAATTATCTCCTGTTCCATCGCAAACCTGGTCAGAAAAATTTTGTACCGATAAAGTTTCATATATTGTTACAGTGGTCTGATCTTGATCGGGACATGGACCTCCAATAGCATAATTTATTGACCATGTTCCACCACCTGCAACACTTGGATAAAAAATATTATTTATAAGCGAACCTTCAGGAGCATTTGTAGTCCATATACCTCCGGTGTTTGCAGCTTGGAGAACAAAGGGAGCATCATTTGCACATTTTGGAGGCATTGGAGTGATAGTTGCATCTGTTGGTAATGTATAGAATGTTTCGGCATCACTTATTTGGCAGGATGGATTTCCCGGGACATTAACAGTTTCAGTAACAGTTAGTATAAAATCACTTGTTTGGGTAGGAAAGTCTGGTGTGCCTTGCACTATTTGATGGCTTAATTGATTTCCGGTAAAACTGGAGCCTGTACATGTCCAATTAATGTTTGAGATTGCAGAAGTAACAGTATAACTGCCTGCGGGAGCCTGTGGTGGAACAATATATATTGAGGCTGTTGCAGCAGAGCAGCTATTGTCGTTTATTGTAGAATTGATTGATCCGGAATCGTAAATATAAGTTGTTTGTCCGCATTCTGTTTGTTTAGAAAATACAAGACGAGCCATTGTTAAAGCACCATAATCAACAGGTTCGCAATCATATATTTGAACAGCCCATCCGGACTGACCTGCCATAAAACCATAAATCCCCGACCATGATTCTGCCGGAGCATAAAGTCCTGTAAGTGGTGTAGTCATGCTGCATACGCAAGGTGTTTGGCTTGGGTTTCCGGGAGTTAGAGCCGGACCTCCATAGAAATAATTTGTTCCAAAACAAAATTCTTCGAGATTGTTCCCGCTGTTACATGGAGTATTTTCCTGATCTGGAGCACACCCTGTTACTGTCCATGGAATTGTTAAATTACTTTGGTGAGTTCCGTTAATACCCCAGTCAGAAGCAGCAGGTAAAAGGGCTACTACTCCCGGTGTTCCAGGTTCACTATATGCATGTCCCGGAGCTTTTAGGTAAAAACCAAGATCTGAAACATAAGTATGATTTGCCCAAAAGCAAATTTGTATATAGGTGTTTGCATCTATTTCAAAATCTATTCCGGGTGGATCACTGATAGTAAATTGGTTGTCCAAAACATTTACTTGTCCTGTTAGTGTAAATGTTTCACAACCTGGAGCAATCGGATTAACATTAACATAAGTCTGATTTACCCACACCCATGCTTTATAACAAGAAGTAGTTCCTCCGCAATCTACTTTTGCCATATATAAACCATCAGTAAGACCGGTGGCTGTATATCCGGTTTGTCCTATTGGTGAATAGGAGAAACCATCATATTTGAACCATGTTACCAGACATCCGGGAGCATTTACGGTTAATTCTCCTGCATTATTTATATTTTGATTAGAGCAAAACACATAAACCAAATCGTTTGTTCCTCCCGAACCAGTATATGAAGGTGAATAATTTGTCGGAAACGAAAATGATGCATTAGGGGCTGTAATCTGGGAATATACTTGGGATGTGAAAAATCCCATTAATAAAATTAGATATGATTTTATGTTTTTCATAATTTAAAATTTTCTGCAAAATATTTTTCAATTTCAATATATTTTTCACCATCAAAAATGTATTTTACATTCATATTTTTAAATACAAAATATAAGGTATAGGCATAGTTTTCAGGTTTTATTCTCAAAAAACATGTTCTTTGGTTTTCTTTTTCAAAAGATTTTGATTTTATTGAAAAAGATATAACATTCTGCAATTCATTAACTGCTACATATATAGGTTTAGAAGATTCGTTTTCGTAAATGTTATTTAATTCAAACCTTACATAATAATTATTTTCTGTTTCGTCGTAGCTTAAGAATTTTTGGTGGTCAAGAATATTTACATAACGTTCTGTAACTTGTTGTCCAAATGATTGATTAAACGATGATATTAAAATCATTGAAATAGATATAAGCTTAAATAATTTCATATTTTAGAATTTTTGGCTTAAACTCTACAAATATAAGACAAAATTTAAAATATCAATGTTGTTTTAAAAAATTAAAATTCAATAAGATTTAGTTATAAGATGGTTATTAATCTCTCATAAGATGAAGAACTCCTTGTAAATTATATTCTTTATCATCCCAACCTGATGCTTTGATAATGTAATAATAAACTCCGGGAGCCGCTTTTGAGCCACCTTCAAGGTTTCCATCCCATCCGGCTTCGTAATCCTGCCAGTTTTCCCAGGTATAAACAACTTTACCGTAGCGATTAACAATTTGTCCTGTGAAAGTTTTTAATGTTCTTGCCTTAACCTGGAAGAAATCGTTTATGCCGTCGCCGTTAGGAGAGAATATGTTTGGTACTTCAATCATACTTTCATCATCAACTTGAATACATGCCGAAAGACGAGCAGTATCTCTACATTCTGGTAAGTCTCTGTTCATTACGATAAGGAAAGGTTCGTAACATCCTGATTTAGTGTAAGTATGTTCAACCATTGGGTCGCAATTTTTGAGCTTGGTACCATCACCGAAGTTCCATTCACAACGTTTACGTACATCATCGTAAATTGAATTGTTAAGGAATGTAACCACTGCATTTGGAGCAACAAGGTTTTCGAGATCAATAGATGCTGCTATTTCCATTTGAGCATCAATCATACCCACTGTTGGAATGTTATAGTAAAATGTATCAATACAGTATTGAGTTCCAAAGGTACTCAGGTAATGCGATATGTATTGAGTATTTGGAGTAAGGTATGAAGTTCTGATACCGTAATCTCCTGCCGGAATATTCAATACCTGAGTAATTGGTCCCGGAGCAGGTCCGATTGTGTCGTAAATCCAGAAGAAAGCAGTGGTCGGAGAATCTTCATTAAATATAAGCCCTCCTTTACCCAGAGCACAAGTATCTTTAATAATATTTACATCAAATTCAGGAATAGGGGGTTCATAAACAGTATCAATAGCAATAGGAGAGTTACATCCCCAGTAATTTGTAGTAATCAGATTAAATACATGGAAATCTGTGCCGTCGTTCCAGCGTACAAAATTTCTGTGATTTCCACCTTGAGAGTTAGTGAAACTTTGTACAATTTGCCCGTTAAAGAAGTTCCATGTGTATTGTTGCAAAGTGTCTTCAACAGCTCTGATAGTGGCTTCTTCGCCGAAACATTTTGGAGGAATAATAATTACATCCGAAGAAGGAATCCTTGCAAAACTAACTTTAATTGTATCTTTATCAGTACATCCGTTAGTGTTGTCTTCTGTCCAAATAAGTAAGAAATATGGATTGGCGGGATTTCCTGCATTCAAAACCTGCGATTCAATATATGAATATGGGTCGTTTGGATTTTCAATTGTAATTAAATTAGTTGAAGGAGTACTCCATACACCTGATCCTACAGAAGGAATGGCACTTAAATAGCCGCTATTGCCACAGAATAATGTGTCGTTACCGGCATTGGCTGTAGGTATTTGAATAAATCTGATTCTTAAAGGGCCTGCTGTATCAGCACAGAAACCGGGCATGTCTTCGGGTCCGTTTTCAACTACCCAATAGAAATAATGATTTCCATAGCTTGGAACTGTAACAGAAGTAAAGTTCGCCCATGGATCGTCAAAATATGCTGCAGGATTTAGAGCATACCAATAACCTCTTGTTCCGGTGGATGGTAACTCTGCTCTTAGTCTTGTGAATGTCAATCCGCAAACTGTTGAATCTGCAGGATCTGTAAGAATATTTGCATTTGGAATTCTCCAGAATGTTATAATTACAGTGTCAATTGCAGAACAATATTGATTACTTTCGATCCATACAAAGTTTATAGGACCATAAGTATTTGTAGTAACTTGTGTAGTAGGACTGTTGTAATCTTGGATATATACTCCGTTTGGTACCCATTGTCCTGCAAATCCTGCACTAATTCCTTCAAGATTTGTTGACTGACCACAAACATGTTTATCGGGACCTGCCGAAATTACAGGAATTTCATGGAAAGTTATCACGACTGTATCAGTTGAAAAACAAGATGATAAATTGGAGTTGTTTTCTCTGAAAACAAATCGCCATTGTCCGTAATGACTCACAGTTACAGAAACTGTATCTCCTGTTTGAGGATTAATATTTGCAGCCGCACCAGCAACGGGAGCTTGCCCTACAGACCAAATTCCAAATGGTTGGTAATTCTGTGTTTGGGGTAAACTGTAAACTGCTCCAAGCGTATAATTATTACCGCAAATAGATCCGTCTAAACCTGCATTAGCAACCGGACGACGATAAAAAGAAACCCACATTGTGTCAACAGAAGTACAACCGGTATTTCTCATCGCCCAAACAAATGGAGCCCTAACCCAGGCTGAGTCACCATAACTTCCGGGAGTATTTATTGTAACTGTGGCTGTTGGAGAACTTTGATTATCAAAATTTGCTATCAACAAAGGACTTATCCAGAAACTTTCTGCCCATTCACTTCCTGTAATATCTGCATTAAAAGTGAATTGATTTCCACAAACTTCAGCTTCATTAACAGACCCAACACTTGCGGTTGGTTTACGTGCGAAAGTTATATTTGCAGTAGCAGATGCTTCGCAAACAACGCCGGCGTTTTGAGTGGTTTCTGTCCAAACAAATTGAATTGTTCGACTTAATTCCCCCTGCTCAAATGCAGGAATAGTTACCGATGTATTTGGCGAATTACTTCCGTTTGAATATGAAGGAGCAGGAGATAGTGGATTTCCATTAAAATATGCTGTCCAGTAACCACTTCCTGTAACTCCTGTAACAGATAAGTTTGCTGTAATACCACAAACAGTATCAAAAGAATTTGTTATAATTGGATTTGGTCCTTGAATGAATGTTACTGTAATTTGATCTTCTGACCAGCAAATCCCGTAATTTTCTCTCCACGTAAATGTTTGTGGTCCAAAATTTCCGGAAGTTACAGTTGTGTTAGGGCTGAATTGATTAGCAAAATTACCCGGACCTGTCCATTGTCCGTTGGATCCATCAATGCTTATTATAGCATTTAGTTCTGCTTCAATCCCACAGATGCTGAAATCTTCACCGGCATAAGCAGTTGGTTTTGGGAGAAAATGAACAAGAACCTGATCTTGTGCTGAGCAAATTCCATTATTCACACTCCATGTAAATATTTGATCACCATAATTTGCTGCTAAAACGCTCATTTGCGGTGAATATACATTAGTTCCGTTTGTAGTAACAAACTGCCCGTTTGAAGACCAGACTCCGGTAATACCTTGTTGAGGAGGAGTAGCGTTAAGTGTTATTTCTAACCCACATGTTGTAAGTTCATTTGCCGGGATAAAAGCAATTGGATTTTCGAACCATACTACAGGTGTTCCCGGAGATTGAGAATAACATGGTCCGCCAATATTTACATATCCGCCTAAATCTTGTCCTGCTATTGCAGAAATATAATATGTTACTCCATATTGTCCGTTCATTAATTGAGAAAAACAGAAATTTGGAGAGCTTCCTCTCGCAAGTGGTGAAGTAGGTGCATATTCTCCTGTATGGACAATAAATTCTAACATTTCACCCGATTGAACAAATTGATCTTCATTATGTGAAACCATATTCGTACATTCGTTTGCACATAAAATAATTGGTTCTAAACTTGCCATTGTTCCAGCATAGGTGGCACATCCGCAATCTGTTAATCCGTTATAGGCAAAAATATCACATTCGTTAACATCGGTTATTGTAAGAGTATAACCTGTTCCTGATGGATAAGTTGCTGAAAAACTTCCATTATATAAGGTGTTTGAAGTTCCATTATTTACATAAAATTGAGCAGGACCTCCCAAAGTAGAGTTCACTGAAAAACTTACTTCATAATCAAGATTTCCGTTAATACAATTATGATCAGAAAAATTATAAACCAAAATATGCGGATGGAAATTTATAGTTGTCTCTGCAGTTGTGGTACAAGTTCCATAAGTAACGGTTACGGTATATGTTCCTGATGAAGAAATTATTGCAGTTTGACTGTTTTGTGGAGGTGTAGTATTCCATTCATAAGTACATTGTGCCGGATTTGCTCCTGTAACGTTTGCTGTGGCACTGATTGTAGGATCGCATTGAGATCCGGTAGTAGTTATATTTGCACTTATATTTCCGGAGGAAGTTATGGTAAAGTTTTGTACTACACTCTCACAATTTGGCCCGTCTGAAACTGTAACGGAATAATCTCCTGGTTGTAGATTATTAATCGTAAAACCTGTTGCTCCGGTACTCCACTGAATTGTTGGAAATCCTGTACAGGATTGTAAGACTGTAACAGAAGCAGAACCTCCTATTCCGCAAATAGCATTGGTAGTATTTAAGTTAATTTGGATATCTCCTTCCTCGATGTAGGGAGCTTCGAATCCAAATAGGCATAAAGAATTCCCTGATAAAGTACTGTATCCATCCATTGCTAGAATATAGTTTCCGGGAGCAAGATTAGCAGAAAATATTACTGTTCCTGTACCATTAGCACATCCTTGATAAGTAGCTCCTGTACCTCCAATACCGGTACAATTAACTCCGTTCCATGAGTAAACAGCAAATTGAATTTCCGGATTTTCACCTCCTCCATTATTCCAGCATTGCCCGTTCTGTGCTGATATGGTATATGGTTGAGGATCACCGGGATTGACTGTAAAGTAGAAGAATATTGAGTTATCGGTTGTTCCCCAACCACATTGATCGGGAGCAGGAATGTCTCCGCCGGTTGACAAAATATTACATCCGCTTGAACCTAAAGGCATTGGTGTATCACAATCATCTTCTTCCATATTTAATCTTACAGAAGCTGCAATAAAATACTTTTGACCTGTAACATTATCTTTGTCCCAAGTTCTTATCCATATTGTTTCTCCTGGAATTAGTCCGGAAACAGGTTGCCATCTTATTTCTCCATTTGTACCAAAACCTCCGTTACTGTCAAAGCATGCTAGTAAAGTTAACGTAGAACAGTCGTTGCCACGGTAAATTGCCATAGCGGGTTCGGAATTATTAAACAGAGGTGTTGTTAAATTAGAATTGAAAGCATGAAATGACATTGTGTTTACTCCTGCCGGAACTGTAAACTTATACCACATGTCTTTTGTACTAGTACTAAAATTCCCGCAAGTAGGGTTTGGAGCTTCTGTGGAGGCTGTTGCAGAATTTAAATCAACATTTTGCAAAGCCATTAGTCCACAGGTGGAATACATTTCTACAGGAATGTTAACCGCTGTAGCACAAGTATTTTGAGCATAAATTGAATTAAAAAATCCAAACAAAATAACAAGAAAAATAACAAAGTGGCTTTTCATATTTTTTAAGTTTAATTTTAAAAAATTAAAAATGAATATTCTATTAAAAAGTTCAAAAATATTAAATATTTTCTTTAAGACACAAATTTTTGTGAATTCGTTGTTTCAATAAAACCTTTCTAAATTGTGGTATTCAATACCAAATTTGATTAAAATTATATAATACTATAAAAATTTTATTTATGTGATGGAATAAAAAATTTTATGGTAAATTTGTCTTTGAATAAGTTGTTAGAAACATAATAATCATTCGGATTGAATAAATCCAATGCTCAATATGTTTGTATCTAAAAATCAAACTTTCTTTTATTATCTCATTAAATGAAAAGCTCCACTTAGGTTGTATTCTTTATCATCCCAACCTGTGGCTTTAATAATGTAATAATAAACTCCTGGAGCAGCCTTTGTGCCACCTGTATTATTACCATCCCATCCGGCTTCATAATCCTGCCAGTTGTTCCATTCAAAAACTATTTGCCCCCAGCGATTAATTATTTGACCGTGGAAAGTTTTTAAAGTTTTTGCTTTAACCTGGAAGAAATCATTTATCCCATCTCCGTTGGGAGAAAATACGTTCGGAACTTCAATCATACTTTCATCATCAACTTGAATGCAAGCTGAAAGGCGAGCAGTATCTCTACATTCAGGCAAATCACGATTCATTACTATCAAAAATGGTTCATAGCAGCCCGATTTTGTATAAGTATGTTCAACCATTGGGTCGCAATTTTTTAGGATAGTTCCATCACCGAAATGCCATTCACAACGTTTACGAACATCATCATAGATAGAATTGTTTAAAAATACAACAAGAGCTTCCGGAGCAACAAGGTTTTCAAGATCGATTGACGCATCAACTTGCATAATAGCATCAATCATACCCACTGTTGGAATTGTATAATAGAATGTATCAATACAATATTGAGTTCCGAAAGTACTCAAGTAATGAGAAATATATTGAGTGTTTGGAGTTAGATAAGAAGTTTTGATTCCGTAATCTCCTGCCGGGATATTCAATACCTGAGTAATTGGTCCCGGAGCAGGTCCGATTGTGTCGTAAATCCAGAAGAAAGCGGTATTAGGAGAATTTTCATTAAAAATAATTCCACCTTTACCCAGAGCACAAGTATCTCTAATAATAGTTACATCAAATTCAGGAATAGGGGGTTCATAAACAGTATCAATAGCAATAGGAGAGTTACATCCCCAGTAATTAGTAGTAATCAGATTAAATACATGTGAATATCTGCCGTCGTTCCACTTAACGAAGTTTCTGTGATTACCGCCTTGAGAGTTAGTGAAACTTTGAACAATCTGTCCGTTGAAGAAGTTCCATGTGTATTGTTGCAAAGTGTCTTCAACAGCTCTGATAGTGGCTTCTTCGCCGAAACACTTTGGAGGAATAATAATTACGTCAGAAGAAGGAATTCTTGCAAACTGTACTTTGATTGTGTCTTTATCGGTACAGCCGTTTGTGTTGTCTTCAGTCCATATCAGCAGGAAGAAAGGATTAGCGGGATTTCCTGCATTGAGTATGTTGGATGTTACAATAGCGTTCGGACTGCTTGGATTATTAAAACTGATATTTTGAGTTGAAGGAGTTGACCAGACTCCAGTTCCAATGCTTGGAATAGCATTAAGAGTTCCTGAAAAACCACAGAAGAGAGTGTCGTTACCTGCATTAGCAGTTGGAATTTGAATGAAATGAATTCTCAAGGGACCTGCAGTGTCAGTACAGAACCCGGGCATATCTTCGTGACCGGTTTCTACAATCCAGTAAAAGTCGTGATAGCCATAAGAAGGTACAGTTGCACTAGCATTTTGCCATGTGTAAGGATTTGGACTAAAATGGGTGAACGGATTATTTGTTGTCCAATATCCTGTGATCCCTGTTCCGGGAATTGCAGCTCTTAATCGTGGGAATGTCAATCCGCAAACTGTGGAGTCTGCGTCATCGGTAAGTATCGTAGCAGTAGGTTTGGGATAGAAAGTAATTGTAACCTGATCCATTGCAGAACAAGATAAGGTGCTTAGATTAGAGTGATTGGTTTCTATCCATGTGAAATTAATTGGTCCGTATGTATTTACCAACACCGGCGTTGTTGGGCTTGCAAAATCTTCATAAAAAGCACCGTTAGGCACCCAGCTTCCGGGATATCCTGCTGATACTGCTTCCATTTGAGTAGCATTTCCACATACATTCTTATCAGGACCTGCATAGATTATTGGATTTTCTACAAATTCAATGCGTACAGTATCTGTTGAAAAACATGATGATAAATATGTATTATTTTCCCTGAAAACGAATTGCCATATTCCTGTATGTGATACAGTAACATTAGTTGTGTCATTGTTTAGGTTAGCAAAACTTGCTGATGGTATTGGTATAGTATCAGGTCTGGAAAATACCGACCACATGCCCGACGGATTGTATCCTTGGGTTTGTGGAATACTGTAAACGGCCTCCAAAGTATAGAAATTTCCGCAAATAGATCTGTCAATTCCTGCATTTGCCTGAGGTCTGCGATAAAATGTTACAAACATGGTATCAACACTTACACATGCATAATTTTTCATTGCCCAGATAAAAGGAACTCTAACATGAGCTGTATCTCCGTAACTGCCAGGTTCATTAATACAGTAAGTTGCTTGCGATAAATTTGGATTACCGCTTGTAAATTGTCCGAGAATATTCAATGGAATCCAAGTACCTTGAGCCCATTCTGATCCTGTAACATCAGCCTGAAGTTCTATGCAGTTACCGCATCTTTCGGCTTCGTTTACTGGACCAACACTTGCAGATGGCATTTTTGAGAAAATTATATTCTGACTGACCGAATTTGTACATTGTATGCCTGAAACTTGCATGGTTTCTGTCCAGATAAATTCCACTTCTGTAAAATGTTCATCATAATTTGTTATTGATACTTGAGTTTGCGGATTGGTTTGTCCGTTAACATAACTAACCTGGAATGGAGGTTGTAGCCCGTTCACAAGAGCATTCCAGATACCTGTTCCCTGAACATTCAAAACATTGAGTTGATAATTGTTTCCACAAACTGTATCACGAATAGGTACTATTGACGGGTTAGGAGGCTGAATGAAATTTACTGTAATTTGGTCTTCGTCCCAGCAATCTCCATTAACTTCTCTCCATGTAAAAGTTCTTGGCCCAGGAGGTGGGCTTATGCTCACTGATGTTGAATTTGAATTCTGGTTTGTAAAAGTTCCGGGGCCGCTCCAGAAGCCGCTACTGCCTGGTAAGGATAATATTGCATTCAAATCTGTTGAGTATCCGCAGGTACTGAAATCTTCTCCGGCGTATGCTGTAGGTTTTGGAACAAAAGTTACCTTAATTGTATCTTTAGCATTACAGTTCCCATTATTTACATTCCAAATAAAATTATATTGAGTGTGATTGGAAACTAAAACACATATATCCGGAGAGTATGTTGATGTTCCTTGAGTTGTGACAAAAAATTGAGGACAAGACCAAAAGCCTGTCATTCCCGAAGGTGCAGGTTGTGCTGAGAAACAAGTTTCAAGACCGCAAACCGAGAAATCATTATTGTTTATATGTGAAATTGGAATATCATACCAAATTACAGGAGTTCCTTGACTTATAGAAAAACATGGGTCTGATAAATCGGGAATTCCCGGAGATATTTGATTACCTGCTACGGAGGAAATGTAATATGTTTGTCCGAAGTTTAACGTAGGAATTAAGTGATAACAAAATTCCGGAGTTGAATTGTATGCAATAATATTTGGAGGATATCCTCCTGTATGCAATACAAAACCAAACGTATCGTCAGCGTCGAGTTCCTGGTTATTATTATGACTTACCATATCAGAGCATTCTCCATAGCATAATTGTATAGGAATTACCGAACTCATTGTTCCTGCATATGTAAGGCAACCACAATCTCTAATTCCTTGAAAAATAAATTCGGAACAAGCAAAGTTCGGATCCACAACAGTTATATTATAAGGAGTAGCTGAAGGTAAATTAAGTGAAAAACTGCCATTAAATGGTTGAAAACCATTTCCTGAATTAGCTAAGAATGGAGTTGGGTTATTAAGGTGGTCAACAACATTAAAGCTAACAGTATATTCTGTATAAGTAGAATTACATTCTTGGTCACTGAAGTTTACTACTTGTATGGGATTATATACATTTACATTTTCGGTATCACTATCTGAACAAGCCTGATTTGACACGTTATAGCTTATTGTGTGTGTTCCTACTCCTGCTAACTGAGGATTAAACGAGTTGCCACTAACTCCGGGACCTGACCATGTACCGCCGGGTGTTACTGCATTTAATATAACTACAGGATCTGTTATACATAAATTGCCAATAGGACTAATTGTAGCATCAACCAATGGATATACAGTGATCTGATAGGTTCCTGCACCGGGACATCCATTTGAGCTAGCAATATTGACTGAATAAGTTCCCGACATTGAAGGTTGTGAGTTTGGAATATTAATTGTTTGTCCTGAAGCTGTAAATCCGTTAGGCCCTGTCCATGTATAGTTATTTAGTCCCGGAGTGGCACTAAGTTGGATGGTCTCTCCTTGACAATATATTTGTTGTCCTGTAATGCTAACTTGAGGACTTGGAAGAATTGTAACGGCAGTTGATGCTGTTGCTGTACATCCATGCTGGTTTGTAATTGTTACTGTATAAGTTCCGGTTTGATATGATTGAAAGTTTGAAATGCTTGGATTTTGTTGATTGCTGGTAAAATTTCCCGGTCCTGACCATGAATAAGATGAAAAGGATTGTGTATTTAAACTTAATGTTTCTCCCGGGCATACCGGTCCATTGTTAGATGCTGTAGGGTTTGGATTGGGGTTTACGGTTATGTTAACCTGTGATGTGCCAATGCAACCATAATCATCAGTAACGGTTACAGCATAAACTCCAGAATGTGAAGTTGTTGAGTTTGGGATTGTAATATTTGCTTGATTACTACTAAAATACTGTGGTCCATACCATGAAATTGAATACGGAGCCTGACCTTGAGAGTAATTTACTTGCATATTTAAAGTGCTTCCGGCACAAACTGTTTGTGTTGAAGATAACGCATCTACTGTTAAAGAATGATTATAAACATAAATACAACCTGTAGTTGTTTGATTGTTTGCATCAGTTACCGTAACACAATACTGTCCTTCGCATAATCCTTGAGCTGTAGCAGTTGTTTGAGCTTGACCGTCGTCCCATTGTATGGAATAGGGAGGTGTGCCACCTGTAATAGAAACAGTAACTGTCCCATTACAGGTTATTACGGGTTCTGGAATGCAATCAGCATTGCAGGTTCCGTATGTTGGATTTACAGCTTGATTATACCCCCATGGACCTCCATCAGGAACTCTTCTGTATGTTTTATTATATGGAGGTGTATTAGATGAAATATAATTTTTTCTATCGTCAGGAATATTATTATAGCTTACTAAAGGTCCGCTATAATTACATCCTCCAATTGTTCCTGGATTACATGCGTTAAATGCCGGAGTATTATTATTATTCCATGAAATTGCATCCTGCGGAACACCGTTTCTATCATAAAAGGCAAACCATCCCCCAGCATTTGGAAACCATAGCCTGTACCCTCCGCTTAAGCAAATTCTGTTAATGTCGTTAACTATAATTTCAATAGTATTTCCACCATTCTGAACTAAAAGGTTTGAGGGAACAGCAGGTGCATTAATCCCTCTTATTATTACAAAACCTCTCGGAGGAACAATTGTGCCTTCAGGTAATATGAATCCTGCAGGATAAAGTGTAGAACTTTCGTAGGCCGCATTCCCTAAAAAATAACATGAAATGTCAATTGGTTTGCATTCGTCAGGATTGTATAATTCAATCCATTCTCCTCTACAATGTGTTGCAGGATTATGGCTTGGTGTAATACCATATATTGACCCATCAAAAGGATCAGGCGATAACATGATTTCGTTAATCAAAATTGATGGACCATCATAATTACAACCAACACCGTTGCATACAAAATTTTCAGTTGAATTTAAAATAATGCTTAGTGGTTGACTCAGGTTATTATTATACAAAAATATAAAAAAGAAACAATAAAACTTAACTTTAACTTTTGACATAATAAATTCATACATAGTTATTTTTTGTAAAATTAAATAAAATTATAAAAAAATCAAATATTAGACAAGTTTTGTTTTTAGAATGTTGTATGTTATTATATTTTATATTTATTCGAAAATTCAATTTTAAGATGTTAATAGTATTTGGGCGTTCGAGAACTTCAACAACTGAAAAAGTCAGCCAACAGCTAAATTACACTTTTATAATGCTGGATTTGGGATTTAACAAAAAAGCTGCGATTTTCGCAGCTTTTTTGTTGTTGTAGTGAAAATGTTAAGATTATCTCATTAGATGAAGAGCTCCTTGAATATTATAATCTTTATCATCCCAACCTGTAGCTATTATAATGTAATAATAAACTCCGGGAGCTGCTTTAGTTCCACCTTCGAGATTGCCATCCCATCCGGCTTCATAGTCTTGCCAGTTTTCCCATTCATAAACTACTCTTCCCCAACGATTAACAATTTGCCCTTTGAAAGTTTTCAAAGTTCTTGCCTTAACTTGGAAGAAATCATTGGTGCCATCACCGTTTGGTGAAAAAATATTTGGAACTTCAATCATACTTTCATCATCAATTTGAATACAAGCTTCAAGGCGAGCAGTGTCTCTACATTCTGGTAAATCTCTGTTCATTACGATAAGGAATGGTTCGTAACATCCTGATTTGGTATATGTATGTTCAACCATTGGGTCGCAATTTTTGAGTTTAGTACCATCCCCGAAGTTCCATTCGCAGCGTTTGCGTACATCATCGTAAATAGAATTGTTAAGGAATGTAACAACAGCATTTGGAGCAACAAGGTTTTCGAGATCAACAGATGCTGCTATTTCCATTTGTGCATCAATCATACCCACTGTTGGAATGTTATAGTAAAATGTATCAATACAGTATTGAGTTCCAAAGGTACTCAGGTAATGCGATATGTATTGAGTATTTGGAGTAAGGTATGAAGTTCTGATACCGTAATCACCTGCCGGTATATTCAATACCTGAGTAATAGGTCCCGGAGCAGGTCCGACTGTGTCGTAAATCCAGAAGAAAGCGGTATTAGGAGAATTTTCATTAAAAATAATTCCACCTTTACCCAGAGCACAAGTATCTTTAATAATATTTACATCAAATTCAGGAATAGGGGGTTCATAAACAGTATCAATAGCAATAGGAGAGTT
>LUZK01000032.1 GCA_001603595.1 Bacteroidales bacterium Bact_19
TTACTTTTGCTACCGGGAGTAATAGACGATCAGGTTCATTTTCGGGAGCCTGGCTTAACTCATAAAGCGGATATTTTTTCGGAATCTTGTGCAGCAGCTGCAGGTGGAGTAACCTCATATATTGATATGCCAAACACAAATCCGCCAACAATTTCAAATGAATTACTGTTTGAAAAATTAAAAATTGCTTCAGAAAATTCCGTTGTGAATTATTCTTTTATGCTTGGGGCAAGCGAAAATAATCTTGATGAAATTTTATCTATAGATAAGTCAATTGTTCCTGCATTAAAAATTTTTCTTGGCTCTTCAACCGGAGATTTATTGGTATCGGATAAAGAAAATATTTTTAAAATATTCAAAGCTTCTCCTGTAATAATAGCTGCTCATTGTGAGGATGATAGCGTTATTGCCAGAGAACTCGAAAAATTTAAACAAAAATACGGTGAAAATATTCCATTTCAATACCATTCAAAAATACGTTCTGCAGAAGCTTGTTATAGATCATCTTCTTTTGCTGTGAAAACAGCTCTTAAAACCGGAGCTCGGTTGCATCTTTTTCATCTAAGCACTGCAGCAGAAACTGAATTGTTGTCAACAAAAAAACTGAATGATAAGCAAATAACAGCCGAAGTATGTGTTCATCATCTCTGGTTTAATGAAGATGATTATAAGAAACTTGGGGCAAAAATAAAATGGAATCCTGCTATTAAAACAGAGTCAGACAGACTAGCCCTAATCGAAGCTCTTAAAAACGGAAAAATAGATGTGGTTGCTACTGATCATGCTCCGCATACATTAGATGAAAAAAATAAACCTTATTTAAAATGTCCATCGGGAGCTCCTATGGTTCAGCATTCCTTAAATGTTATGCTTGAGCTGGCCGAACGCGGAAATTTTAATGTTGAAGAAGTTGTAAAATGGATGTGTCATAATCCTGCCGAATTATTTAAGATAGATAGAAGAGGATTTATTAAGGAGAATTATTACGCTGATCTTGTTTTGGTTTCATTAAATGAACAAACTTTTATTAAGAAAGAAAATCTATTTTACAAATGCGGATGGTCTCCTCTTGAAGGAGAATCTTTTTATTCGAGGATTATAACTACTTTTGTAAATGGCAGAATTGTTTATCATAATGGCAAAATTATTGATAAAAAGGCTGCAAAGCAATTAAAGTTTAACAATTAATAATGATCTGATGAAGAGAAATGTTTTGAGTTTTACAGTTTTATTAATTTGCATTCAAGGATTTTCTCAATTAAACCGAATCGTTTTTGATGAGAAAAAAAATGCAGAAATTTTGTTCGGGGAATTTACAATTGATTTTATTGCAACTTCTGAATATAACGAATGGTTCGCCCCTGAATATAACAGCTATCAAGTTAAAAAGGAGGTTTTTACACCCGATTTAAGAGTTGCATTCGATAGTATTTATATTTTTGCAGCTTCGTGGTGCAGTGATACACGGCGAGAATTGCCTAGATTTTGTAAAATTATTGATGAAATTGATATTTTTGATGAAACAAAGTTGAGATTTATAGCTGTTGACTCTAATAAGAAAACAGATATTCTCGAAACAGAGGATTTTTACCTTCAATTTGTTCCTACTTTTATTTTTTATTTTCATGGCGAAGAACTTTGCAGAATAGTTGAAGAACCAAGAGAAAGCCTCGAAGAGGATATGGTCGATCTTTTAAAGAGAATCCAATAGATGTTATTATCGAAAATAATAAATAGTAAAAAATAAAATTTTAATTCTTCGGGAACTTTTTTTCCGGTTTTTGTGTCTAATGTAAAAATGGTATTGATTTTGATTGGTCATTTAAAAGTTTTGTGATGCAAAAATTGGTTTTCAAAACGGAAAATGGGAGCGTAACTCTTACAAACGACCAGAAAGTTATTCTGGATTTTCCTCCTTTATATCTTAATGTTGATATTAAAAGATACAAAGAGCTCGTGGATTCTATTAATGATATTTTTAACAGCAAAAGTTTTGATGAAGAATTTTTAAATAAGCATATCGCAAATTTCGAAATGTGGAAGATTTTGTTTGATGTGCTTTCCGAAGAGCAGAAGCAAGAATTTTTAAAATTGCTTAATTATCCATTGATGTTTTTAGATACTGGCTTCTATATCGAAGAAGATTTGAATATTGACGAACAAGATAAAATTGCAAAAGATAAATTATTGGATATTTGTTTAAATTAGGCTAAAAAATTAGAAATATTTTTCCCTTTTAATAATATAGGATTTTAAAACTTCGCTGAATCTGTTGTTTATATCCGCCTGTATCAGGTCTATTGAAAACTGATTACATTTAGTTTCAATTTCTTTTACAAGCTCAGCAGTTCTTTCGACATAAATATTTCTGATTTCGTTTGGGTTTAGTTTGATTATGTTGTTGGTTTCGAGGTCAATAAACTTATATGGACGATTAGCAAAAGCAAATTCTTGTTCCAATTTTTTATCAGTAACCTGAAATATAATAACTTCGTGCTTATTGTATTTAAGGTGTTGAACAGAACTAAAAAATTTTTCTACTTCATCCTTATTTGTAAAAAACAAGTCAGAAAAGATTATAACCAAAGAACGTTTGTGGATAATTTCTGCAAGTTGATGTATTACCGAAGATATATCAGTATTTTTTTGCAAACCTATATTAGTTGGGTTTATGAGTTTTCTGAGGTTATTATATAATACTTGTGCATGAACATAATTTGATTTTGCGTTTTCGTGAAAAATAATTTCTTTGTTAAAAGCAGAAAGTCCTACAGCATCTCTTTGTTTGCGGAGTAAATAAATTAAAGCGGCTGAGCAATAAATCGAAAAAATAAGTTTATTGTATTTTTTGTTATCGTATGGGAAAAGCATTGATGATGAACAGTCAAGAAATATTTGAGCTCGCAAGTTGGTTTCTTCTTCGTATCTTTTTACAAAAAGTTTTTCTGTTCGTGCATATAATTTCCAATCTATATGTTTTGTGCTTTCTCCTTTATTGTAAATTCTATGTTCTGCAAATTCTACAGAGAACCCATGATATGGACTTTTATGTAATCCTGTAATAAAACCTTCAACAACTTGCTGAGCAATAAATTCCAGATTGTCAAAATCCGGGAAATGTTCTATGTCTGATAAATATTCCACAATAGCTGTTTTTGCAAAAATAAGGATTTTTATTTTCAAACCATAAATGATTGTTGAGTTTAAGAAAATAAAAAAAAGGAGGAACATGTGTTCCTCCTTTTTAGTAAGAAATTATTTTTACTCGATGACAATTTTTTCAATAAATATTCTATCATCGGTAATAATTCTAATGTGGTAAACTCCCGGGTTAACATCAACCTTAACTTCTTCAACAGTATTTTTCACATCCTTTAATGATTTTTCTGTAATAATAGCAGATTTTGAATCAAATATCTGGTATATTACGTTACCATCAAGGCTTGTGAAATTAATGATGAAGTTACCCTTGTTGGGGTTAGGATAGATTTTAATTCCTGCAGATTCGTTTATGCTAATTTCAGAAGCAACATCAACAGTAACAGTCCAGTTAGCATTATCAGTGCCATTTTCTGCAACAATATTGTAAATTACAGGATTTGTGAAATTGTTAGCAGTAACACCGCTTACTTGTGGAACACCGTTAACATAAGCTGTAGCTCCTTGGGATAAAGTGAAACTAGCAACGAGATTAGTTAAATCAGTGCCATTTTGTACTACAATATAAACAGTTTTTGCCGAAGGAATTATTGTTGCAGGGTTAACATCCAGAGCACCAAATGTGAATGTTAAGATGTCGGTTTCGTTGTTATATGCCAAAGTCGTAAAGCTATAAGGACCAGTCAGAGTTGATGTAGAGAGCCCGCAAATTGTTTCAATATAAACATCATATTGAGTATCAGCAGTTAAACCTGTGATTGTGTATGATGAAGGATTTACATTCTGAATTATATCTCCTTCGCTTAAAGGATCAAATCCTGTAGTTCCGAAATAAATATTAACATGATTACCACCGGAATTGTCTGTCCAGGTTATTGTTGCAGAGGTAGGTGTGATTTCACTTACAACAATATTTTGAGGTTCAGGACAATCTGAGGTTGTGAAAGAGACAGGTCCAATAATTGCGGAGAATACTGTTCCACACAAAGATTCAACGTAGAAATCATAAGCAGTTGCAGCATCTAATCCTGTAAGAGTGAATGGATTTTGGTTAATATTCATTAAAACATTACCTTCAGTTTGAGGATCAAATCCTTGCGGACCGTAGTAAATATTAACCCAACCTGCTCCGCTGTTATCAGTCCATGAAAGTTGTGCGGAATTATGAGTAATATTGGAAACACTTAGATCAGAAGGATCTTCACAGATGAAATCATAAATGGTGATATTGTCAATGAAAGCATCTGGTCCGTATCCAGAAGTGAAAATTATACGGAATTTAATATTGTCTGCAAAAGCATCCAGATATATTTCGCCACTAGATACGTAAGTTCCCGGAGTTGTAGTGGAAGCTCCATCATTTGAATTTAATTGTTCTCCAGTTTTCATCCAAACAGATGTCCAAGATAGTCCTCCATTGTCAGAAACAAAAACTTCAATTTTATCATTCGGGTAACTTGCATTATATAAGTGAGACCATTTAAACTCTAGTCTTGGATTGGTGAGTGATGAAATATCAAAATCAGGACTTGTCATGTAGGCTGTATTTCCCGATGACCAAGACCAGAAGTTTGCACGTACGGCATTACCTAAATATTGAGAAACAGTCTGTGTTCCACTTGTTAAGTCCCAACAATCGGTAATAGCTGTCCAGTTATCGAATTCTTCAACCCATGGAAATACATCAATAACATTACAAGGAGTTTTGAAGTTGTATTGAACCCAATCGGAATCACCAAAAATACCACCACAATTAGCCATAATGTAAATTGTGTAGTTTGTATTTCCTTGTAATCCGGTTAGTTCAACTTGATTAGAAGTTAAATTAAGAAGTGTACCTGTACCTTGAACAAAGCCTGCCAGACCATATTCAATAGTCCATTCAGTTTCTGAATAGCCGGGATTCCATCCTATAACAACAGATGATGGAGTTGAACTTAAAGTTTGGACATTTGATACAGGAGGACATAATTCTGTAGTGGAATAAGTGAATGGTCCAACCCAAGTTGATGTTCCATTAACTCCACAATTTGCTCTCACATAGATATCATACGCAGTTTCAACATTAAGTCCCGAAATTGTGAATGGATTTGTATTAACATTAATTTGAGTGCCTTCTCCATAAATGAATCCTTGTAATCCGTATACTACATCCCATTCTGTTTCATCCCCTGTAGTATTTATTTGAATAGTTAAGGATTCATAGTTAGCGATAACTAATGATGTTCCTTGAACAGGAGGACAAGCATCTGTTGTTGACCATGAGAATGGTCCTGTCCAAATACTTTCATCACCAATTCCACATAATGCTCTAACATAAACTTGATAGTTTGTGGTTGGAGTTAATCCGGTGATTTGGTATTGCGTAGTGTTAACGATTTCAGAAATACCTTGTGTTTGAGGATCAAAACCTGCAGGTCCGTATAAAACTTCCCATACTGTAGCTGTGCCGTTTTCGTTCCATCCAATTGTGGTTTGGAAACCGGAGTTTGTTATGATATTAATGTTGCTTGGAGCAGGACATGTTTCATTATAAATTTGAATTTTGTCAATATGCCAGCCTTGTCTTTGAATAGATCCATCAGATTTAAGGCGGAATCTGATCCAAACTTCACTTTGTCCAGCAATCTCGGCCAATGAAAATTTTTCGGTTTTCCACAATGTATTTGAAGGGGTTGCACTTGACCAACCTGCATAAGCTCCTTCGGTAAATGCCGGTCCTTCTGGAGAGTTGTATGATGGAGTAGTATAATTTCCTGTACCTAAATATGCAGAAACAGGAAGAATTGTCCAAGTAGTTCCATTTGTGGAATATTCAACATAGCAATGGTCATAATTATTTTCGGTTAAAGCCATATTAGAGAATTGCAGTACAGGATTAACAACAGTACTTAAATCAACCGGACATTGAGTAACTAAAATATTTGTATTAGTTGCTCCGTAAGGATTTTTTGCTGAGAATGTTCCTGAACTTGCTACAGTATTAGTGGTTATCCAGTTGACAGTATTTCCGGTTGCATTTTTGAAAAGGCTGAATCCTGATTCAAAATCCTCTGTCAGAGGAATTGAAAGGGAACCTTCGCATCCAGTTGTAATAATTAGAACAGATGACCATATACTGGTATTTCCACCTCCGCAATTTGCTCTCACATAAACATTATAAGTTGTTAGAGGAGTTAATCCTGTAAAGGTGTAAGGATTTGTATTTAATCCCGTAATCAAAGTCCCTTCGGTATTGGGGTCGAATCCTGATGGTCCATAAACAATATCCCATTCGGAAATTCCTCCTGCTTGAGTCCATGATAATGTAGCGGAGTTGGCAGTAATACCTGATGCATTTAGATTTGTTGGTTCAGGGCAAGTTTCATCAAGAATTTGAATTTTGTCAATATGCCAGCCTTGTCTTTGAATAATACCATCAGATTTAAGGCGGAATCTAATCCAAACTTCGCTTTGTCCAGCAACTGAAGATAAAGAGAATTTTTCGGTTTTCCACAATGTATTTGAAGGGGAAGCACTTGCCCAACCTGTATAAGCACTTTCTGTAAATGCCGGGCCTTCAGGACTGTTATATAAAGGAGTAGTATAATTTCCTGTACCTAAGTATGCAGAAACAGGAAGAATTGTCCAGGTACTTCCATTTGTTGAATACTCTACATAGCAGTGGTCGTAATTGTTTTCGGTAAGAGCCATATTAGAGAATTGCAGTACAGGGTTAACAGCAGTACTTAAATCAACCGGACATTGAGTAAATAAAATATTTGTATTAGTTGCTCCGTAAGGATTTTTTGCTGAGAATGTTCCCATACTAGCTACTGTATTAGTTGTTTCCCAAAGTACATTGTTCCCGGCAGCATTCTTAAATATACCTAAACCTGTTTCAAAACTTTCTGATACAGGTAAAACAAAAGCTGAGGAACATCCTGTATTAAAGTTTAGAGCAGTAGACCACGAACTGTAATTACTCATACCACAATCAGATCTTAAATAAACTGTATAATCAGTCAGGGGTGCTAATCCGGTAATTGTGTATGTAGTTGAGGATACTCCTGAAATCAAAGTACCTTCATTATTTGGATTAAATCCAGGCGTTCCATAAATAAGGTCCCATTGTGATGCAGTACCAACTTCTGTCCAGCTAATAGTTATTGAAGTTCCAGAAGGAGCAGTTGCATTAATGTTAATAGGAGCAACACATGAGGGATAAGTTGTAAAGTTAGTTGGACCTGTCCATGTACTAGTTTCAGCACCACAAACAGTTCTAACATAAACAGAATATTGGGTTTCAGGAGACAGTCCGGTAATAGTATATGGATTTGTTGTAATGTTTGAGATTATAGTTCCTTGAGAATTCGGATCAAATCCGGGAGTTCCAATGACAATTTCCCATTCGGATCCTGCTATTAATTCCGTCCAGCTAATCTGAGTTGAATTTGAAGTAACTAGCCCAGAGTTTACACTAAGAGGTTCGAAGCAGGAAGGTAATGGGCGCACAATAACATTGTCAACAAACAAATCATTATCGGCATTTGAAATAGTAGATTCTCCGTAGAACCCGAATTTTACAATACCGGAATATCCTGTTAAATCAATGAATACATGTTCCCCAGTATTGCTTATGTTATTGTAAACATATGGAGAACCTTGATTATCCCACATTCTTAGTACATTTGTTGATGTCCATGTTGTTCCACCATCGGTAGAAATTACCACAGCAAATTTATCATCAACACCACTTTGACTAGGAGGATTTGTTGAGCTAGATGCAGTAAGAGCGAGATCGAATTCAAGAAGTTTAGGCTCTGAGATATTACCTAAATCAATCTGAGGTGTAAATAGCCATCCAAACCTATTGGTAGAGTAAATATTTATCTTTGCAGCTCCTGTTGCGCCAACATTTGCAAATCCATCAGCCACCCATAAAGTTGAAGGTGTTGTTAAAACAGAAGGATTAGCGAGTTGTCCGGTTGCTCTATCCCAACAAAGTGGTGGGAATGTTCCTGAAAAGTTTTGACTAAATATGATTGGAAAAACTCCACATCCTGTAGTGAAACTTACTGCTGTTGACCATGGACTTAAATCTCCTCCTCCACAATTTGCTCTAACATAAGCTTGATAATTAGTTCCAGGAATTAACCCACTAAGAGTATAAGGCTGTGTTGAAATTCCTGTAACCAATGTTCCACTTGTATATGGATCGAATCCTGTAATACCATAAATAATATCCCATTCTGTAGCAGAACCGTTTTCTGTCCAGTTTAGAGTTGTTTCATAAGCAGTGGTGCTACTTGCAGAAAGCGCTGTCGGGATAGGACATGTAGGTTCTGTAATTGATGTAGCAGGTCCTACCCATTCACTAACAGAACTTGAGCAATTCCTTCTAACATAAAAATGATATGCAGTCCCCGGCGTTAATCCGGTTACTGTATATGGATTTGTTATAATATTTTCTATGAGTGTTCCTTGAGTTTCTGGATTAAATCCAGGAGCTCCATAAATTATATCCCATTCAGTTCCAACAAATACTTCTGTCCAATTTAAGTCAACCGAATTTATTGTAGGATTTGAAGCAGTGATGCTACTAGGATTTGGGCATTCTGGAATTTCAGTAACAGCTACATTATCAATAAATAAATCATTGTCTGCATTAGATATTGTAGATTCTCCGTAAAAGCCTATTTTTACAAATCCGGTATAGGAAGATAAATCAATTACTACATGCTGTCCTGTATTACTAATATTATTATAAACATTAGGAGAGCCTTGATTGTCCCATAATTTTAATATATTATTAGAACTCCAAGTTGCACCATTATCGGTTGAAATAACAACGGCAAATTTGTCATCAACACCAGATTGAGATGGAGGATTAGTACTACTATATGCAGTAAGAGCCAAATCAAATTCCAGCATATAATTATTAGAACCATCTCCTAAATCAATAGTTGGTGTTATAAACCAGGCAAATCTATTTGTACCATAAATATTAATTCTTGCAGCACCTGTTGTACCAACATTTGCAAATCCGTCAGCAATCCAAAGAGTCGAAGTCGTGAGTGTTGAGTTTACTGTCAACTGTCCTTGTCTTCTTAACCAACATGAAGGGGGAAATGTTCCCGAAAAGTTTTCGAGCCATGGGGGAGTAACTTCGTTACAATCAGTTGTAAAACTCAAAGCAGAAGACCATACACTTTGTTCACTACCACAATCAGCTTGAACATAAACCTGATATGCAGTTGTTGGATTTAGACCTGTAATTGTATAAGGTAAAGAAGTTATTCCGGAAATTATAGTTCCGGTACCTAAAGTGAAACCGGTTGGTCCGTATTGAATATTCCATTGTGTTGTTCCTCCAACCGGATTCCAGTTGATAGTAGCAGTGGTACCGGTGGCTGATACAAATGCAAGACTTGTTGGAACAGGGCATGTAGCTAAAGTTGTGAATGAAATAGGTCCAACTAAAGAACTGTTACCATTGGCTCCACAGTTTGCTCTAATATATGCCTGATATTGAGTTTCCGGAATAAGACCTGTAATTGTATAAGGATTTTCAGTAATTCCGTTCAAAATAGTTCCCTCAATAGAAGGATTAAAACCTTGTGGTCCATATATTATAGTCCATTCTGTAGCTCCGTCAATTTGTGTCCATGAAAGTTCAGCTGAGTTTGCTGTAATGTTCGAGGCAGCAAATGCTGTAGGATTTGGACATGGAACTAAAGTTGTGAAGTTAATTGGGCCTATCCAAGGGCTGAATTCATCTCCATCACACTTTGTCCTAATATAAACATAATAAGTTGTTGATGGGGCTAAGCCAGTTAATGTATATGGAGGCATTCCAGTATCATCAATAAGAATTCCTTGTGTTTCAGGATCAAATCCGGATGTTGTACTGTATTTTATTTGCCAGTTACTGGTAGTTCCAATAGGATTCCAATTCAGAGTTACCTGTGAGATTAATGGATTGATAGCAGCGAATCCGCTTGGATCAGGACAGGTTTCGTTATAAATATTTATGTCATCAATATACCATCCATTGTACATAATGCTTCCGTCTGATTTAAGTCTAAAACGAACATAAGTTGTTCCCGACTTGTAATTTGTAAGCGAAAACTTTTCTTTTTTCCACCATGTATTTTGTGCTGGAACATTTGTTGTTCCCCAGTCTGTATAGGAAGTTGTCATAAAACATCTACCTTCGGGAGTATTGTAGAGAGGAGTAACATAATTTCCCTGTCCTAAATAAGCTTCTATAGGAAAAATAGTCCATGTTGTACCGTCAGTAGAAACTTCAACATAACAGTGGTCAAAATTGTTTTCTGTTTTAGCTATATGCCAAAAGCTAAGTACTGGATTATCTACATTATTAATATTAAGTGGTCCAATAATTTTTAAAATATTATTGTTTGATGCTCCATAAGGATTATGAAATGATTTTGTACCTTCCTTAAATATAGTAGAATTTACGACCCAGTTAACTTGGTTTCCAGGGGCATTTTCAAAGTAAAATTGAGTTCCTTCAAATCCTTCGAACAGAGGGAATGTCGCATAGATAGTGTTATCCACAACTACATTTGCTTGTCCTGTAGCGAAATAATAATAGTTTGCAGGATTGTTGAAATTGGTTGCTGTGGCAGCTATAAAATCTAATTTTATAGTGTAAGAATTTTCTGTTGGAATATTTTGTAAATTGACTGTAATTGTCTGGATAGTATTAGATAATGCTAAAATAGGACTTCTGTCTAATGTATTTGGATCATCAAGTAAAGTTAGCCATAATTCTTGTTCTCCACCAACAAAAGTGTATGTAGCAAAAGCAACAGAATTTAATTCAATACTCATTTGTGTTCCTGCAGGCAATTGAGCTCCCGGAAAAGAGATTAACACATCCCATAATAAATCATTAGGAAAATCAGGTAAAAATTCTGCAATTGTTGTTGTTGAAGTAATTGTTGCAGTTTCAGTTGAATTTATTGTTTGGGTAGTGGGGAGAACAGTCATGCTTGTATTATCTATACCATCTTGAATTGCGACTTCTACTGGAGTTGCAATATCCAATGTAACATTGTCAGTTCCAAGAATATAATAATTAGCGGGAGTGTTATAATCGTCATCTGCTACGCTGCTAATTGTGAGTATGTAATCTCCACCGTTAAGTCCTATAAATGTAAATTCCCAAACTTGTGTTTGATTTGAGAATGATGCTAAAGTTGGTCTGGAAATTCCTAACATTTCAGTTATCCATAAGTTGCTAGTTGGAGAGCTAACGTTATAGTCATAATTAATACTGAAAGCAGTATTTTTTATGTTTATAACAGTTCCAGCATTTATCTGAATATTGCTTTCAATTTTAATATCACTCAGTACATCTAATGGTAATTCAGGTAAAAAAGTCGGATATTGGATTGTAGTAGAAAAGAAAATGTCATCCTGGTAAGTTGCAACAATAGTTGCTGGTGAATTATTTAATAAAGTGTTTGAAGCTGCATGCTGCAGGGCAGCAACTGCATTTGTTTTGTCAACAACAGTAAAATTGTCAATAAGCATTTCACTTACACCGGGGTTAATTCCAACATTAAAATAAAATACAATATTTACTTCTAATTTTACTGCATTTGCAGGAGCTTGAAGTGGGTTTTGAGGATTTTTGAATTCAATCCAGTTTCCTAATGTGTTTGGGCTAAGAGTGTTTTCTGTAACAGTAGAAATCACTGCATCAGATGCATCTTTCCACTTTAGGTTGGTCATTCTGATTTTGATAAGATCGTCGTTAGCTTTTAACATTACAGCTAAGTCGTACCAATTCCCGGGAGTAATGTCATTAACGGTAGTTGATATATACCCGTCTGCACCAGGGTTATAACTATTGGCAATAACACTTAGTGCATCACCTGTAACACCTTGTCCTGAGGCTTGAGCAAAATTGATATTAGTGCCAAAATTGGCCACACAAGTCCATCCGTCCGGATTGGAACCTGTCCAGTATTCAAAATCTCCATTTGATACAGTTTGTGCATTTAAATTAATGAAGGCAAAAACTGTTGAAAGAAGAAAAATCTCCTTTAAAAAGCTTGTAACTTTATTTTTCATAAATTTATTTATTTGGTTAAACTTTTAATTAAAATCAGCCTCTTATTAAAGATAATTTATTTTGCTAATATAACAAATAAATTTCTAATAACAATGATTTTTGTCAAATTTATTTTATAATTATACTTATTAGTTATTATTAGAAATAAAATGTGTAATAGTTCTGTTCATTAACTTAAACAAAATTATAAAAGTATTTTTATATTTAATAAAACTTAAAGAAAATATATAAATCCTTCCCTTTTAATTATTCCAAATCTCCCAAGCTTTATCAGCTTGTTCATAAAGCATTGTAAAACCATTAATTGTTTTTGCTCCTTTTTGTTTTGCTTTTTTGAGGAATATTGTTTCTTCAGGATTGTAAACTAAATCAAAACAAATATGATTTCTTGTAATATAATCGTAAGGTATTTGAGGATAATTATTAACTTTTGGATACATACCAACAGGAGAAGCGTTTATTATTAAGTTATGTTGATGAATAATTCCTTCAGTGAGTTTGTCATAAGACAAAATTTTTAAACTTTTTGGATTTCTCGAAACATGAGTATAATCAATACCCATTTGATTAAGAACATAAGCGCAAGTTTTTCCAGAACCTCCACTACCCAAAATTAAAGCTTTTGTATTTTTAGGGAGGTCGAGGAGATTGAAAGTTTTTTCTAACCCAAAAATATCCGTATTATAGCCTTTTAAAATATAATTATTTCCGTTCCTTAAAATTTTTACAGTATTTACTGTCCCTAATTTATAAATTATATCATCGAGTTCTTGAAGATAAGGAATTATAACTTCTTTATATGGAGTTGTTACATTAAATCCCACGAGGTTTTTACGTGTTTGTACAATATTGTTTATTTTTGAAATGTCGCTAAGTGGAATAAGTTCATATTTTGCATCAGTAATTCCGAGCTTTTTGAATTTCTCTGCAAAATATTTTGGTGAATATGCGTGTTCCAATGGATAGCCGATTAATCCGAAAACTTTCATCTTATTTAATTTTTTCTGCAATTAATTCAACAAGACTAATAACAATCACTCCTAAAATAATGAATGTTAATGCATAAAAAAATTCGGTATCAATTTGCGGTAAAAACCATTCGTAGGCTATGAGTTTTTCTTTACCACCAAAATTTTCTGTTATCATTAATTTCCAAGGCCATAGTATTAATAATGAGCCTGTAACAAAACCCGACAATAGTGCTATTGTAATATCTTTATATTTTTTAAAAAGATAAGAAAGTATATAAGAAAAACCAATCAATCCAATCATTGCACCAAGACCAACAGGAATAAGAATTTTTAAATCAAAATTACTTACTGCATGAACCATAACAAGTTGATAATTGCCCATGAGCACAAGAACAAAAGAGCCGCTTATTCCGGGAAGTATCATGCTGCATGAGGCAACAATACCACAAATAAACAGGTAGAATATGCTTTGATTTTCCCCGGCAGGACTTAGTATGGAAATACTAATTGCAACTGCAGTTCCGAATAAAAAAAATAAAATTACGGGAAGTGAAAACTTGCTTATTTGTTTGTTTACAAAATAAATTGAAGCCAAAACTAATCCAAAAAAGAAAGCCCAAATATAAACAGGATAATTTTCAAACAAGTATTCGAAAAGTTTTGCAATACTGAAAATTGCTGTAAATGTTCCTAAAAGAACCGATAATAAAAAATATAAGTCGGTATGCTTGATAAAATCAGAAATTTTAAACTTAAATAATAATTTAGCAGCAGTTAAATTAAAGGATTTTAATGAATTAATCAGTCTTTCGAAAATCCCTGTTATTAAAGCTATAGTTCCGCCTGAAACTCCCGGAATTACATTAGCAATTCCCATTGCAATGCCTTTAAGAAAATTGAACAGATACTCTTTAACTATCATATTTTTTGGGGCAAATGTACTATAAAATTTATTAAGTGTTTGTTTTTTTTAGTTGTTTTTCAGCAAAAAAGTAGGCCCCTAAACTAATCATTTCCGATGTATCAAAATTAGAGAACATATATGCTGCTTTTGGTATATGATAGTATTCAAGATTTATATTATCAAAATATGGGACACTGATCAGCTTTTTATCATCCTGTAAAAAGTTTGTAAGTTCTCTTTCATTATTAAGACAATATACTTTGTGAGTTAATCTTTTGTTTGTTCTTCCATCAAGTTTTTTAAACTCTCTGTTAAGTTCATGTTTAATTCCGGGGATGATAAATTTTTTAGCTCCTGCAATACCTCCGCCAATTACAACAATTCCATCGGTGAGGGTAATTATATTTGCAATTGCATCTCCTAAATATCTTCCAAGCTCATAAAATGCTTTTTGTGCCTCTATGGAATATTTATTGTTTTCATCTGTGGCCATAAAATAAATTTCTTTTGGCTCCGGACAGTCTGAAAATGGTATTTCAGAGAATTTTGAAAAGAAATATTTTACGGCTCTGATACTAATTCCTTCTTCGCTATTATATTCGGGATTTGCTCTGTTGGAAGTAATCCAGATTTCAGCAGCACACATATTATCTCCTTGTAGTAATTCACCATTACTGACAATTCCGGCTCCAAAGCCTGTGCCTAGAGTCATTCCTGTTATATTGGAATAGGATTTATTACTTCCTGAATTTTTCAGAAGATTGTTGATAAAAGGTAATGTGCCTCCCATAGCTTCGCCATAAGCATAAAGATCTCCGTCGTTGTTTATGAAAACCGGAACTTTGAACCAAAGTTCAATCATTTTTCCAAGAGCTACGCCGCCTCTAAAACCGGGTAGATTATGTAAATCTCCTATTATTCCATTTTTAAAATCAGCAGGTCCGGGAAAAGCAAAACTTATGGCATCGGGTTTTTTATGGTTTATTGTAGCCAGCTCTTCAAAACCGGCAATAATATTTTTTAAACATTTTTCAAGATTATCACCATTGGCAGGCTTATGAATTTTTTTTGGATTAATTTTTCCATCTTCAACTATAGAGAAGACAAAGTTTGTACCGCCGGCATCCAATGTAAAAACTATCATACTGTAATTTTTTTCAAATATAAAAAAAAACAGCATCATCTTTTATAGTTGTACATAAACAATCTGATTTTATAATTTTTACTAACAATAATTTGGTATATTTGCAAAAAAATCATTATGATTGAAGAATCAGGTTGTAAGTCATGTGCTTTGTTGTTTAAAAACGTGTTCAGGAAATTGAGCAGTGATCAGGTTGAATATCTGGATTCTGTTAGAAATTGTATTATACTAAAAAAGGGAAAAGTTTTATACGAAGAAGGAAATAGAATAACGGGAATTTATTGTATAAAGTCAGGCGTTGTAAAAATTTATAAAACCGGGATAGAAGGTAAAGAGCAAATAATAAAATTTGCAAAAGGCGGAGATATTTTTGGGTATCGTTCTGTTATCAATAATGAACCGGCTTGTACCGGCGTTACGGCTTTGGAAGATACTTTATTATGTCAGATTCCCTCGTCAGATTTATTTAAGTTATTGAGAGAAAATGCCGATTTTGCTCTGGAAATGCTTCATATCGCTTGTAAAGAACTTGACGAATCAAACCGTTTTATCACTGATATTGCTCAAAAATCGGTAAAAGAAAGATTGGCAGAAATTCTTCTCCATCTTAAAAATGAGTTTGGAGTAAATAATGAAGATATGATAAATCTCACTCTTACTCGTGAAGAATTGGCCAACATCATCGGGACGGCAACCGAATCTGTAATACGTTTGCTGTCGGAGTTTAAAACCGAAGGATTAATAGAAATTCATGGAAGGAAAATAAAAATTAAGAATGAAAGTAAATTAAAAAAGATTTGCAATTCCTACTAATGAACCAAAAACATTCTACCGATTTATTGGAAAAATCACTATCAGGAGAGTTTCTGAATAATGATGAAATTTTACATCTCTATAAATTTGCTGATTTCAATGAATTAGCTTTTTATGCAGATCTTATTCGAAAAAAATATCATCCAGATAATATTGTAACTTATATCATTGACAGGAATATCAATTACACAAATATTTGTTATTCGCAATGCAAATTTTGTAATTTTTGCCGCAAGCCCCACGATCATGATGTGTATGTACTTGAACTAAAAGATTACAAATCAAAAATTGATGAATTATATTCGTTAGGCGGGAGACAGATTCTTTTGCAAGGAGGAATGAATCCAAAATTAGATTTGGAATATTATCAAAGTTTATTCAAACAGCTCAAGAAGTCTTATCCAGATATAAAACTTCATGCTTTAGGTCCGCCGGAAATTGTTTTTCTTGCGAATAAGTCAAAAAAATCAATTCGTCAGGTTTTAGAAATACTTATTGAAGCAGGATTGGACAGTTTGCCGGGTGCAGGAGCAGAGATACTTTGTGATAGGGTTCGTAATATAATTAGTCCGGCAAAATGCTCTTCTGCAGAATGGCTGGAGGTGATGAAAATTGCTCAAGAGATTGGACTTACAACATCTGCCACTATGATGTTCGGACATATTGAAACTATGGATGAACGAGTGGAACATCTATTAAAAATAAGAGAACTGCAAAATAAAAAGCCGAATCACTCAAAAGGATTTATTTCTTTCACGCCATGGCCTTTTGCAAAATCAGGAACAAAACTGGTTAAAGAATATCCTTTCATTCCTGATGTATCTGCGATTGAATTTTTACGAATAATAGCTTTGTCGAGAATTGTGCTTTTAAACATTCCAAATATTCAGGTTTCGTGGTTGACTATGGGTGCCCAAGTGGCATCCTTAGCTTTACATTGTGGAGCGAATGATATGAGTAGTATCATGATTGAGGAAAATGTTGTATCGCAAGCCGGGAAAAACTTTAAACTCGACGAAGATGCCATGAAAAAAGCAATATCAGAGGCAGGTTTTATTCCACGGCGTCGTAATCAACAATATGAAATCTTGAATGAATTTTAATGGTTAAATTTGCTTGGCTCGAGTTTGTAGAGAATATAGTAAGAATTTGGTTTCATTAAAGGATAATATTTTACTCTATAATCGGTACTGTCGCCACAAAATACCATAAATTCCTGTTTTTCGAATTCTGTTGATGGTAGATTAGTAATTTTTTTAATGTAAAAACTATCTTCAATGTACTTTGATACTGTAAAATCCTCCTTGAACGAGTAGCAAATCCTGTTTCTGAAAGTTATTGGGGAGTTTTCTTTGTCGAATTCTATGCTTGTGATTTCTGTTTTTTTCGGAAACCTATAAAGCCTGCAGTCTCTAATGGGTTGCTGTTGAAGCTCAAATCCTTGAATAATTTTTTTTGAATGTGGTGGAAGGCAAATAATTCTTTCTTCATTGAACGAGATTTCGATATTGGTTTGCTGAGGGTTTGCTAGTTTTGTGAAGCCGGGTATTTTTAATGATTCTTCGTCAGTGTTTTCCTGATTTAATGTTCCTATTTTTTTAGGGTTAAACTGTCTATTCTGGAAATAAGTTTGAGCAAAGTCGTTTACAATAAAATGGGATCTCTTAATATCAATAAAAATATCATTATTGGTTTTATTATGAAGAATGAAATTCCCATTTCCTAAATTAGACCATAAATTATATTGAATTATCACATCTTCATTTTCGAAGAAAAAATAGTTTGATGTTATATTTTGTGTGCTGGTGTCAGTTTCTATTAACTGGTAATAGTTTTGGGGAGTACAAGCAAACACAAGTGCGGCAAGAATTAATATCGAAAAATTTTTCATACTTCTTTTTTTATTTAATCAAAAATACAAAATATATTTTAAAATCACAAATGAAACTTTTTGACAATCTTTTCGTTAAAGATATTGAATTATCGTTGATATTGAGGAAATGCTGAAGAAAAACAATAAAGATGTTTATGGACAATGCTGTTTAGATTATCTTAATGGGGATAAAACAGCAAAAATTTTAGTTCATAGTAATATTGCAGAGACAGATGAATTGCCTGCTTCTTATCTTTTTCGACCTTATGAAGAGATGCCTTTTCACGAAAAAAAGGCTTTGAGGTTGGTGAGGGGCAATATATTGGATGTTGGAGCTTGTGCCGGTTCACATGCTTTGTATTTGCAAGGTTTGGGTTATGATGTTACTGCTCTGGATGCTTCTGCGGGTTGTTGCGATGTTATGCAAAAGAGAGGTGTGAAAAATATAGTTTGTTCCGAGATTCTAGAGTACTCCGGGAAAGAATATGACACAATATTATTAATAATGAATGGAATAGGTATTTCGGGAACTCTTGCTAACTTACCTTGCTTACTTGACCATTTAAAAACTTTACTTAAAACGGGAGGGAAGATAATTTTTGATTCTTCCGACTTGCAATATTTATATCTCGAAGAAGACGGGAGCGCCTGTATTCCTTTAGGTGACACATATTATGGCGAACTTGAATATTATCTGGAATATAAAGAACTGAAAACCGATCCTTTCAAATGGGTTTTTATTGATCCTTATACTATGGAGGCTATTGCTAAAGAAGTTAATTTTCAGATGCAATTCATTGCTCAAGGGAAGCATTATGATTATTCGGCTTGTTTGTATTAAAAGCTTTTTAAGAACAAATCAACATTTTCGGGTTTTGTTGCCCATGAAGTAACAAGTCTTACAACAGAATTGTTTTCATCATACCTTTTCCAAATATAGAAATCAAATTGTTTTTCTAATTTTTCAATAAGTTTGTTTGGCATTATGGGGAATATTTGATTTGTTGAAGGCGGTATCAAAAAATCAATATTCTTTAATTTTAATCCTTCTGATAATTTTTCTGCCATTGAATTGGCATGCTTTGCGAGTTCAAAATAAAGTTGATTATCAAACAAAACATCAAATTGGGCACCAATTAGTCTTGATTTAGCTAACAAGGCTCCTTTTTGTTTCATGTGATATCTGAAAAAGTTCTGCAATTCCGGATTGCAAATAACAATGGCTTCTCCAATAAGAGCTCCATTTTTTGTGCCGCCAATATAGAAAGCATCACAATATTTTGCCATGTCCTGGAGGCTTAGATCGTTATGTTTTGAAGTGAGTGCAGACCCCAATCTTGCTCCATCAATGTAGAGATATAATGAATGTTTTTTACAAACTTCTGAAATTTGAGTTAACTCTGAATTAGTGTAAACGGTTCCAAGTTCAGTAGAATTTGAAATAAAAACGATTTTGGGTTTTACCATGTGTTCATCGTAATGGTAGAGAATAGCATCTTCAATTTCTTGGGGAGTAATTTTACCATTTTTGCCTTCATAAGTATTTATTTTATGACCCGTAAATTCAATTGCTCCTGCCTCATGGATTTCGATATGAGCAGTTTTTACTGCGATAACAGATTCAAAAGGTTTAAGAAATGAGCTTATGCACAATAAATTTGCCTGAGTTCCTCCACTTACAAAATGAACATTTGCATCGGGATTGTTTATAAGAGTTTTAATTTTAATTTCTGCTCTTCTGCAAAGAGGGTCTTCACCATAACCAGGCATCTGATCATAGTTGGTTTTTGAAAGTTGTTCCAAAATTTTTGGATGCGCACCTTCACTATAATCGTTTAGAAAACTAACTTTCATGTTCTTTTAAATTTTCAAATCTTTTAAATTCTATGTTTTTATCAATGATGTATCTGAAAGTAACATGAGTTTTGGCTTTTATTGTGTTGCCCATGTGTTTGTATAATTGATTTACCTTGGGGTTGTAATCGCCCACCCACGACATTTCAAGTTCTTTTATTTTATCTTCTTTAAGGGAGTCGGTTAGTTTTAAAAATATACCGTAAATCAATCCTGTTCTTTGGTATTTTGGATTTACTCCAGTTACAAATAGTCTTGCTCTGCTAATTTTTTTCAATCGAAAAATTAATCTGATTTTATTGAACAGATTAAGTTTCCCTTTAAAAGGTTTGATAGCTTGGTTAAGATCGGGTAAGCAAATCGCCATTCCTACCGGGTGAGTGTTATGATAAGCCAGCCAAACATATTTTGGCTTAATTATCGGTTTTAGTTCCTCAAAAGTTTTAAGAAATTCGTGATATTCAACAGGTACATAATCTGCATGAAAAACAGACCAAACATCGTTAAAAATTGTAGTAATATCTTTTGCAAATTTTTCAGGATTATTTATATCCAGATATTTAAAATCGTACTCTGTTGAATTTAGAATATGCTGAGCAAATTTTACATGTCTTTCAGGAAAATCTTTTGTTAAATCAACATGATATGAATACTGCTCGTAATAATTTTGAAATCCATAATCTTCGAATAATTTTTTGTAGTAAGGCGGATTGTATGGCATACCAAAGCCCTGACGAACAAATCCTTCAACAAGAACCCCCCAATAATTGTAATTCTCGCCTGGAACTGTTATGGCATCAACCACCTGCATTTCTTGAGTTTTTAGCCATTCAATTGCAGTGCCGAACAATAAATTTGCTGCTTCTTGATTATTTATACACTCAAAGAAACTCAATCCCCCTTCGTATGGTCTTCTCTTTTTTGATTTTTTTTCTGTCCAGAAAGCAATTATACGACCAACCGGGATGTTACTTTTATATAAAACCCATGCTTTATAATCTCCGTTTTGCAATAACTTGTTTTTGTTTTTATCGAATAGAGATTTAATTTCCACTTCTAACGGTGCAACCCAGTTAGGATCATTCTTGTAGATTCTTAAAGCAACTTCAAAAAAATCTTGATTTTCTGCAAGATTGACTTCTTTTATTTCCATATCTCGTTTTGTTAAAAAATCAGGTCAGTATTCTGACCTGATAAACAATTACATTAATCTCTTAATCTGGAAAGTAGTCTTAAGATTTCCAGATATAACCATATCAAAGTAACCATTAAACCAAAAGCTGCATACCATTCCATATATTTTGGAACACCCATTTGAGCAACTTCTTCAATAAAACTGAAATCAAGAATTAAATTTAATGATGCTATAACAACAATAAAAAGGCTAATCCCAATACCAATCGGTCCGCTGTCGTGTATAAAAGGAACCGAAACTCCAAATAAATTCAAAATGAAGGTTACCAAATATACAAGTGCAATTCCTGCAGTAGCCATTATAACACCTGAACGGAATTTTTGATTAGGCACGATGATTCCTGTTTTGTAAGCGAAAAGCATTATTCCTAAAATTCCAACGGTTAGAAGCACAGCCTGGATTACAATTCCTGTAAAAACTGTATTATAAACCATTGAAATTGCTCCTAGGAAAAATCCTTGTGCAGCAGCATAAAGAGGAGCAAGAAACATTGAATATTTTTTTGCAAAATTAGTTGCCATTGCCAGAATAAATCCTATAATGGCAGATGGCCACAACAAGCCTGATAGCATTTCGATGTTGGTAGAAGCAAGCCTCCATGAAATACTTCCAGTAGCAAGAATAATTAAAAATAAAATCAGAGATTTGTTTACTGCTCCTTGAATAGTCATTACTTGTCCATCGGTTGGTACCGCAAAAGATTTCTGACTTAATACCGGGTTTGATGTTCCTGTAATTCTCATATCTATTTCATTTTTTGGTTAAACAATTAAAAAACTCTTTTTGGAGTTGTCGCTATAAAATCTTTTAAATAAAATGGTTCAAAATAGACTAAATCAACAAACTGTTTTTTTGCAAAAAGCTGTTCAGAAATTCGTCCCATGCATTGGGCAGACGGATATATGTTATTTAAAATAATAAAATTTTCGCTGTTTAAAAAATCTTTTAATTTATTTATTCCGTTACCACAAAATAATGTTTTATGGTTTTTAAATTCTTCAAAACTGTTTTGACTGATTATGAGAGACTTTGTTTCAGAAATTTTATTTAAATCTTTGTCGAAGACTGCCGTATATACTTCCATTCTGCGGGCGTCAATCATCGGGACAAATCTTTCGCAATCAATTTTGGAATAGTTTTTTGCCATTTCTGCCAATAAAAGAAGTGTGTCAACGGAAATTAGTGGTATGTTTGCAGCAAAACAAATACCTTTTGCTAGGCTTACACCTATTCTTAGACCTGTGTAAGATCCGGGTCCGGAACTTATTGCAACAGCGTCAGGAATTATTTTCTCGTTAGTTCTGTTTAAAATTTCATCAACAAAAATTGCCAGCTGCGAAGAATGCACCATTTTGGGCTTTTCTTTATTATCCGGGATATAAAGTTTTAGATAGTTCTCTCCGACATTTCCATCAATCGAGAGGGAAACTGAACAAACTTCTGTGGAAGTTTCTATGTTTAATATCTTAGCCATAACGCTGCAAAGATACTATTTTTTATTTTTAGATTCGGAATAAACCTCTTCTCTTGAAACTTTTTTAACAGTCATTCCATCTCTCAAGATTTTGGAAATTAACGAATATGGAGCAGTAATCACTTCTTCGCCTTCTTGTAAACCTTCGATGATTTGAATATAATATGAGTCTTGAATGCCTGTTTTTACTTTTCTTTGAATAGCCTTTCCGTCTTTATGAACAAAAACTATTTCATTATAATCATTAGGATTGTCATTTCCTTTATTTTCGGAATCTGAAAAAGATTCTTTTTCTATTCTGGTAGTAATTGCGGAGAGAGGTACGGCTAATGCATCGCTTACGGAATTGGTGTAAATATCAACCGAGGCAGTCATCCCTGGTCTGAAAGGATATTTATTATGTTCTGAAATAAGGTCTTGGTAGGATTCGGGCAATATACGGATTTTAACTTTAAAGTTAGTTACTTGGTCGGTACTAAAACCGGAAATATTTGCTGAGTTAGATATTTCAGTAACAACGCCTTTGAATTTTCGTTTAAAATACGCATCAACGTTAATATCTGCAGTATCATTTATTTTTATTTTAACAATATCGTTCTCGTTAACATCTACAATTACTTGCATAACATTTAAATTTGCAATTCGTAGCATTTCTGTACCTGCCATCATTTCTGTTCCAACCACACGTTCTCCGGCTTCTACATTAAGCATGGAAACGATTCCATCCATAGGAGCAAAAACGGAGGTTTTTTTTAGGTTTTCATTGGCTTCTTTGATTGTGGCCTGAGCACTTAAGAGCTGAAATTGAGCAGCATTAACGCTTGCTTCAGCAGCTCTTAAATCAGCAATCGCCATCTGATATGAAGATAAGGCATTTTCATATTCTGCCTGTGAAATAACTCCTTGTTCCCAGAGAGTTTTATTCCTTTTATAGGAAAGTTCAACTTGTTGAAATTGGGCTTTTACTTGTTCGAGACGCGCTTGAGAATTCATATAATTTGCATTTGCCGAATTTCCTGCTGCAATTGTTCTTTCGAGTGCTGACTCGTAAATATCGGGTTTTATTTTAAGCAAAAAATCTCCCTTTTTTACTTGTTGACCTTCCTTAACAGCTAATTCAACAATTTCGCCGGAAACATCCGGACTGATTTTAATTTCAGTTTCCGGTTGAATTTTACCACTGGCAGAAACATATTCCTTTATGGTACGTCTTTCAACAGGATCGGTACTAATCTTGTATGCTGAATCTTCTCCAAACCAACCGGCTTTCTTCCCGATAATCAGGAACACAATCATAATTATTGTTAAAATTATAATAATATTGCGTTTTTGTTTTTTGTTTTTCTTTTGAGCCATTTTACAATTTTATTTTTATTATAACCTTATTGGTATTCCTCTATAAAAATCAAGAATTTTTAACTTAAAAACATAATCATATTTTGTCCTTATGTACTCGATTTGAGAACGATACAAGTTGTTTTTGCTTATGTTAAAATCAGCTTGAGTAATTAGTCCTTGTTCGTATCTCTTGTTTGTAAAATTAAAATTAATTTCTGCAGCAGAAAGACTTTTTTCGGCTGCAATCATTTTTTTTAGTGCAGACTGAAAGTCATTGTAGGCTTGTTGAATTTCTTTTAATAAATCTTTTCTGGCTTGTTCTTCCTGAATGCGATATTGTTCAAGAAAAATTTCCGAATTTTTATAGTTTGTTCTGGTTTGATAAGAATTAAAAATAGGAATACTTAGATTGAACATTACAGCAGCACTTGCATTTTCTTTGAATTGATCCCAAAAAGGTTTTGTTTGATAAGTATAATTGAATGAGTACTGATAAACATCCAGAATATTTCCGTTTGGATCAACTGTAAAACCGCTCAAGAAAGGTGTCGAAAGTTGTATGTCCGAAATCATTTTTCTTGCACTGCTATAACCGGTGCCATAAGATGCACTTAAACTTAATCGAGGCATTAACATTGACCTCGCAATTTTGTAATTATAATCAGCAGACAATACTTTTAGTCCGGCATATTTTATTTCGGGCATTTTATGCAGAGCTTCTTGATATATTTCATTAATACTCGGTAATATTATTTGTTGTTCGATATTACTTAAATCAGGTTTTTGTATATCGAAATTTAAAAAGTCTTCATATTCAATCAGTTGAGCAAGAGTTAATAAAGCTGTTTTATATTGATTTTCATAATTTACAATGTTGTATTCATCGTTTGCAAGCTGTGCCTGAGTGTCGTAAAGATTTTGGAGAGGAAGACTGCCTTCATTCACGAGGATTTTAATTTTTTCGAGTTGCTCTATAGTTGTATTTTTTTGAAGCTTTGCCATTTCTACAAGGTCAGCAGCAAAAAGTACATTAAGATATGCTGCCGCAATTGCCAGAGACATGTTATTTTTCACGCGTTGCAGTTGGACTTCGGAAGCCAGAGCGTCGGATTCGGCTTTTTTGAGATTATAATGATTTTGAAAACCTTGAAAAAGCACTGTCCCTGTGGATATTTGAAAATTAGAAGAATTGAAGTTTTCGCTTGAAAAGTCATTAGTGTAGGGGTCAACACTACGCCCGAAAGTAAAATTTTCCGAACTGGCTGCGTTTATTGAAGGTAGAAATGCTAATCGCGAACTTTGTAATTGGTTTTGAGAAATACGTGTTTCGAGAGTTTGAGATTTGATTTGCAAATTTTTATCGAAAGCATAATCAACACACTCTTCGAGAGTCCACTTTTTTTGAGCGGATATGATGTTAAAAATACTTAATGAAGCAATTAAAAGAAGAAAATATTTTTTCATTTAAATAGATTTTGTGCTAAAGTAATCAAAAGAGTTTTTTGATAAAAACTTAATTAAAAGTATTAAGAAAATTTTAAGGATAAAGGATTATATTTATACTGCAACTCCGGCAATAACGTGACTCATCCTAAAAAAAAGAGGTATCGTTTAAGATTTTCTTTAACGTTTACTCTTTTTTGTGTAAACATAGTTTAGAACAACTCAATATATAAATCCTACCACAAATTAACACATAATTTTTAATTCTATTATAAGTTTACATTTTCATTTTCTAATGATTAATTTCCAAAGTCTTTCTGTCTTCACAACATGTCCCGATCAACCGAAGGTAGCATCGGGCTCACCCCGCCTGAAACAACGGTTACGGGCTTTGCGTTTGGGCGGATTTCAGAGCACTGCCCTGTCAAGTTATATGAAAAGTTTAAGCGGGCTACAAATTTTCGCAAACCACTGAAACCTTTATGGCATTACAATTTGTTAGCGTTTCGTTGTTTTTTTTTTAGTAATTTTTTTTCAATTTGCTACTTCGCTTTTGTTTGCCGTGCGTTTGGACAGACACACTCTTTGACAAGTTTTGGTTTGAGGGTCGGCTGGTGCGACTTGGTCCCGAAAGCTTTCTGGATATGTGGCTGTTGAGTGTTGGCATTCCTATTCGTTTAAAGTATTTTCCAATGTTGTCTTAAATTCGTTTTCGTTGTTGTAATTGTAGAATGGGACTGCTGTTATCAAATAAGTGTCCGTGTGGATTTTGATTGTTTTTTGTTCTGTTCTGATTTCATTTAAAAAGTCTTCTTTCCATTTGTCGTGTCCTTTTAAATGCTCACCTTTAGGTTCTATGAAAACCTGAAACGTCATTTGTTCTCCGTTACGTTGTTTGCAGAATAATAAAAAGTCTGGTTCAAAGGCTCGTCCGAGTTTGTCGAAGATTTTAATTTCTCTTTCGTTTCGGATTAGGTAAATGTTTTCAAACTTCTGATTCAGACCTTCAAATCGTCTGGAAAAAAGTTCTACAAACTTCTTTTCTTCACTTGTCCCATAGTTTGCATTATAAACATACCAAGGTTCGTTGGCTACCAATTCTTCTTGCCCTTTGGCGCGATCATCATATTTATTCACTCTAATTTCTTTATCTTTAAACACATTATGTATTCTGTCCGAAATATAGTCTGAACCTTCATATTCTGTCGAGTTGTTCTTTATGTCTGCTTCGATGATTTGCAGAAGTCCGTTTAAGGCTTGCAAGTGGTCGAAATGGCTAATTTCTTTCAGTCGTTTGGTTGTTCCGCTGTATGTAATTTCCAAACTTGCTAAAAAGTCAGGGCTTTGAATAAAATTGGAAAGTGAACCAACATTTGGAAAATAGCGAGATAGATTGTCGAAGTAAAAAAATGGATTTTGACTTAATGCAAAACGGATTACGTTTTTCGGGATTTCAGTCAGCTTTACATCTTTGGTTTTAATTATTTCATCATTGGATTGTGTCGGCTCCATTTCAAAAAAGGCACTTGACATTCTGCCATCTCCCGAAGATAAAGTGTGCCGGTAGTTGGTTTTCTTAACTCCTAAATCTGCAAACGATTTTATGTTATCAAAACTTTTAGGCACTTTCTTATTAAAGAAAACCTGTCCGTTTTTGTAAAAATCTGTTTTCTTGAAACTTTCTTTTAATTTCAATTGCTTAGTAACAAGGTTTTCATCATCTTCATAAATACCCGTATCAATAAGAGCTTTCTTCAATTCCGAAATGTAACGGCTATCTTCTTTGGTGTGGTAGTACAGTTCTTCCAGTATCCTTAAGTCGTTAGAAATATCATCATCAAATTTTCGAGTAAACTTGTCTTGTCCCTTCGACAAGCTCAGGGCATTGCCTGCTTCCAGTGAAAATGGAAAGTATCTTGCACCACGACCAATAAGTTGAGCTTCGGCAATGGTTGTTTTCCCCGGCTTTCCGTCGTTACCATCTCGGTCTTCGTAAAGACGAACAATGTCAAACAAATTCAAAACGTCCCAACCTTCGTTCAGCTTTTGAACAGCAAAAACGGCACGGATTGGGTTGTTTTCATCTTCCAAGGTGTTGAGTAAGATTTGGTTTTGTTCAGCTTCTGCGTCATTGTTGGCACTCAGGCAATTTTCAAATCGGAAATTAGCTTGAATGCGTTTTACTATATCGTTGGCAGAAATGCCTTTGGATTCAAAAAAGCGGAAAGCCTTTTGAACGATTGGAACGGTAGATGTCTTTTGAATTTTCTCCACCATTGCCACCGAAAAATCATCAATCAATTTGTGAAATTTCTCTTTGTTTTTCTCGGATTCGCTTATTGTTCTTTTGGCTTTAAACAGAATGACGGGCTTCAAATTGATATTATAAGAAGTTGCCAGTTCCTGACGATACAAATTCAAAATTAAAGCCTGAATGATTCTGTCTTGCTCGCCATATAAGGAACGGATAAGATTGATTTCTTTGGAATACTTGTCTTTACGAAACTCGGCAAGGTCGTACTTAAAGATTACCTTGTCTTGATAGTGCTTTACCAATTCTGCTGTGTCGGTGTCAATGGTTGCCGTAAACTCCAGCAAAATATTTTCAAAATTGGATTCGTGAATTTTCTTTACGGTGTCTTCCCAACTGCCAAACAATTTGCCTGTTTTTGTTCCTGCTACCAAGTGATGTGCTTCATCGGCAATCAAAACTAATTTCTTGTCCTTAAAATCTTCGTAAGTTACGCTGTTTTCTTTGGTGTTGTTCAGGTCAATATGCAACTGTTGGATAGTGGTAAATTTGATATTGATATTTTGATGGTCGGCTTCTTCAAAGTTTTCCACTTCTTTGATATGAATTTCTTTTCCCTCAATGACGATTTTTTCTTTGAACAAATATTTTGAAGCCTGCGGATTGAGGAAATTGTCTTTGGTTTTCCGAATGATATTGTTGCTGTTTACAAAAAACAAAAAGTTGCGATAGCCTTTGTGGTAAAGGTGCAGCATCAAACCCGCCATTATCAAAGTCTTGCCGCTTCCTGTTGCCATATTGTAAAGCAGGTGGTAAGGTTTTCTTGGTTTTTCTTCAAAATCTTCTTGGTCTAAATAAATGTATCGCTTAAATGCTTCAATTTGATAAGGTCTTTGTTTGAATTTTAAATTGTCGCTAATCCAATTAGGTATTTCAACCTGTGCTAAGGCTCGTTTAGCAAAAGGATTATTGAATATTTCATATAAAAATGCCATTATTCTTTCTTTTTGTTTTTGGGTTTCAATGCTTTAAGTTTCTTGTTGGCTTGTTCAATGCTGGCAATAAACTGTTTTTCTACTTCCGAAAGTTCATTATCTGATTTCTTCTTATAAACCTCATATTCGGCTAATGCTTTGCGTTGAGCTAATTCAGCCGAAATTTTTCCTGCATGGGTTAACACCTCTTGTCGGCTCATTTTGATGAAACCGTCTAAAATTTCAATCCAATCTTTCATATACATGGGTTTGCGCTGCATAGCATTGACTTCGGCAATATCCAAATAAGCCGAAACTAATCGGTTTAATACAGATAATTCTTCTTCTGTAAGATAATTTTTGGCAATGTTTATTTCTTGTTTGGTCGGCTTCTTCCCTTTAAAGGTGGTTAATCCCATAAAGGGCAGTTGAGCATTGGCTCTTTGGTAAATAATTTCGGCTGCCGTATGCCCGTGTGCCGCCCAGTGCAATTTGTTTTGAACGGTTTGAAAAAATTGTTGTGTTATTTCTGCTCGCGGGTCATAGTCAATGCTGGTAGCATAAATTTCTAACACTTTGCGGTAAAAAATTTTTTCCGATGAACGAATATCCCGTATCCGTTCGAGTAACTCTTCAAAGTAGCCACCGCCTTGCTTGAGTAAGTCATCGTTCATTGTGAAACCTTTAATCAGGAACTCTCGCAAACGTTCGGTTGCCCATATCCGAAACTGCGTACCACGAAGCGATTTTACCCGATAACCTACGGAAATAATGACATCTAAATTATAGTGTTTTACTTTGTAGTTTTTACCATCTGCAGCAGTTGTCAAGTATTCCTTGACAACTGAATTTTCATATAGTTCCCCTTCTTCAAAGATATTTTTGATATGAAGACTAATGTTTTGTTTGGTGGTTTGAAACAATTCCACCATATCGGCTTGAGTGAGCCAAACGGTGTTATCCTCCAAGCGGACTTGAATTTTTATCTGCCCGTCATCGGATTGGTATAGTAATATTTCACTACTCATGGTTTGGTTTATGCTTCGGATTAAAATAATTTAAGGTATTCGTCAAACACAAATATTCTGTTGCGGTTATATCCCGTAACCTCTTTTAAGATGCCTGCTTTTACAAAATCCATCACCAGGTCGTTAGCGGTTTTAAAGGTAGTTTTTGTCAATTCTTTTACCTGGTTTGTGTTTACAACAGGTTTTTTAAATAAGTAGTAAAGTAAACTGGCTGCTTTATCGGTTCTTCGTCCAAATTGTTGATGTATTCTATAATCCAGATTTGCTTTCAATTCAATTACTTTGGAAAGGGTTTGGGTAGCATTTTCGGCTGTTTCGGCTACTCCTGTCAGAAAGTATTTGAGCCATTGCTTCATATCGTTCTTGGTACGGACAATGGTTAAGTTGTCGTAGTACAGTCCTTTGTTTTTTTCAAAAAATGCCGATAAATACAGTAGGGGCTTTGTTAATATTTTCTGATCCACTAAAAATAACGTAATCAATAAACGACCTATTCGTCCGTTACCATCCAAAAAAGGATGAATGGTTTCGAATTGATAATGAGCAATTCCAATTTTTATCAGGGCAGGTATATGAATATGGGTATTATGCAAAAAATTTTCTAAATCGCCCATCAACTCATTTAAATGGGTATGATGCGGTGGTATAAATACAGCATCGAGTAAACTTGCTCCGCCAATCCAGTTTTGTGAGGTTCTAAACTCTCCGGGTTGCTTGTGTTCACCTCTTACGCTATCTAAAAGTATGCGATGGGTTTGTTTAATTAAACGGGATGAGACAGGCAATTTTTCTAATTCAGCTATAGCATAGTTCAATGCCTTGATATAGTTGTTTACTTCTTTCCAGTCGTCTCTCCGTTCGGGTGATACTTCGTATTCTTCCAATAAGGCCTCATCAATTTTTGTTTGTGTGCCTTCTATACGGCTTGAAACAACGGCTTCTTTGGCTACATGCAATTGTATAAATAAATCAATGTTGGGCACTAATTTGGAATACGAATTTAATTCACCCAACTTTATAGCAGCTCTTTCTAACAATGTAGTCAACGTTTGATCGTTCCAGTTCCATTCATCGTTAATTTTGCTAGGTAAAAAGTACGAGTATCCCGTTGGGTGTTTGATGAATTGACCGGCTATGTAATTCTCAATGCTAATCATTTTGTCGGTTTTGTATTACAAACTAAAATATAAAAATTTATATTATAGTTTCGATGATAAAAACTAAAATATAAAATCCATGTTTTAGTTTTTGCACTATTTTCATAAACGATAAAAATCTTTGGTTATTTTCTTTTCTTCTTCTGTGCATGCAAAATCGGTATCATTAAGCGATGAGAGATTTACATACAATTGGTTTTTGTCTAATATCTCACAGAGCAATTCCTTTTGTTTGGCAAGGTCTAATTGCTTAAACTCTTCAATGCTTTCCTGAAATTTCTGCAAATCTACGCTGTATTTAAAGAAACTTTTAGCTTTCATCTGCTCCCAAATCTGTAAAAGAGCTTCTGTGTCTTTGGCTTCTTCAATTTGCTCGATAAAAAATTGGTTATATTTTTTAAGTTCGAAATAAATAAATGAATGGTTTGAATTATTTAATTCTAGTACTTTTTGAATACGATTATTACATACATTAATATGTTCGCTTAGTTGTTCAACCATAATAAATTGTCTTTTCCCACTATCTTCTTTATTTAATTCCAAAACTGCATGCCCAGTAGTGCCACTACCAGCATGAAAATCTAGAACCAAATCATTAGGACCTGTTAACAATTTTACGGTATCTAAGACAGTATACAATGATTTAGGAAAACTGAAATTTTTGTTACCAATAATTTTCTCTAATAATCTTATTCCATTATGATTAGCATTGTATTTTTTATCACTCCATATTGTAGGTACTTTCTGTCCTTTTTCAACTCTATATTTTTCCATTATATTTATTACACCATTACTCCCTTTTTCAGCAATTAAATCGTGTAATATTTTTTCTGTTGATTTTTTAGATAATTTCCAAGTTCTTTCTTGTCCTGTGGAAGTTATTGGATAAATCTCAAAAAAGTTTTCTTTTTTATCCAATGTAATTTCAGTTAAATTTGGACTAACGTATATTGGATACCAAAATGATTGTTTATTGACTTTGAGATTTGCATCACCACCACCGACACGAATAAAGTTCTTTAATTTGTATTTGCCTAATTCATCTTCTCTGTCGAAAGACTTTAAGAAATCTTCATTAAGTATTACGTTATTAAATTGCGCTAACTCAATGTTTTTTGAATAAACAAGCATAAAATCATTTATTGTCGAAAAATATTTGGCTTGATTTCTTCCCATTGGATTATTTACGACTGAAATAATTCCTAATCTATTTTCTTGACCAAATATTTCATCAGCAAGGGTAATTAAATAACCTAATTCATAATGGTCAATTGCTATTGCTATAAAACCATCGTTTTTAAGAAAATCTCTGGCAATAGTTAACCGATTTTTCATGAATGTTAGCCATGTTGAATGGTTAAATGTATTATTATACGTAAATATATTTGCATCACCACCAGTATTATATGGCGGGTCTATGTAAATCAGTTTTACTTTCCCTGCGAATTCTTTTTTTAGGGAATGTAAGGCGAGGAGGTTGTTACCCTTTATAATTAGATTATCGGTAATGGTATCTTCGGGAAGTCCGCGTTTGCGGTTTTGCTCGGCATCGCGGTTAAATTGGTCAAGTGGTTTTTCTCCGTCTTTGTCAATACGTTTTGCATTGGTCAAAACTTTTGGCTCTAAAAGCTGGGTAATTTCATCTTGTGCCAAAATTTCATTAAAGAAAATTTCTTCCCGTTTGTCTTCTTCACGGCTTTGTCCGCCTTCCAAAATGCAGTCCTTAAATGGCCACACTAAAGCCACTTCGTTACGTTGTTTCAGGTATTTGCCGTCAATGGTTAGTCCTACTTTGTTTTTGTATTGGGTGTAACTGTCGTTCAGGTAGTTTTTCTGTTCCAAAAACTGCACAAACAAGTTTTGGTTAAAAACTGTCACTCCGGCAATTTCTTTGAAAAACTTTTCTTTCAGAGTGGGTTCTTGCAATAAAAGCGCAATCAATTCTTCATCAAAGTTCTGTGCTTTGTTCAGCACCACCCATTTTTTCAGCTCTCCGTTGTCAGTTACGAAGTTGGGTTCTTTCTTGAGTTGTTGTTCTAATGTTTCGTATAGTTTCATTTATATCAAATCCTTAAATTTTAAGTTTCAAAAATACATTTTTTTAATCGTTAATCTTTCTGTTTTCATTAAATTTTGTCAACAAGTTTTCAAGGGTGGTGGGTGGGCTTGGGGGCGTTGGAAAATGAAGGCTCTTTTGGCTTTGCGGAGGATTGCTATTTTGTTTTGGGTAAAGCCAAATGTGCCATTTTTCGGTTGTGTTTTTTTTGTCGTATCTCTGTTCGTTAATTTTTGCAATATCGTCTGTTCTTTAGGGATGATGTCAGCTGATTTATACCCCTACCAAAAGTTGGGTTATACATCTACTATATTGCGTATAAGCGTAGATTTGGTAAGTTTTTTTCGTAAAAAATAAATTAAAATTTTAAATTACGTACAAAAAAATTTTTTCAAAATATTATAAATAAATTTGTGCAACCCATGTAAAAAATCCTTGACGATATTTCTTAGTATAGTTTTAATAACCTAACATTTATCAATAGAAAGTGAGAAATATTGCAAAAATCTTAAAAATTTTTGTTGATTGCAAACTAAATCCCTGTTTTTAAATTTGCCAATTATTAATTCATCCCATTACTGATGTTTAAAACGTGTTATTTAAAATTTCTTTTGATAAAAATGGCAATAAGGTAGTTTCCCGGTTTTTTGATAGTATTTCTGATGGTAATCTTCGGCAGGATAAAATGCTCCAGCAGGCGTTAATTTTGTAGCTACATTAAATCCTTTAGATATTAAAATCGCAATAAGTTTTTCTGATATTATTTTTTGTTCCTCTGTGGTATAAAAAATTTCTGACCTGTATTGTTCTCCAACATCTGGTCCCTGCCTGTTTATTTGTTCTGGATCGTGAATTTCAAAAAAGATTTTACATAAATCTTCAAAACTTACTATTGAATTATCAAAAACTACTTTTACGGCTTCTGCATGTCCTGTATTCTCGTAACCAACTTGTTTATAAGTAGGATTTTCTAAATAACCACCGGTATAACCAACTTCGGTAGAAATAACTCCTTTTATGTTTTGAAAGTAATGTTCAACTCCCCAGAAACAGCCTCCTGCAAATATTGCAGTTTCGAGGTTATTTGCAAATTCAGTTAGTGAAGATTCATAGTCTTCAAATTCTAATGAAATCGAGTTAACACAATGTCTGACATTTTTTTGGGTAAACCCTTCGCCGTAAAAAACATGACCAAGGTGAGCTCCACAATTTGTACAAGTTATTTCGGTTCTTATTCCATCGGCATCAAGTTTTTTTGTAACAGCACCTGGTAATTCATCGTCGAAAGATGGCCATCCGCAGCCTGAATCAAATTTAAATTCGGATTTATACAATGGAGTACCGCATAATTTGCATTTATATATTCCCGGAGAAAAGTGATTGTAGTATTTACCTGTAAAAGGGCGTTCCGTTCCTTTATAGAGGATCACATGCTTCTCTAAGTCCGAGAGTTCATTCTTTCTTTTTTCTAAATCTTTTTCTGCCATATTATTTTGTTCGAAGCAAGAATTAAATAATAATAAATTAACTAATATGAATAAAATACCATATTTCATATTTAATAAACAGAAAACGATTAATAATGTTAAAATTTTAAGAAGGAATTTTGTGTTTTACCAATTAGTAAGTAAGGACAAAAGGAAGAAATTCTTTATTATGTTCGTATTCACTGATTAGCATTTTCTGAAGGATTTTGTTGTTTCGCATCATAAAGTACAGAGCTCCTTGGGCTCTCAATAATCGCTCGCTTTTGTCAATTCCGAGATTTATCTTATACAATTCCTGAACTTCATTAGTGAGTTCCTTATAAATATAAAAATCTTCACTCATAAAATGTTTGCTAAGTGAGGTAAAACAAAAAGCTTCTATAAAAGGGTTTCTTTCTGTTTCCGTTTTTATTATGTCGTGAGTTCCAACACATAATTTAACAACATATAAATCATCTTCTGTAATTTTAGTAATAGAAAAATATTTTACGGCAATATTTAATAAATCATCCATATTAACAGTATCTTTAGGAAGCTTATTTATTGTTTTGTTAACTAAGTTATCCATTATTGAGTTAAATAAGCTTTCGTTTTTTTAGTTCTTCGATGAATATCTGCTGAAGTGTCAAACTGTCATTTATCGGTAATATTTTTTCGTTAATTTTTTTTAAGTTCGAAAAGTTAGTCAAAATATATTCTATAAATTTTAAATTATTTTTAATCAGGGCTGAGGCACAATTAGGGACATCAGGTTCTTTTATGGATGTTGATATATATTCTTTACCTTTCCAGTTCATTTTGTTTACAAGGATGAAATCTCCATAAAAATCTCTTATGTTACAATAATTTTGTCCAAAAGTGTTAAAAGCAATGATTGTTATAATAATACAAATTAAAGCTATATTTTTCATTTTATTAAAAATTGTTTTTATTATTAGAAATAAATCCTATCAAAGATAAACAAAATTTAAAATTTGATAGAAAATTTAACAAAAATTGTTGTGGATTTATCTGTATTAGCTTGAAAGGTAATTAAAAAAATGAATATAAATATTTCTAAAAAAGCAATTATGATTTTTAGTTTAAATGAATTAGTTTTGTGAGGCAAAATTGAAAAAATATGAGTGATCAGATAAAACACGAATGTGGTATTGCGATGTTGCGTTTGCTCAAACCACTTTCATACTACAAAGAGAAATACGGGACATGGAATTACGGAATTAATAAATTGTACTTGTTGGTTGAAAAGCAGCATAATCGAGGGCAAGATGGAGCGGGTGTTTTATGTTTAAAATTAGATACTCCTCCCGGAGTAAAATATATGTATAGAAAGCGTTCAGCATCATCAACACCTATAATTGATAATTTTAAGGAAATATATAAAAACTTTGATGAAGTTTTGAGTAGAAATCCCAACAAGAACGATGATGCAGAATGGATAAAACAAAATGTTGAGTTTGCTGGAGAATTGTACATGGGGCATCTTAGATATGGGACTTTTGGTAAAAATAATGTTGAATATGTACATCCATTTTTAAGGGTTAGCAATTGGCGTACAAAGACATTGGCACTTGCAGGAAATTTTAATTTAACTAATGTTGACGAATTATTCCAGTTTTTGGTTGATTTTGGACAAAATCCGAAAGAGTATTCCGATACCGTTACTGCTTTAGAATTAATAGGACTTTTTATTGATGAGGAAAATCAAAAACTTTTCAGAGAATATAAAAATCAAGGTTATAGTAATTACCAGATAAGCGGGTTAATTGAAAAGAATATAAATATATCAAAAATTCTTAAGGAAGCAATGCATAACTGGGATGGTGGTTATGTTATGGGAGGAGTAATCGGACATGGGGATGCTTTTATTGTTCGGGATCCATGGGGTATCAGACCTGCATTTTATTATAAGGATGAAGAGATTTTTGTTGCAGCTTCCGAAAGACCCGTAATTCAAACAGCTTTAAATGTCCCTGCCGAAAAGGTTATCGAACTGGAACCCGGTTATGCACTTGTAATTAAAAAAGACGGAAACATTATTAAGCAATTGATAAGAGTGCCGGAAGAAAAGTTATCTTGTAGTTTTGAACGTATTTATTTTTCTCGAGGTACTGATTTTGATATTTACGAGGAACGAAAAAAATTAGGCGAATTGCTTGTCCCTCAAATCCTTCAAGAAATAAACGAAGATTTTGAAAACACCGTGTTCTCATATATTCCCAATACTAGTGAGGTCGCTTTTCTTGGCATGTTAAAAGGTTTGGAGACTTTTCTGAATAATCGTAAGATTAAACTTATGCGAGAAAAATGCGGAAAAATTTCTGATGACGAGATGCGCGAAATACTGGAAATGCGTCCCAGAGTTGAGAAAATAGCTGTGAAAGATGTTAAGATGCGTACATTTATAACTCAGGACGAAGACCGTAACGAAATGGTAGAACACGTTTATGATATTACCTATGGAACTGTTCGTCAGGGTAAAGACACACTTGTTATTATTGATGATAGTATTGTAAGAGGAACAACTCTTCGACAAAGTATTTTGAAGATGTTAGACAGGTTAAAACCAAAAAAAATAATTATTGTTTCTTCGGCTCCTCAAATCAGATATCCGGATTGTTACGGCATTGATATGACAAAAATCGGTGATTTTATTGCCTTTCAAGCAGCAATTTCTTTGTTGAAACAAAAAGGCAAAGAAAATATCATTGACGAAACATATAAATTATGTAAAGCACAGCAAAATCTACCCAAAGAGGACATAGTTAATTATGTTAAAAACATTTATAAAGAATTTACTAATCAAGAAATTGCAGATCAAATTTCATTTTTAATAACACAAAACACAGCTATAAAATCAGAATTTAAAACTATTTTTCAGACAGTGGAGAACTTGCATAAAGCTTGTCCGAATAACAAAGGGGATTGGTATTTTACCGGAAATTATCCAACCCCCGGTGGAAACAAAGTTGTGAATACTTCATTTATAAATTTTTACGAGAATAAAAACGAAAGGGCTTATTAAGCCTTTTCGTTTTTTATTTATTACATCTACTAGTAATCAGCGAACGACTGTAACTATTCCGCAGTATTTTGTTCCATTAAATAAATCCACTGTGTAAACGTAAGATCCGGTTGGAACAGGTTTTCCGTTCCATGTACCATCCCAGGGGGCTCCGTTGCCTTTTCCTTCAAAAACAAGTTGTCCCCATCTATTGAATACTTCAATTTGTGCCCATGGATAAAGACCTATGTTTTCGATTATCCAGGTGTCGTTAATTCCGTCATTGTTTGGTGTGAAAGCATTAGGAATAATTATACATTCCACATCTTCGTCAATCAAGGTTATGTATTCAGTACGTTTTTTACAACCGTTATTATCAGTAATGGTGAAACTGTAAGTTCCCTGGCTTAATCCTGTAATATATTCTATAGGAGCAGTTTGGTCTGCCCAAGAGATAAGGTACGGTGGGTTACCTCCTGTTATAGAAATTTCTATGTAACCATCATTATTACCTATACAGCTTGGGTTGATGCTTATATAGTTATAATCTAATTCTTCAGGTTCGTAAATCATAATAGAGCTGTTCCATTCACAACCATTATTGTCGAAAACACTTATTAGATAGTTGCCCGGAGAAAGATTTGAAGCTGTTCTTCCGGTAAAACTATTATTGCCAAATTGCCATAAGTATGAGTATGGAGGTGTTCCACCTGATGGGTTGATTGTAATAATGCCATCGTTGTTCCCTTTACAGGTGATGTCGGATTTTATTATTTGAGCTGATAAAGGATACTGAGGATTGTTTACAGTAAATGTTTTTGCAGCGGTACAATTGTTAGCATCAGTTACTGTAACACTGTAATTACCCGGAGCAAGTCCACTAATATTTGAAGTGGTAGCACCTGTACTCCAGCTTATGAAATATGGAGCGCGACCACCTGTAATTGAAATACTTATAGATCCGGTTGATTGATCAGTACATCCGGCTCCGATTACTGTTCCCGAAATTTGTATCCATGGAGCATCTTCAACGCTGATTTGAGCAGTTCCTGTACAACCCCAGGCGTCTGTAGCAGTTACACTGTAAGTACCAAAACTTATATTTGTATTTATATTGTTTTGTATTCCATTAGACCAGTGATAATAAACCGGAGAAATTCCATTTTGAGAATTTGCTAATAGTACGGCTGTGGCACTTCCAGCACAGATAACGGGTTGTTCTAATGATATTGATGTATGAATTGACCCACTGATTCCAATGTTAACCGAACCTGAAGAGCTGCAATTATTTATATCCCGAACTGTAACGTAATAAGTTCCTTGCAGTAAATTATCTATATTTGTAGTATTGCTTCCGTTAGACCAGTTATAAGAGTAAGGTGCTGTTCCTCCCGATACCGAAACACTTGCACTGCCAGGATGTAGTGTACAAACAACATCTGTAGAGTTTAGTGCAATGTTTAGTTGATCAGTTTGTTCAATACTAACAGTTGAAGTACTCGTACAACCATTACTATCAGTAACTGTTACTGTATAAGTTCCGGCAGGGAGATTTTGTGCCGTAGCTAAAGGTGTTTGAGCAGGATTGTTCCATAAATATGAATACGGAGGTGTACCTCCTGTTGCCATTACAGATGCAGAGCCTGAATTTTGTCCTGCACATGGGATATGATTAACATTAACAATTTCTGTTACTAATTCATCCGGTTCTGTTAATGTTCCGGTGGCAGTACCTGTACATCCATGATAATCAGTAACAGTAACAGTATATGTGCCGGCACCGACAGAGCTAAGTAAAATTGAATTGCTTGAATTTACATTATCCCAAGTAAAGCTGTACGGAGCTGTACCTCCATTCACAGTGCACATAATAGAACCGTTATTGTAACCATTACAAGAAGGATTGTTTTGGCTTGAAATATTTACATTTAATTGAGAAGGACTTATTAAATTATAGTTAGCACTTAACGAACAAGACCATTGGTCTGTTACTGTAAGATTATAGGTGCCCGCAGTTAGATTTGAAATATTTGGAGTAGTACTATTTTCAGGATCGTTCCATTGATACGAATAATCAGGTACACCGCCACTAACAACAGCATGTAAACTTCCTGTCGGGGAACCAAAACATGCGGGATTTTCTCCAGTTATGTTTATTTCTATAGGTGTACTAACTTCAACTTGAACAGACGCATAATTTTGGCAATTATTTTCATCAGTATAAATGTAACTTATGTTATGCGTACCACTGCCAGCTACTTCAGGAGCAAATTTATAACCAACTATTCCCGGACCTGAAAATATACCTCCTGTTGGGATAGCATCAAGACTTACAATAGGGGCATTAAAACAGAATTGATTTCCTGGAATAATAATTTCAGGTTGTATTGATGGATGAACTGTAATTGTAGTTTGAGCAGTCTCCGAACAATTAAATGTATTTGTTACATTGTAAGTTATTGTATGTACTCCGGGACCTGCGATTGATGGATTGAAGGTAAATCCTTGAATACCGGGGCCGCTTAGTGTTCCACCAGGAGGTGATACTATAACAACTGTAAAGTTTTCAAATTGACAATATTCTTGATTAAGTCCTGAGATAATTGGAACAGGTAAAGGATTTACGGCTATGTTTGTAATAGCATTAGATATACAAGATCCATTTATAAAAGAGTATAGAATATTATGATTGCCTGCTCCGGCCTGGGAAGGATCGAATATTCCGACATTTGGATCTGTGATTCCCTGTCCTGACCAAACACCACCAGGAATAGAGGCATTAAGAATAATTGGTGTTGAATTTAAGCATAAAGATGATACCGGAGTTATATTAACAGGAATAAATTCATCTACAGTTATAGTAATTTCATCGGTATCGGAACAAGCTCCATTAGTAACAGTGTATGAAATTTGATGATTTCCAACGCCTGCAATATAAGTATTGAAATTGTTACCGACAACTCCTGTTCCCGACCAGATACCTCCGGGATTTGCTGCATTTAATGGAATATTACCTACATTTTGACAAACAGGAGTTATAGGAGTAATTGTAGCATCAACAGAACTGTTAACAATTATGTTAGTTGTTGAAGTTGAAGAGCAAGAGCCAATTGTTATAGAATAACTGATTAAATGAACTCCGGGTCCTGCTGCTGAAGGACTAAAAACTCCTGAGTTCGGATCAGTGATACCTGTGCCAGACCAAACACCTCCGGAGGTTGCAGCTGTGAGTACTACATCCGATTCTGTTTCGCAGTATGGGCCTGAAGGATTAATTGAAGTATTCGGAACATTTATAACTTCAATTTGTATTTGATCTGTATCAATACAAGCACCATTGATTATTGTATATGAGATTGTGTGAATTCCTACACCTGCTTGAGAAGGTATAAATGTTCCTGTAGAAGGATTCCCTATCCCTTGTCCTGACCAAGTACCTCCGGGATTTTGAGATATTAATTGAAATGGAGATGCATTAAGACATACGCTTCCCGGATCAGATAAAATTTCTGCACTTATAAATGCATCAACTTGATAAATATGAAGGTCTGTTGAAATACAACTCCCGTTAGTTATGGTATAAGTCATTGTATTGTTACCATGTTCAACTAATGAAGGATCTAAAATTCCGTTAACCGGATCAATTATTCCTGGTCCTGCCCAAATACCTCCAGAAGTTGCAGCTTGAAGAGATATTTGAGGTCCGTTCTGGCAAACATTATTTATTGGTGTAATAGTAGGATCTAAATAATTATCTACGTGAACCGTAATTGATGATTGAGTAGAACACATTCCGTTAACTACTGTATATGTTACAGTGTGATCTCCAGGGCCACTGAAAAGAGGGGAGAACTGTCCAGTTACTGGATTAGTTACACCGACACCACTCCATATCCCTCCATTAGGAGAAGCTTGCAGGTATGCAAAATCCGTACTTTCACAGAATGGTCCTATACCTGTAACGTTGATAACCGGAATAGTATCAACGTGGATAATGGTCTGGCTTTGTGATGAACAAGCTCCAAAAACAATAGTGTATGATATGTTGTGGTCGCCTTGTCCCGCAATTAAAGGATTGAACGTATTTCCCACAACGCCTGTTCCTGACCAAATTCCGCCCGGATTAATACTTTGCAAGGTTATTATTCCGTAATCATGGCAAATCGGCGAAGGTGGTAAAACTATTTCAGCGGAAATAACTGGGTCAACATGTATTATTGTATTTGCTGATGACGAACAAGCCCCATTTACAAAGTTATATGTAATTATATGATCCCCTTGTCCGGCTATTGATGGAGCAAAAACTCCGGCTGTTATGTCAATGATTCCGGTTCCTGACCATAAACCTCCCGGAACATTTACTTGTAATGTTGTTGATGGATCGTTTTCACAATATGGACCTGAAACTGTTATTATGGGGTTAATAAAGCTATCAACATGTATTATTTCAGTATCATTATCAGAGCAAGCCCCATTAGTAACCACATATTGAATTATATGGTCTCCCGGACCTGCTAAAGCGGGATTGAAAGTATTACCGACAACGCCATTTCCTGACCAAGTACCACCGGGAGTGGCAGCGTTCAAAGCAACAGCAGCATCAGTCTGACAGAAAGGACCAACGGGAGTAATTGTTGCATTTACTTGAGAGTCCACATGTATAGTTTCCGTGTCAGTATCAGAGCAAGCCCCGTTAGTAACCACATATTGGATTATATGGTCTCCCGGACCTGCTAAAGCGGGATCGAAAGTATTACCGACAACGCCATTACCTGACCAAGTACCATCGGGAGTGGCAGCATTCAAAGTAACAGCAGCATCAGTCTGACAGAAAGGACCAACGGGAGTAATTGTTGCATTTACTTGAGA